>JBCDEF010000059.1:0-14338 GCA_039179915.1 Planctomycetota bacterium | reverse complement strand
TTGCGGTTGACCTGCATCGGCACCTGATAGTTCGCGCCGCCGATCCGCTTGCTGCGGACCTCGACGAAGGGCTTGACCTTGTCGATCGCCATATGGAAGACCTCGATGGCCTCCTCGGGCGCGTTCGGGTCGTCGATCTTGGCCAGCCGGTCCTGGATGTCCGCGAGCGCGTCGTACATGCACCGCTGCGCGACCGACTTCTTGCCGTCGTACATGATGCAGTTGATGAACTTGGCCAGGGTCGTGTCGTTGAAGACCGGATCCGGGCGGAGCTGCGTGGCGCTCGCGGTGAATTTCTTGCCCATGTGTGTGATACCCCTGGCTCATCCGCCGGCAATAGCGCCGGCTCTGTGTTCACCCCGCGGCCGCCGGGCTGGCGTGACGCGGGATTACTCGCCCGATCGGCCGACGCCAATCGAAAGAAAACTGGTTACTTGCCCTTCTTGACGCCGTACTTCGAGCGGCCTTGCTTGCGGCCGTCGACGCCGAGCGTGTCCAGGGCGCCGCGGACGACGTGGTAGCGGACGCCGGGCAGGTCGCGGACGCGGCCGCCGCGGACGAGCACGATCGAGTGCTCTTGGAGGTTGTGCCCCTCGCCGCCGATGTAGGCCGTGACTTCCTTGCCGTTGCTCAGACGGACACGCGCGATCTTCCGCAGCGCGGAGTTGGGCTTTTTGGGCGTCGTCGTCTTGACGCTCAGGCAGACGCCCCGGCGTGCCGGGCAGGAATCCAAATCCCGCACCTTGGACTTGGCCTTGGGCGAAACGCGAGGCTTGCGAACCAGCTGGTTGATCGTCGGCATCCGAGTCTGCACCTCACCCGGTCCGGTTGCTGCCGAACGGGCTTTCCAACAACGTCGAGAATCGCACGGATCCCGCGGGCACCACGCCCCCGGGTCGAGCCTGCAAGTGTACGCGCCGGCCGGGACGCATCAAGCCGCCGGCTGGCCGCATTTTCCGATCAGAAGCCTATCGCTCGGCCGGGCTCGGCGAGCCGGCTAGCGTCGGCCATGACCCAGCCACCCGACATCACCCTTCGCGCGTTCCAGGAGCTGATCCGCGAACGCTACTTCGCCACCGACAACGCCCGCGGGACCGCCGGCACGTTCCTGTACCTCGCCGAGGAGTTCGGCGAGCTGGCCACGGCCTTGGCCAACACCAACCGCCCGAGCGGCCGCCCCGCGAGCCCGGCAGAGCGGGCGAACCTCGAGGAGGAGTTCGCCGACGTTTTGGCGTGGCTGGCGACGCTGGCCAACATCAACGGCGTGGATCTGGCGGCGACCCTGGAGAAGTACACCGACCCGGACCGCGTCAAGGGTGTCAAAGACTGAGGACGCGTCGCGTCCCGGCTTTCACCGCGAGGAGTGCCCTTCCGCGGCTGGCTCGGCTTGCACCGCCGCGGGAGCCTCATCCGCAGCAGGCTCCCGCGGGCGGGCGGCGGTGAGCGGGCGGTAGATCTCGATGATCAGGGTGTCGTCGGCCGGTGGGCCGGCGCGGTGCGAATCGACCACGGAGAGGATGGCCATCGGCCAGTCGCCTTCGGGCCGAGTGGTGCTCGACGACAGCAGCCCCTGCATGCCGCGGATCCCGAGCATGCGGCCGGCACCGTCCTGGGCCTCGGTTGCGCCGTCGGTGTAGGCGACGAGGCGGTCGCCCGTGTCGAAGCGCAGTATCTGGGTGTTGGGGTCGAATTCGCCGTCCTGGACCGCGCCGAGAAGGAACGTGGTCGAATCGAGCTGGTCGAGTCGGCCGTCGACGCCGATGTGGAACGCCGGCGGGTGGCCGGCGTTGGCGTATTCGAGGACGCCCTCGACCGGATCGACGCGGACGGCGAGCCCCGTGACATAGACCGAGTGCGTGCTCATGGTCAGCCGCACGTAGCGGTTGAGCAGCCGGAGCACCTCGCCCGGGGCGATGCACGGGTCCTCGCCGAAGAGCCGCGCGAGCTCGCCGTACAGCCGGTTGACGTTGAGCGCCGCCGGGATGCCGTGGCCGGTCACGTCGAGGACGACCACACAAAGGCGTTCGCCGGTGCCGCACTCGGTCGGCGAGTTGGCGACGTGCAGGTAGTCGCCGCCGATCTGCCGCATCGGCTGGTAGCGGTAGGTGAACCGGACCTCGCCGCTGGTGAGGGGCGCCGGGAACATGGATTCGTGGATCCGCCTGGCGTCGGTGAGCTCTCGGCGGACCTCGCCGTAGCGTCGCTGGATAAAGGTGAACTGGGAATCGCGGAGCCTCGAAGACTGCCGCCACCAGCAGGTCATCAGCCCCGGCACGACCGCCGTCGCCCCGGCAACACTCTGCAGGACCGTTGCGATGCCGAGGCCGTGCAAGCCCAGCAGCAGCACCGCGTTGAGCCCGACGATCCCCGCCGCGGGCACGGCCGCCTGCCGCACGGACCACGGCAAGAATCCCGCGGCAACGGTGTACGAGATGAAGTAGCCGAACATGCCCATGGCCAGCGGCATGTCGAACTCACGCATCAGCAGCTGGATCACACCGTCGACAACGACGATCCCGATCGAGATCGGCAGGAGCTTGGCCGCCCCCGCCCGGGTGCTCAGGGCGTAGACAAAACCGCAGAGATAGACCAGCGTGCTGAGCAGCACGATGGCGAGCCCCGCGACCACCGTGTTCGGGGAGGTAAACAGCCCCGAGCTGCCGCCGCCCTCAGAGACGACGAACCCAACGATGAGCATGGCGATCGTGAGCAGGCCAAGCCCGCCGACGACGGCCGTAAACCACAGGAACCGCCTGCGGAAGAGCGTGGCGGTCTGAGAAAGGAATTCATACCGGAACTCGGACGTGTATGCGCCCGTCGCCGGCTTGCGTTGTCGTCGCTGCTTGCTCACGTCCCCGCTCCACCGCCTCGCTCTACGTTTGTTCCGGTCAACGGCCGCTCGGTTTCAGTCCAACGAGGTCGTGAGCCTCCGTAAGACCGGCGTTCTCATGCTTCGTCCCGGCTCGCCCCGGGCTTCCAGAGCACATCGCCGTCCGCCTGGGCGTTGGCCGCCCGGCTGAGGACAAACAGCAAATCGGACAGCCGGTTGAGGTAGCGGACCGGTCGATCGGTCGGCGTGCCGTGGCTGCCGGGCTGGAGGATCACCGTGCACCGCTCGGCGCGGCGGACCACCGTGCGGGCCAGATGCAGCCGAGCGGCAAGCTCCGTGCCGCCGGGCAGAACAAAGCTTGTCAGCGAGCCCAGCGGCTCGTTGCAGCGGTCGATGGCCGATTCGAGGAACTCGATCTGCGCCTCGGTCACCCGCAGGGCCTGCCCGGGCTGCTCGTCGTCCTTGAGCGGTGTGCAGAGGTCGGCGCCGACATCAAACAGGTCGTTATGCACCCGCCTGAGCAGGCTCCGGATTTCTGCCTGCGGCTCGCCGCAGACGCAGACCGCCAGCCCGATGGTGGCGTTGGCTTCGTCGACCGTGCCGTAGGCCTCGACCCGCGGATCTGTTTTCGAGACGCGTGAGCCGTCGCCGAGGCCGGTTTCACCGCCGTCGCCGGTCCTGGTGTAGATACGTGTGAGCTTGACCAAGGCTTGCCTTTCGACTCGGATCGGATCCGGATAGTCTATCGCATGCCAGCACCCTCACACGCAGCCGCTTTTGTCCGCAAAACACGATGGGACATTGTCGGTCGAGAGGGAGACGATCGGCCGCTGCTGGACCGTGTGCTTGCCGCCCGCGGGCTGAGCGAGCCCGAGGCCGCGTCCGCGTTCCTCGACGCCACGCTGCTGGACCTGCACGACCCGATGCTGCTGCCGGGCGTTGCTGAGGCGGTCGATGCGACGCTCCGGGCTGTTGCCGATGGTCGGCCGATCGTGATCTACGGCGACTACGACGTCGACGGGATCACCGCCACCGCGGTCCTCTACCGCATGCTCACACACCTTGAGCCGGCCGCCGACATCCGCGCGTACGTCCCCCACCGGCTCGACGAGGGGTACGGTCTCAACGCCAGGGCCCTCGAAGAGCTCGCCGCCGACGGCGCCGGGCTGGTGATCTCCGTCGACTGCGGCGTGACGGCGATCGAGCAGGCCGCGGTCGCCCGGCGGCTCGGGCTCGAGCTTGTCATCACCGATCACCATAATCCTGATGCCGATGGGCAGCTGCCCGACGCGGCCGCCGTGGTGCACCCGGGCCTGCCGGGATCGGCGTACCCGTTCGACGGGCTGTGCGGGGCGGGGGTCGCGTACAAGCTCGCTTGGGCGCTCGCCGTCCGGCACGCGGATCGGCCCGACGGGAAAGCCGCGGCCGCGTCGCGGGCCGTTCTGCTCGACCTCCTGGCGTTCGCGGCTCTGGGCACGATCGCTGACATGGTCCCGCTGCAGGACGAGAACCGTGTCATCGCCCGGTACGGCCTGGGGCGCGTCAAGCACTCGCCGTTCGAGGGGCTGTCGGCGTTGGTCGATGCTTCGGGCTTGGCCGGCGAGAAAATCGATGCGGACGACGTCGGGTTCCGGCTCGGCCCGCGGCTGAATGCGTGCGGCCGGATGGGGCACGCCGCCGATGCCGTCGAGCTCTTCACAACCGCCACGGGCGACCGGGCGCGGCAGATCGCGGCCCAGCTCCACGAGCAGAACACGCAGCGGCAGCGGACCGAGCGGCGGATCACCGAGCAGGCGGCCGCGATGGCCGCCGAGGCCGGTTTTCTTGACGACAGTCGCAGCGCGATCGTACTCGCCCACGACGAGTGGCACCCCGGCGTGGTCGGCATCGTCTGCTCCAGGCTCGTGGAACGGTTCGCCAGGCCCACGGTGCTGCTCTGCCGCGAGGCGGGGGTGCTCAAGGGCTCGGGCCGCTCGATCACGGGGTTCAACCTGCACGCGGCGCTGGCCGAGTGCCGCGGCTGCCTGCGGACGTTCGGCGGGCACGACGCCGCCGCGGGGCTGTCACTCACCGAGGACAACCTCGCGGCGTTCACCGAGCAGTTCCTGGCGGCGGCGGGACAACGGCTCGGTCCGGACGACCTGGTCCACCGGATCCGGATCGACACGCGTGCCGCTCCCGAAGAGCTGACGACACAGGCCGTCACGATGCTCGGGCGTCTCAAGCCGTTCGGCCGCGGGAATCCGCGCGTCCGCGTGCTGGTGCGCAGCGCCGCGCTCGCCCGCCCGCCCGAGACCTTCGGCAGCCACGCCAAGCACCTGGCGATCGCGCTCGAATCTCCCGGCGGCCCGCCGCTGCGATGCATCGCCTGGAATCAAGGCGGCCGACGCGACGAGCTCCGGCGTGGGCAGCGGATCGATGCCGTGCTCACGCCGCAGATCTCGTCGTATTCAGGACGCGTCGAGCCCGTGCTCGACGACTGGTCTGCAGTCGCGGCCGACGACTATTCGTCATCGACCGGGAAGCTCGCGACGCCGCCTGTCGGCTGATCCAGCAGGCCCATGAGCAGCGCGGCGCGCTCGTCGTCGGGATCCATCTCGTGGGCAGCCGCGAAGCTGCGCTCGGCCGCCGCAGACATGCCCATTTCCTGCTCGATCACGCCCCGGAGCAGAAACGCGTCGACCGGCATCTCGGCCGATCGGAAGCCGGCGTCGAGCGCTTCGAGCGCCTTGCGATCGTCGCCCTGCTTGCGGAACCAGATGGCCCGGTAGACGTGCCCCTCCGGCCGCCGCGGCGAGATCGAGACGATCTTCGAGCCGGCCTGACGCAGGCGTGTCAGGTCGTTCGTCCGGTAGGCGAGTGCGCCGAGATCGAGCCACGAGGCGAGGTCGACGTCGCCGCCCTCACCCTCGGTCAGGCTGATCAGCGTCTCGCGGGCCTCAAGGGTCCGGTCGAGTTCGAGCATGCACCTGGCCCGCATCCGGAGCAGGTCGCGGCGGTCTTCGTTGCCCTCGAGCCGCAGGAGCTGCGCGAGACCGAACTCGGCTTCGGCGAACTCGCCGAGCTCCATCTGCGCGACGACCAGGTCCTCGAGCATCGAGGTGTCCTCGGGCGCGAGCAGCCGCGCTTCGCGGAACAGCTCGGCGGCCCGAGCCGGGTCGTCGTGGATCATGGCCAGGTGGCCCCGCGTCTGGCGGACGCCGGCGTTGTGCGCGAACAGCCCGCTGCGATCGGCCAGGAACGCCTCGGCGTCGTGCGATCGGTCGAGGTCGATCATCAGCTCGGCCGCGGCCACCGCGTAGAGCGCCTGGTCCGGCGCGAGCTCGACGGCGCGCAGATACCGGGCGAGCGCCTCGTCCTTCTTCGCCAGACGCTCGTTGACCACCGCAAGGTAATAGTGCGCATCGACGAAATCGGGGTTGATCACCTCGGCCCGCAGCAGCGAGATCCGGGCCTTCTCGAGCTCGCCCTGCTCAAGCAGGATGCGGCCGCGGAGGACGTGGCTCTTCGCGACCGACGGGTTCATACCCAGCGAGTTCTCGACTTTTTCAAGCGCGCGGTCGAGGTCGCCGACCGAGTGGGCCTGCTCGGCCATCTCCCATTCGGTCGCGCTCTTGATCTGCGCCATCCGCTGCTGCGCGAGCGTCATCTGCTGCGCCGTGTTCGAGCCGTGGCCCGCGCAGCCGGTCAGGGCCGCGGCGGCGAGGGTCAGTCCGAGAATCGACATCGACAGGCCGCGCCGGGTCGTGCCGCTCGTGTGCGAATGGGTCATCGTCCGTCTCCGGTGGGAAGGGGAGAGCCGCCCGCGGGCGTCTCGGGAAAACCACCGAGCCGGTACCCCGGCGCGGCGGCGGGATGGTGACTCAGTCGTCGCTGTCGACAGGGAAATCGACGATCTCGGTGGCCGGCTCGTCCTCTTCGATCGGCTCGAGCACGCCGCTTGTGCCGGCGTTCTCGGGCGAGGCGAACTCCATGCCCTCCCCGTCAGCGTTCTCATCGGCCTGCTCGTCGGCCTGCTCGTCGAGGCTTGGGCCGAACACGATCTCGAAAGCATCCTCTGCCGGCCGCTCGCCCGGCACGCCGCGGAGTGTCAGCGACTGGGCGTCGCTGTTCTTCCGCTCGTCGTGCTTGATCAGCTCGTGCAGCTCGCCGGTGATGATCTCTTCGATGATGCTGCGGTGCGGGTTGCGGGTCTCCTTGCCGACCAGCCGCTCACGCAGCGCGATGGCGTCGGGCTGCAAGGGGTTGAGGTTCAGCGACTGCTGGACCTTGAACAGGGCCCGCTTGTACTGACCCTGGGCGAACAGACGCTCGGCCTCGAGGTTGTGCATCGCGGTCAGCTTGTCGCGGCTCCAGGGCAGCAGGCCCTTGCGAGCACCCGTCTGGACGCGTTCGATCGTCGCGAGCGCCCGGTCCGCCTGGTCGAGCAGGACCTGGTCGTTGACGATCGTCGGCTTGATCAGGAAGACGATCTCGGCCCGTTCGGTCGAGTCGTCGTGGCCGCGGAACGGGATGCCGAGGATCGGGATGTCGCCCAGGAACGGCACCTGGCGGCGGGTGGCGGTGGTTGCTTCGCGGAACAGCCCGCCGAGCACCACGGTCTGCCCGTCGCGGACCATGACGTTGGTCACCAGCTCGTTGGTGATCTCGTCGGGGATCGTGACCGCGACGCCGCCGGAGTCGGTGACTGTCCGGATCTCAGCGGTCGAGACCTGCGGCTTGAGCTCCATGCGGATGAACCCGTCGTCGGAGACGAAGGGCCGGATGTACAGCTGTGTACCGGTATCGAGGAATTCGACGGTCTGGGTCGTCGCGGTCTCGGTCGAGGTGGTGCTGAGGTAGCCGACCTTCTCACCGACCAGCACCCGGGCGGACTGGCGGTTGAGTGTCAAGATCTTGGGCGAGGACAGGACGGTGGTATCCGTGACCTCGTCGAGCAGCCGGAGGAAGACGGCGATGTCGCCCGACACCACACCGGCGCGGAACGTGGCCGGCCCGGTCGTGTTGCCCGAGGTGGAGGTCGCGCCGCCGCCGTTGCCGTCGGCCGGGGCCGCGATGGGGGTCTCGGAGCCGCCGACAAGGGTCCCGCCTTGGCCGGCTACCTGGCCCGGAATGACCCCGAGCGGCCCGCCGGCGCCGACGAAGTCGCCGAAGTCCAGATCGTCAACGATCGAGAAATCGATGCCGAACGCGTTTGCTTCGTTGAGCGCGGTCTGGAGGATCGTTGCCTCGACCAGCACCTGCGAAGGCCGGGTGTCGATCCGATCGACCATGGCCATGATCTCGTCGACGATCTCTTCGTAGTCGGTCACGACCACGGTCGAGACGCCGGCGTAGTCCTCGGCACCCGTCGGGTCCTCGCCGGGGATGTTGAACTGGCCGGCCTCGGGGCTGATCGTGATCGAGCCGATATCGCTGAGCATCGGCTCGACGAAGGCCTGCATGTCGATCGCGGAGATGTAGTTGAGGTTGACCACCTTGCTCCGGCGGGCGCGGGTGGCCTCTTCGATCCGCTCGATCTCTTCGAGCCCGTAGACATAGATAAAGTTGCCACGCTCGATGTAGCCGTAGCCGTTGACGTTGAGGATCGCGTCGAGCGCCTCGTAGAACGTGACGCCGAAGAAGTTGGCCGTCACGCGGCCGGCGACGCTCTGGCCGGTCACGATGTTCTTCTGCGCCTGGAGGCCCAGAAGCTGGAGCACTGTGTTGAGGTCTTCGTCGTTGACAAAGAGCTCGGTGATGAGGTTTTCGTCCACATTCACGCGTCCGCCGGGCTCGTTCAGCTCGGGGTCCGCGTCCTGGGCCTGCACCTGGCCGGTCAGCCCGATGCTCGTGCCCGCGAAGAGGCACACCGCGGCGGCGGCCCCCAGGCCGAGCCTCCCAAGCCCCGCCAGTCCGAGCCTTGCCATGCTGAGCCCATCAGTTCCGCCACGCTCGTCGACCATTACTTGATCCCCAACTCAGGGCCGCTGCCCCGCCTCGGTGGTTCGTTCGTCTGCGCGGCCGGAACTCCGGTGCACCTCGCCGCTGCCGCGTAGTCGTCGTCGCGATCGCGGACGTACTTTGCCGAAAGCATCGCGAAACCTGTGAAAGTGGGTTGGATAAGCAGGCTGGGGAAGCGGGCATCGCCCCGAACCGGGGGACGCTCGGCGCGATCGTCAGTCGGCGTCGCGCGGACGCTCCGCCGCGGACTGGCCGCGGCCGTCGTCCTGCTTCGGATCCGCGTAGGCCATCCGGGGGACATCGCTGACGAAGCGCAGCTTGCCCCAGACCGCCAGCGCGATCATCCCGCCGAGCATCCCGGTCATGACGATCGATCGCCGCCGCCGATTCTGTGTTGTGCGTGTGCCCCGACCGCCCATCCGCTCAGCCTCCCTCGCGGGCGACCGTCACGCGGCCGGTGTAGGGCTCGACACGCAGGCGGAATCGCGTGCCGTCGTCGCCGCCGACCACCAGGCTTCCGCCGCCCGAGGGCGTCTCGCTGGTCAGATCGGCGACCGGCCCGCCGAGCTCGTCGAAGACGATCATCGGTGCCCCGCCGAAGTCGGCCGAGATCAGCTGCGCGGCACCCCCGCTCAGGTCGTCGAGGCTGACCAGGAAACGCTGGTTCGGGCCGTCGATCTTGTACGTGGCGTCGGCATCAAAGTCGACCTCTGCGCCGCTGACCTCCGCGATCCAATAGTCGTTGCTCTCCGGCTGGAAGATCACGGCCCGCCGCTGCTGGTAGGCCAGCGCATCGCTCTGCGCGAACATGATGTCCGACGCCAACGCCCGCACGGCCGTCTGCACGCGGATCGGTTCCGAGCCGCGGAGGTTCGGCGCGACCACGGCCGCGGTAATCCCCAGCAACACGATCACGATCATCAGCTCCAGCAGCGTGTAGCCGCGGCGGGTGCCGAGGGGCGCATTGATCCGTGTTTGGCGTGTGATCTGAAAGCTCATGGCGAGTCTCCCTGCCGAGCGGCGCTCAATCCGCGGCCGGCTGGGTCTTCGGGAAGTTGGTCACCTGGACCTTGATCTGCCCGTCGAGCCGCTTGGTGAGCTGGTCGATGCTGCGTCGCATGTCGCGGAGCTGCTGGAGCATCGCAGCTCGCTGCTCCGCCGGGTTGATCAGCGTCGGGGGCACCGGCCGACCGTCCTGGCGGCCTTCCCGACGCTCGGGCTGGACCTCGGCGGCTTCGAGCATCGCGGCCTGCGCTGCCGGGGGCTCGATCCGAAGGAAGACATCGACCGCCAAGAGGGCCCCCACAGCCGTCAGCAGGGCTGTTTGCGTGCGGCGGCGTGAGACCGATCCGTCTGTCGTGGTGCTCGTCATGCAATCCATCTCGGCCTCCTGTGCCCACGACTCCAGCGCCGGCCGGCGGAATCGCCGCGGAAAAGACGCGGCCGGTCCGCGAAGACCGGCCGCGTCAGAATCTCAGTCAGATCAGGCGATCCCGGATCACGGAGCGGTGTCGTTCCACTCGGCACCGTCATCGGCCTGGTAGTCCTCGTTGAAGCCAACGGCCCAGATCTCGCCGGTGGTGGAGTTGTACAGCCAGCCGTTGGCGTTGGCGGTCGACAGATCGGTGGCGGCATCGAGGCCGTCCTGCCCGGTGTCGGTTGTCGCGATCACGTCCGACGAGTTGGTGCGCGGGTTGACCGGAGCCGCCTGCAGGAGCTGCTCGCCGATCATGCTGTCCTCGGTCGCGGCATCGCCCCACTGGTTGGTGACGATGTCAGGGAAATCGCCGTCGTTCTGAGCGGCGAACAGCTGGATCTGCGTGCGGAGCGTCCGCAGCTGCGTCTCGGTGTTGCCCGTCTGGGCCTGCTCGGCCGCGTCGACGAACTGCGGGACGACGACCGCGGCGAGGATGCCGAGGATCACCACAACGATCAGGATTTCAACGAGCGTAAAACCACGCTTGATACGAGCTCTCATACCCAAGCCTCCAAAAAGACGACCATGCCCATGCGACGTGCCGGGCCATTCCCACTGCCCCCGCCGGACCGACCCGTTCGGACCGACGCTGCCACGAGGCGGCCCGACATGCAGGTCGCTCGCTGGACTCCGGGAGCATCGGAAACAACCGGACCGACTTTCAGCCCGAAGACCGTGTGCCGGGGACCCGGCGCACGGTTATGCCGGCTGAGACAGTCAGAAGGCCGCTTCGACGCGAGAACGGCCGCGCAGAGGCAGCCGGGACCACCCAAACTCGGGAATGAGTGCGCCGGAAAGAATGTCACACAGATCTGGAAAGAGCCAGATCCGGTCCGGTGACGCCCGGCCGTCTCGTTAGCCGTCGGCCAGGATCAGCCGCACGAGATCCCGCTGGGAGATCCCGAGGGCGCCGATCACAGCGGCGGCGGCGGTCGCTTCGTCGTCCGCGCCGGTGTCGGCCAGCTCGATCAGGCCCTCGATCGCGGGGGTCCCGAGCAGGTTGCCGTTGCGACGGGCGGACGCGGCCAACCAGCCGAGCAGCGCAACCCGATCTGTGCCGAGCGACTCCAGGGCCGTCTGTGCCAGAGCGGACTGGGCGTCGGGGCGGTCGATCATCGACAGCACCTCGGCGATCCGAAGGCGAACCTCGCCGTCGGTCTCGGCCATCGCATCGATCAGGCTCGGGGCCGCCGAGCTGACATCGAGCACCTCGTTCCGGGCGACTGCCAGGTCCCGCATCGCCGCGACCGAGCTGGACGCATAGGCGAGAGCCTCGTCCGGCTCGATCACGCCGCCGGCAGCGACATCAACCAGGGCGTCGATCGTTTCTGAAATCCCATCGGCGCTCGCGCCGAGCGAGCGGAACGTGACCGCCCCCTCGCGGTCGTAGGCCTGCCGCAGCCTCGGCAGCTCGTCGGTCTGCGCGAGCGAAAGGATCGGCACCGCGGCCAGGCGAGGCTCAGAGCGGACCGATTCGATCAGCCGGCGGGTCTCGCCGCGCGGAGCCTGGGCCACGACCAGATCGATCCCCGGTGCTTGGACAAGCGCCTCGAAGATGTCTTCGACGCCCCGGCCGAACGGCAGGACCGCGTAGCCCTTGTCTTCGAGAAGCCGGCGGTAGGAGGTGTATCGCTCCTGGTCGTCGGCGAGCACCACGGCGAAGGTCTGGCCCGAGAACCGCAGGGCGCTGGTCAGCGTTGGGATCACCCGCTCTGAGCCGACAAACTCTTCTTCGGGGAGCGCGGCCGCGAGCGCGAGCGCGGCGTCGTATTGCACGCGGCGGCTCGGATACCCGAGGGCAGCCACCATCGCTCCCTGGTTCGATCCGCGGCTCCAGAGCGTGTTCGGGCCGGCCGTCCGCCGGATCGCCTCGACCGCACGCCGTGCCAGCGGCGTGTCGCGGTCTTCGATCGCGCGGGCGAGCACCCGTTCGCCGACCGCGGGACCGGAGGCGACGGCGTAGTACATCGCCTCGCGCATCGACGGCGGGTAGGCCGGGTTGTCGTAGCCGGCCGGCTCATCGATCTCGCGGCTGAAGTTGGCCGCGACCCACAGCCCGAGCGCCCCGCCGCGGCGGCCGCCGAGCTGCATCGCCCGCTCGGCGTGCATCATGGACATCGCCTCGTGGAAGACGGCCGTGTCGATCGCTCTCGGCGTCAGCCCCTGCGCGGGCTGGTAGTCCCAGAGCAGCTGGATCGGCTCGCCGCGGAACGAGGTCAGATCGTCGCGTTCGTCGTAGTACGCCTCGGCGACGCCCGCGTGCAGCGACGCCGCGCTGGCGTCCCCAACCCCCAGCGCGGCGAGCGCCCGGTCCACGGCCTCGCTGACCGAGCTGTCCTCGGTCCGCTCGCCCAGTTCCGCGAGGTACGGCGCCGCAGAGCGATACCCGAGCTCGCCGAGGATGCTCGCGATCAGCTGCTGCGAGGCCGGATCGACCCCCAGCAGGGCGGTCGACAGCGGGACCACGGCGGGCTGCTTGACGGCCACGAGGAACTGCTGCACCGCGGTCCGGCGTGCCGGGTCGCGGCGGTCGAGCAGGGCATCCAGCAGCCGGGGCATCGCGTACTCGCCGGCCGCCGCGAGGCGTTCGGTGGCGAAGCGACGCTGCCGGAGCGTGCCGGTGAGCTGCTCGATATTCCGCGTGATCTCTTCGTCGTTGCGTGCCCGCTGGAGGCGGGCGGTCTCGAGCATCCGGCGGAGCCTGGTCGTGGAAGGCTCGAGTTCGGCCCGCACCGCCGCCCGGTTCAGGGCGCGGGCAAGGTCGGACTCAAGCCGCTCGCGCTCGACGATCTCGAGCAGCTCGGCCGGCGTCACACCGCTGTCGAGCACCGAATCGACCTGGAGGGCGGCGGCGTCGTCGCGGTTGACATTGACAAAGAAGATGAAGTCGCGGAGCTGCGACTCGACCGGGGCCGCGTCGTCCTGCTGGGCCGCGGCCGTGCCGGCTGTGGCCGCCAGGCCCATCAGTGCCGACGCTGCAAGAGCCCGAGCGGTCCGGATCGATCGTCTCATCTCGGCTGACTCCACTGTGTCTTTGGTCGGCGGAACCGACGCTCGCTGCCCCGGCTCCGGACGGTCCATACGCCGGGCAACGGGATCGGGTGCCGTGGCCGCCCGGTCCGAGCGTTTTCGGACCCGCCACCTCGTCGTTCGCGTGTCGCGGCCGCCGCCACCCTGCGGGACCCGCGAAGAGCCTAGGCAACCCGCTGGATGGCCGTCCGCGGGGGTGGGCCACCCGGATCCGGCCGGTTGCCCCGGCCGCGACCGGTCCGCGTTCAAAAGTGTGCCTCCGGGTCGGCTGCATCCATCAAGTTGCCGCCCGGGCCGCCCGATTCACCCCGCTGACGGCTGTGCGAGTTGTGTGGCCCGAGCCGGAGATTCCCCCGGGCTGAGCCCGGGGTGAGAGGTGAGTTCGAATGCCGATCGATAAAGATGTGCTGACGACTGGAGAGGTCGCCAAGATCTGCAACGTTGCCCCGCGGACGGTCTCGAAGTGGTTCGATTCCGGGCAGCTCAAGGGCTACCGGATCCCGGGCTCCAAGGACCGGCGGATCCCCGTGCCCGAGCTGATCAAGTTCATGAAGGCCCACGGGATCCCCATGGACGGCATCACCGGCGGCCGGACCAGGGTGCTGATCGTTGACGACGAAACCGAAGTCGTCACCACCCTCCGCGATATCCTGGTCGAGCGGACCAACTACGATGTCCGGGTTGCGTCCACGGGCTTCGAGGCGGGCGTCGAGTGCGAACGCTTCCGGCCCCATGTCATGCTGATCGATATGCACCTGGGCGACAGCAACGACGCCGAGCTTCTGGCGGGCCACGTCCAGTCGGCCGAGAACCTCCAGATGACCAAGCTCATCGCGATGTCAGGCCGGCTGACCGACGGCCAGGCCGCCTCGGACATGAAGTTCGACCTGCCGCCATGCAATCATAATTAGGTACCAGAGCCGCGCCACCGACATCTCGCGCCTGCTTCGTAGGGTCGCGCTTTCCTTAGCGGCCTGCTGCGGTGCAATCACGAGCGGCAACACGGCGCCACCAGCATCTCGCACCTTCCCGCCGCCGGCGTTGGCCGCCTATATAAT
>JBCDEF010000058.1:0-14390 GCA_039179915.1 Planctomycetota bacterium | reverse complement strand
GGCGTACTTTTAGCTGAAAATAATGACACCACTCATGAAGAACTACGACCGGCGTGGCCTGTCACGAGGCGAGTACTACGTCATGTCCATTTCCCACGAGCAGGAGCTGATCGGCTCGTAGGGCGGCCGCGGTGCCGAGCGGCTTGGGCTCACCGGCGGCGTAAGGACGCCTTCGAGCGGCTCTGCGAGAACCGGCACCCGTCCAAGGACGAGCGGCTGACGCCCCGGACAAAAGACAGGCACCGATCGCCTGCGGCACTGGATTGGTCGAGGGGACTCAACTGGGGACTCAGTTGGTCAAGGCAACGAAAAACGGCCCTCACGGGCCGTTAACGCTGCAAAGAATGCAAAAGCGGAGCGGGCGGGATTCGAACCCGCGGTACGGGGAAATCCCGCACACCGGATTAGCAATCCGGCCCCTTCAGCCTCTCGGGCACCGCTCCAAGTAGCTGCACTGTAGCCGATTGCGGCACCCCGTCACGCGGGGGTCCCAGCCCCGAGTAACGGCTGAGTAAGGGATTTCCAGACACGCACCGACCGGTGATGACACGCCGCCCGATCCGACCTGACGACCCGGTCGGTGGGCTCGATCAGCCCGCGTCGCTGGGCAGCCAGCATCCGCCCGCCCAACGCACGCAGGTCGATCTCGGGCCAGCCCTCGCCGGGCCGCATGACGGTCCGGACGTCGTCGATGGTGAACGACTCGCGGCGACGGGCGACGGCCTCGATCGCGTCGTCGGCGGCGAGCTTGAACGTGTCGCGGTTAGTCACGGGGGAGCTCCTTTCCGTTGACGATGTACCGCGTGGTCGCGTGGTCGTGCATCGCGAGCCACACGGCGTATGCCGCCCGCTCCAGCCTGGGCCTCTTGCTGACGACTTCGGGCGGCAGTTTGCCGCCGTCCTTCCTGCTGAGGTCGAAGTGCCACTCGTCAGAGTTCATGTAGCCCTTCGGCACCGTGTAGTGCCCCGCCAGCGTGATGAGCACTTGCCGGTCCCGCTGCGTCATGTCCATGTTGCGGGCGAGCACAACGTGCAGCCAATCCTCGTCGAGCCCGTCGTGCTCCAGATAGGTGATGAGCACCTCCCGGAGCTTGTCGCTGCCTTCTTCGGCGAGCGTGGCGATGGCGTAGCCCGCCGACTGCAAGGAATCCCTGTCCCGGATGCGTGGGCCGACGAGCCGGCACAGTATTTCCATGTCTGTTTCGCGTTGCGGTGTCATACCACGAACCTCCTCCGCCAGACCCGCACCGGGTCGGCGTCTTCCGAAAACTGAACTAACGGGTACGGCCACGCCTGAACGACGAGGCCACGCTGTATCGATGGTGTGATCCGCCAGCAGATGACCCCGACGTTCTCGCCGACCTTCGGCTCGGGGTGCGGGCGGAGACGCGGCGGGTAGCCCCGGAACAGCCGGGCCAGCCAACCGTCGGGCAGCCGCAGCTGCCGGTGCAGATCCACGACCGGGACGTCGGCGTACTTCTGGTCCGCGTGCTGGAACGCGGTGAGCCCGCCGTGCCCCCGGACGAGGCGGAGCGGTGTGCCGTCGTTCTCGGCGGTCCACAGGCCCTCGGTTGGGTCGATGACGAGGAGCATCACGTTCGCAATGCCTCAGCGATCTCGGACAGGCCTCCCAGCGTTTCGCCCATCAGTGGGTGGTCTGACCGGCACGCTTCGATGAGGTTGGGCAGCTGCTCGCAGATGTAGAGCAGGAGTTGGTTCTGCACCTCGCTGCTATGTGCCCGCATCCACGCTGCGAGCAATATGGGATTGCGGGCTGCGTAGCCCTCGCCGAACGCCGCGTCGATGTCGCGGTGGGCGTTGTGCAACAGATCTGATACATGCTCGTTCGCGTTGTTGTATGCGTTGTCGCCGTGCTCGCTCATCCCTGCTCTCCGTTGTTGTTCGTCGTGCCGACGTCGTTCCAATGTCCCGCCCACCCGGATTGCTCGTACCAGTCCGTCTGCGTGCCCATCTTGCTGTCCCACAACGCCCGAGCCTCGGGCAGCGGAGGCCACGTGTAATGGATCCGGCGGGTCGAGTGACACTCGAAGCGGTCCAGCCCGAGAGACCGACCATCGCCGGGCTGGCCGCCCTGCGGCTTGTGCAGCACCGCAGCGATGCGGTTGGAGGAGAACTTGCCGCTGGGGTCCGTGCCGTGTTCTTGCCACGCCCTTTGAAGCCACGCCGCCGCTGTGTGGGCCTCGCCGTTGGTGCGTACTTCGCCCGGTAGCTCGCCCGACTGCAACCACTCGAACACCATCGCCTCGAACCCGTCGTAGCTCGCCTGCTGAGCGTCCCGGGTGTACCGAGTGACGATGCGGTCGGCGGCTGGGTTCCAGCCCGTCAGGTCCACGCCCAGCAGGTGGGCGAGGAACGCTTCGCGTCCGCCGTTGGCGATCTGCTCGAACAGCGGGCTGAAGTAGTTGCGGTCCTGAATGTACGTGTCGGCTGTGCGAAAGTGCACAAGCCGCCGGTCGTCGATGTCCACACGCACGGGCGAGTCGTCGTTCGAGATGAGCATGAACGCAAGCCGGTTATCGACGGTCTGGATGTCCACGCCTTTGCGTTCGAGGTTGATGCGGGACGACGTGACCAGATCCCGCAACGCCGCTTCATGTGCGGGGTAAAGGGTGGGCGTTACCTCGTCCGCGAACACGAACCGCTTGTTGGCGAGGTGGTGGTTGAACTTGCCCGTGAGGAAGTTCAGACCCGTGCCGCTGGCTCCGTGCTCGCCGAACAGGCTGACCAGCAACTCGCCCACGACGGTCTTGCCAGTGCCGGGTCGCCCGAAGATGATCGGAACGGTCTCGGGCCGCTCTGCGGGCCGCTGCACGAGGAACGCACACCATCGAAGCAGATACTTGAACAGCTGTGCGTCGCCAGCACACACGACGTTCTCGATGTGGCCGAGAACGAGGTCGCAGTCGCCCGCCTTGGGCTCGACCGCCAGCCCTCGCCACAGGTTGTACTCGGTGTCCGGGTCGTGCTGCTCTGCCGGATCGAACACGATCCGCTGGTACGAACGACGCTGCGGCGACTGAATCCAGAGACTGCCCAGCGGCTTCTGAACCGGGTTGCCGTCGCGGTCTGTGCCGATGGTGACCAGCGTGTTGTCGAACTGCTCCCTGAACGTGAGGCTCTGCAGAAAGTCCAGCCCGTTGGGCGTTTCGCGGGCGACGAATCGCTTGCCGCCGTAGGGCACCCAGAACCACTCCTGATTGAGCATCGCGATCGGGTCGTCGGCCATCGCGTCCGCGTACGACCGCTCGATCTGGCGGAGGGCGTACCGGTGTGGCCCAGCCTTGTCGAGCACGCTCGCCGAGATCGCGAAGTCCGGGCCGGTGATGACGGCGTAGATCGTCTCGGGCTTGACGCCCGACCGGTGCATCTGGCAGCAAGCCGCGAACAACGCCTCGGACCGCGACTCGAACCGGTTCGGGTTCTCGGGGTCGTGCCCTTGCACGATGAGCACCTTCGCCCAATCCGGGACCGTCGCGGGCAGATCGTCGATCGACGACAGCCGGGCGACCGTGCCGGGGTCGAAGTCCACCTTGATGGGCTTCGCCGTGCCGAGCGGCTTGTCCTCGACGAACACGCGGAAATCGTCGAGCTTGTAGGTGTGCTTGCGGTGGGCGACGAGCCGGGCGAGAACAGGCTTGCGTCCCTTCTCTCGCTTCCTTGCGTCGGGATGGTTGACGGTACCCGGCAGCCGGAGCAACCGGTCGAGGTTCTGCACATTGTCGCCGCCGAGTGCATCGGCGAGCGTCCTGTTGCGGTTCTCGGTGTCGGCGAGGTTGGCCGGTTCGCCCAACCGCCACAACGCCTGGAACCCGCCGCCGGAGAACACGACGAACGTCGGCTCGGCATGGGCGTGCTGCAAGGCCGACAGGATGCGGTCCTGCTCGGCGGCGAGGTCTTCGCCCTTCGCCGGGTCGATGTCGGCCCACAGGAAGCCGGACGACTCGATGTGCTTCTTGTTGAACTTGCGAGGCGGATTGTTGCGGGCGTCGTCCGTGAGCGTGGCCGGGGTGTAATAGACGTTGCAGCCGTGCTTGTGGTTCTGCACGCACGCCCACTCGGCGGCGAACTCGGCGTTGTCGAACACCTTCGTGCGAACGGCGTTGTCCTTGTCGGGGTGGATCGCGGTGAGTGCGTGCGGTCCCTCGGGCCGAAGCAGGCCCAGGAACGACACGACCGCGTTGCGGTCGGGGTCCATGGGTGTGCTCCGGGTTAGCTGTTGTCGGGGTAGGGGACGATGCGGATTTCCTGAAGGAAATCGAGCACATCAGACTTCTTGTAACGGAAGATGCGATCGCTGATCCGGTAGACGGTTGGACCCTTGCCGCTGTCGCGGAGCCTCTTCATTGTTTCGAGCGAGATGCCCAACAGGTCGGCGACCTCTTCGGTCGTGATCCAGTCGGACGGATTAGGGGTGTCCATCGGCGAACCTCCAACGGCGTAACACGGGAGGACCCGACGAACACTCGCCGGGCCGATGTATCGCGAATATGTGCCGTATAGAGGGCCGAGAGCAGCTGCCCGACCGAGCCTAAGCATATCGGGCAAATCGGCCAAGGCTACCGTAAACCTTTCTGCAGTCGTGCTTTAGGTACAGAAGTAAAGTGGGCCACGACGGTAACTCGTTGCTGCGGCAAATCTTGACCAGCAGGGAAATCGTGTTCGAAATCTTCGGGCGTTCTGCCCAGTCGGTGGGACCATCGGAGGTCCTCCGGTCGGTCCCGTGCCCAGAAAGGGAGTTTGTGGGCTGTAGAGGACGAAAATCGGGACCGCGGGACCCTTGGGTACCCCTGTGCGATTCTATTATTTTGGAGTGTTCTACAGTCAAACCGTTTGGGTGTACCTAACACATATGCTGTTTATACATACTATGTTTCTAGAAGGTGACGTAGGTACCGTAGGTACAGTAAAACCGTGACTGGTGGTACTTCTGTGGGCGTTTTGGGACAACGGGACCAATGGGAGAGGTCCCGCGAGGTACCGTCGGCGGTGCTTGCGGTTGGTGGGCGGGGAGGTCCGCCGCCTACGAAACACGCCCGCAAGAAATACAACAACCTCGACGTTACGTAACATTCGGTGTCATGCCGAATCCACGCTTCCACGACGAACGCGGCAAGTTCAAGAGAGGCAACAAAGCCGCCGTTCACGTTCGGCCGGATGTCCTCGCCCGTGGCGAGTACGCCGACCTGTTCGCGGAGAAACTGAGCCGTGAGCGGTTCTCGAAGATCCTCGACAAGCTGCTGACGGCAGCCGAGAAGGGCGACTCTGCCGCAGCGAACCTTGTAGTGCGAGCCGCAGCCGGTGACCGCCCGATCCGGAACGAGATCCAGCTGGGCGAGATCACCAGCATCGAGGAACTGATCTCCGCCGCCGCAGCACTCGCGGACGCCGTCGCCCAAGGCCGGGTCGAACCCGAGCAGGTGCAGCAGGCCACCAACGCATTGATGCTGGTGAAGAGCGTCATGATCGAACGCGAGATGATCTCCCGCCTCGAAAGCCTCGAAGCGAAGCTGTCCGACGGCACCACGCTGGGTGAAGGCCACAGCCTGAAGCTGGCTCTTGAACAAGTCGAGCCGGCTGCGGTGGCAGAGGGCCAGACGCCATGAATACCGATGCGTTGAACAGCTTGGTCGCGATGTCGAAGCCGCCAGCCCTTACTCCGGCGACGGACACAGATTCGCAACCCACTGCCCTGCCGAAGCATGGACGCGGCAGACCCCCGGCTAGAGAAGCCGGTAACCGAGCGATCCAACGCAGAATCGAACAGATCGAGAGACAGATGAACGACCAGATATCCAGCGTTGGGCCGGACGATTACCGGCTCGGACTGCGGTTGGCGTTTGCTCTCGGTCGCCTCTGGCCTCGCGAGCTTGCACCAGCCGTGCACGACAAGGTTTCGAAGGCATGGGCGATGTACCACGCGGCCTTCGAGTCGGAGGCACGCCATGCGACGGATTCCACTGCCCAAAGAAACTGACTTCGGCACCATTGAACTGAACGGCGAGACGATCTCGGTCTCGATTCTCCCGGAACGCCGAGCCCCGCACGAACAGTTGGTGCTTGAACACGTGATGCAGCAGCTGACACAGCTGGGTGTGGGCGACTGGGACGTCCTTGCCGCGAACGTGGCCAGCCGACTGCCCGCGAAGCTGTCCGACGACGGTACCGCGATCGTGGTGGGCGATGTAGAAGACGTCGTCTCGGCCATGCTCGACGACCCCAGCACCCGGCACTGGTTCGCGGACAAGACCAAGCCCAGCGAACGGCGAGAGCAGGAACGCGAACAGGCCGCCCGCGAGGAGTTCTTGCGTCGCACTGGCGACCGCGATTCCGTGGAGTCCGCTGCACGCCGCCGCAGCCCTGTGGACGGCCTATCTCTCGCCCGAGACCGAGCTGACGCAGAGCGATCATCCAGTTCTCCCCAGCGGAGAGTGCGTGCGACGTACCCCGATGGCATGCGGGACTCGGACCGGCTCGCCGCCGCACGGCAGATCGACACCGCAGTCGCACCCAAGACAGCACCCGGTTCGCGTCCGACGTTGGACGCTCCGTACCCCGGCACCACCGATCCCGTGAACAGGCTGGCGAACGCCCGCACGCGGGCAGGAGCAACCCGATGACGACAGCCACAAACTCCGCAGAGATCAACAGCTGGACACCCGACGCTGAGCTTGCCTTTGGCAGCCTTGGCGTTGGGCAGAACTTCACCGCTGACGGCACGCTGCTGGACGGCGGATCTGACGCCGTGATCGACTTCGGCGTGGGCGGTGCCGTGATGCCGCTGTTCCTTGTCGATGTATCGGTGCTGGACACGACGTCGGGCAACGAGACGTACGAGGTGATCGTGGACTTCGCGTCCGACTTGGCGTTCTCGTCCGACGTGATGTCGTACAAGCTGACGGTCACCCGCGTGGGCCGGTACTTCCTCCCCACCGCGAACCGAGCCCCGGACTCGAACGGTTTGCAGCAGACGCTGCAGTACGCCCGAGCCCGCGTGGACGTCGGCGGCACCACGCCCAGCATCACGCTCGCTGTGTACGGCGTGAAATCTCCGAACTTCGGCTGAGTCAGAACCAGCCAGGTCCTCCGGGCTGCCTCGCCCCAGCGGGCCGGGCAGCCTTTCGCGTGCGGTCCCGGTTCCTCGGGCCAACTCCCCCACCAGCCTTGGCGTGGGCTGGTGGGGTTTGAACTTCTCTGCTCGCTCGCTCGTCCGGATCTCCGGGCGGGCGGGTCTTTCTTGAAAATCTTCCTGATCCGAGGTGGGAACTCTCGATCGGTGTCGATCTTGCACATGTAGCCACGTTTATGGCTTGATCCACGCATGTAGAACTCAGCGGTGCCCATGCACCACTTGTCTGGCGAAGGCCGGGCGAGTGGGATTCTGCCACACACCTATCGATCACCGGCAGCACGGATGTCCCGTGGGCGTGATCGGTCTGTACATAGGAGGTGCATGATGTGCACTACGACAGGGAAGCTGAGCGGCTGGTTTGAGATTGAGGGCGGGACTCGTCTGGAGGTCACGAAGCTTGAGGCATCGTTGTTCGCCTTCGGCGTTGACTACGAAACTGCCGTGTCGGTCGCGGACCAAATCCATGAGCACCCTCGACCGAACTGGCCCGATGACAAGATCCGTGACGCCTTTACGCGACTGGGTTTGCTTGAATGGCTCTATGCCGAAGAGGACGAACGAGTGGATCACTTCATCGAACTCGAAGATGGATCGCTCTTGGCGTTGGAACTGGCCTTGCCGGTGTTTCTGATCCGGGAGGTGCCAGCATGAACACCACCGAAACCACGCAATGGCGGCTCGATTCCAAGTGGCAGGGATTCCCCGGAATCGGCAATGCGGCCACGACGTTCGGCTGGTCCTTTCCGCAGCTGCTCAGAATCGAAGACACCATCCGCGATTCGCACTATGGAGCCGACTTCTTCACGCGACACATCGAACGCATCCGGGCCGAGCGACCACCACGCTGGCTTCGCTGCGGGCGAACGTCGGACGGCACCCGCTGGCGGCTGGTGTACCGCGACGACTTTGAAGTCGGGGCTTGGGCTTGGTACATGATCCCTGACTTTTCAGTGTTCCAGACTGTCGAGCGGGACGAGCAGCACGGCACGCTGCTTGCGGATCCGAACGCAAAGCCGCTCATCGACTCGCTGCTGAAGGACATGCCCTTCTTCCGGCCCGGCACAGTGAAGGAACTAGTTGTACCGGGCTCCGCCGAGGTCGTTGTGCACCTGGACGCCAACCGCTGGCTGTACGTGGCGGAGATGTTCGACGAAAACCCGGACGACTCCGGATACTCGAACGATTGGAACTGGATCGCGGACGCCGAAGGCGAGGGCTGGGACGAGAGCCAGTATCAACGCGACCGACCGCTGGCATCGATCCTCGATCTCTGACACCTTCCACCGTTACTCCACCAACCCCACACCACGCACAACCCCGGCCCTGCGTCGGGGTTGTGTTTTTCAGCGTCCCGGCTATGCAGGCCGGGCGTCTCGCCATCGGCTCCCTCAGGCTCCGCCTGCCGTCCGCCAGCACCTCAGGCCGACCCGTGGGCCGTTGGGAATCCGAGGACGGCTACTCGCCAGCGAGGTGGCCGGTCTGGAATGTTTCGTAGTACCGCTTCATCCGCTGGTAGTGGGCGTCGAGCGATCGTCGAAGGTGCGGAGCATCTTTCGTTTCGAGGATGTAGTCGAGCAGGAGCGTGAGGTGCTGAGCCTGTCGCGGGAATCGTTCGCGTGGTTCGAGTCGTCGTTCGATCTCGTCGTCCGGCAGAATCTGAACCCTGTCTGGTTCAGGGATGGGCCATTTCGACTTCGGCTTCGGCGGCACCGACCCGTTCATCAGCGGTTGCCTCGCTTCGTACTCGTGGAACAGTGTCTCCTCAGCCATGGCGACGTCCGCCTTGGCTGCGACAGGCCATCCCCACACGAATGCGATCTCCCAGACGTCGATCTGCCGGTTGGCAACGACGTCACTGCGGGCACTCGTCAGATGACGACGAGCACGCGTGCGAATCCCATCGACAGACTGACCGATGTACACCGGAACCCCGTCCAGATCGCACAGGGCATAGACCCCGATCTCGTTGGTCAGTCTGCGAAGCTGATTGGTGCGGTACTGCTGGAGCGACACGACAACAGCATCGCACGCGACCGCTCGGTTGTCCAGTCAGACCGCGACGGCAGCCGCAGCCTTCGCCAGAACAGGCTCGATGTAGTGCTGGGCGATCCACGAAACGGCGTCCACGCAGACGGCGTCCCCGAACCCGAAGAGCATCTGATTGAGCGTGCCAGCCATCGTGTACCCGTCGGCCCCCATCAGAGACGCACACTCGGGACCAGACAGCAGCCGGGCCGCGACGGTTCCGCGTCCCGCACGCACGAGGATCTGGCGTCCGCTCCCACCTTTCGGCGTGCGAAGGCAGCCCGCGATGCCATCGGTACGAAGTTCCGCCATCGACTTCTTCTCGCCGCCTCCGATTGGGCGAACGCGACGGAACGCTGTGGCGTATTGGTACCGCGACTGGTCGCGGTTCGCATCGATCCACGCCAGGTGACGGTCGAACATCTGACCGAGCAGGTACTCGACCCGATCTTCCTTCCACCAGTCAGGATGCCCCGGACGAAGCTGCTGAACGATGTCCTTCAGTTTTCGCGGCGACTCCAACGGCGGCTCTGGTAGATCGCGGATGTTCCACCTGATCTCGCCTGAGTGCCGGTGGACGAACGCCGCGAGCTTGTGTGGTCGGATGCGAGACTCTGCCACAAGACCGCCAGCACCATCGTCGGCCAGCTCGTCGCTGGTGCAAACGATGAACATGCGTGGCCGGCTCTGTGGTGTGAACCAACGAGCGTCGAGCACAAACGGGTCCACGCGATAGCCGAGCTCGTTCATGGCGAGCATCGCATCACGGAAGTCGTTGCCGCCGTTGGAGGACAAGAAACCGACGACGTTTTCGAGCATGACCATCGGCGGTCGCCGTTCGCCCATCTCTTCAAGAACTCGGTGGAAGCCCCAGAACGCAGACGACTCGCCAGAGCGGATACCGCCCCGTCCCCCGGCGAGCGACAAGTCTGTGCACGGGAACGATGCCGTCGCGAGGTCGATGTTGCCGACAGAATCGCCGGGCAGATCGTGGACGTCCGAGCCGTCGATGGACTCGACGGGCTCACCGAAGTGGGCCGCGTAGATGTCCCGCTTCACCGGGTCGAGGTCGTTCGCGAACTCGCAGGACCACCGAGACGATGACCGTTCCAGCCCCATCCTGACCAGACCGATTCCGGCGAAGAATTCGGCGTATCGGAGAGGGGTACGGGATGTTGCGGCAGTTGGCATGCGGCCCAATCGTATCTGGGAAGGTCCGGGAACTCTACGAGTATACCTGACAAAATCCGTCCGCGTTTATGCGGTGACCATCTGCGACGACAGCCGAATGCCGCTGAGGTAGCGGTTCGCTGCCGTGTTCATGGCATTGACAACGTGGGCATTGCGGTTCGTGAACTGGCACGAAACCTTCAACTGCTCCAGCGGGACGCGGTCCAGCAGCGTCATGACGAGGGCGTTCGCGTACGACGGCGTCATGGCCTCGACCGAAGCCATATCAACCTCCACATGATCGCCGGCATCCAGCAGACGCAGAATCTGCTCAGCCAGAGCGGACCCGTTCGCCGCAGAGCGAAGGGCATCTTCGGATATCCGAATCGTGTTCATGTGGCTTCCCCAGGTCACTCAAAGTATCGGTTGTGCAGCGTCCTCTGGCAAGTCAAATCCTGCGAAATACCGAATATTCACCACACATCCCCGAAAGCCGCCACGAAGATGGTTGCTAGACGGTTCGTGCCCCTCGCGGTAGGAGATCCAGCTGTTCCCACTGAGGACCGTCAGCTCACCCCTTCCGGACTCGCAGTAGGTCCGCAGATTCGTCAGCCCGGAGCCACTGTTGGGCTCGCCCAGCTTGTTCTTCTGCCCGGCAGGGGTACCGGTGACCCCATCGGTGACGGCTGCCTCGATCGCTGCCTTGTCGGTCGAGAGATCTGCATACTTCGGGTTCTTGGTGAGGTGCCCTCGGATCGTTTGGCCGAGATCCACGACGCACACCTCGATCTTGTTCGTGCCGGGGAAGCACTGGCCCACGACAACACAGTCGATGGGCGAGTCGGAGTGGGACAGGGCGTTGGCGATGACCTCGCTGAGATTCGTTTCCATGTCGGCGAGCTCGCCTGCGGCGAGGCTGGTGTGTTCCGCAAGCAGTTCGATGATGTCGCGTGCGTCTTGTCCCCATGCCTTCGTCACGCGTCGAGCAACGAGGTTGGTGTTTCGCGTGTCGTCGTCCTCGTCAGCGTCCTCGCCCTCGGCCTCGAAGAACTGTGCCAGTCCGAGCCGCCGCAAATGAGATGCACAGCCCGCGTCCTCCGGCAGCACCAACTCGATCGGTGTCCCGTCCTCCCGGCCCAGCAGCCCAAGTGCACAAAGACAGCCGACGCTGTACGGCTTTAGGTGCACGCATCGGGAAAGGTCGATCGTCGAAGGGATTCGGTGCTGCCCGACACGCTTGAGAACGTCGTAGGCGATCGCAGGCTTGCCGCTATCGCAGAAGTGTCCGCCATCAGGCAACGGATTGACTTTGAACACAGTCGCCAACATCGGTCCTCCCTGACACGCTGTCCGACGCGATGGTATCAGTCGGGCAGTGTTTGGTGAGGAAACTCACGACCGATTCGACGCAATCTCGCACGTGCTCCACCGACGGCCGCATGTACCCATCGGTGACGTCCGCCGAGGGCAGGGCGTGGTTCAGCAGCAGCTTCGTCTCGAACGACCCGATCCGGGCTTCGAGGCACGCACTCGCAAACGTGTCTCGCAACCGGTGCGGGCTGGGCAGGTGCTTCTCCGCCGGGTGCCGGATGGGCTTGACGGGCTGGCGGGCCAACCTGCGTCCGGGGAACGTCCATCCGCCGTCGTTTGCCCCAAGATCGTGTCGTGCTCGCAGGATTCGCAACACTTCTGAGGCGAGTGGCACCGTGAACGCCCGGTCCTCGCCGCCTTTCGGCGTGGGCCGGTGCAGCGTGCCTGCTTCAAAGTCGATGTGTTCCCAGCGGATCGTCGCCGCATCGTTCCTGCGTAGCCCCGTGAACAGCACGACCAGCTGGTAGTCGCGACGGATCGGGTTGGACAGAGCGTGCACGGCCTCGAACCACGCGGGCAGCTTGTCCCACGGGATTGGCTCGCGTCGTCGGGGGATGCGGTTCCACGCGACCGCTCGCGTCGGATTGCGGGGCCAGTCGTCGAACCGTCGCCCAGCGGTGTTGTGGATCGCTCGCACGCCCCGCATGATGCGGTTGGCAACCGCTGGCCCGCTGTTCTTCGTGATCTTCTCGTGCCGCTGGCTGCAGTCGCTCGCCTTGATCTCCACGATCGGTCGCTGCAGCCAGTCGCGGCAGTGTCGGTCGAACTCCTCGTACGTGTCGGACGCGGTTCGCTCGCTGCCGCCCTTGGCCCGCAGCTGCTTGATGTGCATCTCGATCGCGTCGGCCAGCGTGACCGTCTCCGGCCGCTGTGCCGCGTCCAGCCCTTCGCCCGAGTCCACCTGCACCGTGAGCCGCCGGGCTTCCTTGCGGGCGTCGTCCAGCGTCCACGACTGGGCATCGCCGATGGTCACTCGCTTGCTCCGCCCACGCACGCTCCGCTGGAAGACGTAGCTCGCTGCGGTCTTGCTGACGCGGAGCCCGAGCCCCCGCGTGTCGCTGTCTTGCACCAGCAGCTGCCGTGTGCCTTCGGGCGGTCCCTGCCGAATGATGGAGCGAACGCTTGCCGTTGTCAGTCGCTTCTTCACCGGTTGCCCTCCAGCTGGTCCATCAGGCGGGCGGCGACGGCGAGCAACGCCGACAGTCGCAAAGCAGCATCCGAGAAGCCAGTACACAGCGGCGGGCACTCGACCGAGGCACACCCCGCGACGAGCCGAACCACGACACACTCGGTGTCGTCCTCGGGCAGCCCGTCCAGCTGGAGCGTGATCCGAATCTCGCCGGTGTTGGTCGGGCGGACGGCGAACCGCTCGCGGATTCCTACGTCGGCGTGGTCCTGCCACACCTGCCCATCGAAGTCTGCACAGACCGTCGCGATGTCCATTGGTTTACCCCTGTCTCGCTGCGTCCAGACGACAGCAGCCCGCGTCGGCGGGCTCGATTCGTCAGGACTTTGTTTGGATACAGAAGTATACTTGAGTAACGGCTGAGTAAGGGCACGATGTTACGACAATGTAACATCGGACGATCGGATCTCGGTCCGATCGACGCTGCCGCAACGTCGCAACTCAATGTGCATCAGGGTCTAAGCGGAGCGGGCGGGATTCGAACCCGCGGTACGGGGAAATCCCGCACACCGGATTAGCAATCCGGCCCCTTCAGCCTCTCGGGCACCGCTCCGGCCTCGGACATCGGTGTCCGAGCGGCAACGGTAGCCGACGGCTCCGCGGCAGACAAGAACCGCCGGCCCGGGGCTGGGGGGAAGCCCGCGGACCGGCGGCCTGGAGGAACACACCGATCATGCGGCGGCGGTCGGGCGGCGAGGGTTAGCCCTTCCCGCTGTCTGCGGATCCGTCGTCCTGCTCGCTGCCGAGCATGCCCCTGAGCTGCTTGTTTTCCCGCCGCGTTGCCTCAAGATCGAACACGAGGTATTTGACGCTGACCCGGAGGTAGTCGAGCGACTCCTGGAGGTCGGTGATGGTCTTCTTCATCCGGGTGTGCCGGTCTTTGGTCTCTTCGGCGAGGTTTTCGAGGTTGCCGCGCTGGTCTTCCGGAAGCTCCTTGATCTTCTCGAGCAGCTTCTGAAACTGGGTCTGGAAGGTGTCGCTGTTCATCTCGTCTTGTCCTCTCTGTCCGGATGGCTGGCCGACGCCGACGCGTCGCACACCGAACCAAGGGTTCAACGCCCGTGCCGCGCCCGACGGCCGACGGCCCCATGAGCGACCGGTCCGAAAACAAAGCCGCTTTGCGACGTCGAAGCCGGGGTGCAATGCGCGAGAGATTGGATGCGCCGTCTGCTCCGCGTTCCGGGTTGCGCCGGTCGTGCGGCGTGTCGCCGAGAATCAACGCCCTCCGGCGAGCGACCGCAACATGGCGCGCGCCCTCGGCGGGGCGGAACGGATGATCCGAGCCGCCGATGCCGGGTCCTGCTTGACCAGCCGCAGCGACAGCTCACCCGCGGCGCGGTCGAGCGCGCGGCCGAACGACGCGAACGCCGATTCCAGGTCGGTCCGCGAGAGGCGGCTGAGCGGATCGGCCAGCCCGGTCCGGGCCGTCGCCCAGTCGAGCAGTCCTGGCCAGTCCGGTGCGTATCTGTAGTAGTTCAGGGCCGCCTC
>JBCDEF010000057.1:0-14508 GCA_039179915.1 Planctomycetota bacterium | reverse complement strand
GGAGAGCTGTGCCACCATGAAGTCAGCGCAAGTCGACCGCGCCGACCAGGTCGGCGATCGAGGCGGCGTTCTGCGACGCCACCCACTTCGCCAGCCCTTTGTTGATCTTCAGCGGCGAACGCGGGTCGACGAAGAGCGCGGTGCCGAGCTGAACGGCGCTGGCGCCGGCAAGCACGAGCTCGGCCGCGTCGTCCCAGGCCATCACGCCGCCGACGCCGACGATGGGCGTCTCGGGGAGCGCCTGCCGAACCAGGTGCACGAGCCGCACGGCGATCGGGTGCACGGCCGGGCCGGACAGCCCGCCGGTGACGTTCGAGAGCACGGGCTTGCGCGTCGAAACATCGATGCCCATCGCGGGCACGGTGTTGGCGATGGTCAAGCCATCCGCGCCGCCCTCAACGGCTGCCGCGGCGACCTCGACGATGCCGGGCGCCCCCACCGCGATCGGGCTGAGCTTGACCAGGAGCCTGGTGTTCGAAAGCTCGCTTCGGCAGGCGGCGACGAGCGAGCAGAGCGCTTCGGGGTCGACGCCGAACTCGGTGCCGCCGTGCACGTTGGGGCACGAGACGTTCAGCTCGACGGCAGGGAGTGCATCGACGGCGTCCATCGCCTCGGCGACGGCGGCGTAGTCCTCGACCGCGTTGCCGGCGATCGAGCCGATGACGGTCGTCGGCACGCGGTCGATGCGGGGGACGATCTCATCCATGAACCGTTCGATGCCCGGGTTGGCCAGGCCGATGGCGTTGAGCATGCCCGCCTTGGTGGGCAGGATCCGCCAGGTCGCGTTGCCCTCGCGGGGCTCGCGGGTGATGGACTTGGTCGTGACGGCCCCAACCTGCGACAGGTCGAATGCGTCGCCCAGCTCGTCGGTGTAGCCGGCGGTGCCGGCGGCCAGGACCAGCGGGGAGGCGAGCTTGAGGCTCGCGAGGGATGTTCGGAGTCGGGTATCCGGCATCGCAGCACGGTATGCGGCGGCGCGGGCACGGTGATAAGGTTCCGGTGACGACGAAAGGACACGACGCATGGACCTCGAGACCCGCATCGCCCAGTTTGAGAAGATGGCCGCCGACGACGCCGACAACGATATGGCCCACTTCTCGCTCGGCGGGGCGTACCAGCAGGCCGGCCGGTTCGCCGACGCGGCCGAGTGCTACATCCGCTGCTTCGGGATCAACCCGGCGATGAGCAAGGCGTACCAGCTCGCGGGCGCGGCGTTGATCGCGGCCGACGACACCGACCGGGCCGGCCCGATCCTGCTCGAGGGCTATGTCAACGCCGGCAAACGCGGCGACCTGATGCCCCAGCGGGCCATGGGCGACATGCTCGACCAGCTCGGGATCGAGAAGCCCGAGGTCCAAAAAGAAGCGCCCAAGCCCGCGGCCGACGGCTCATTCGTCTGCCGGCGCACCGGCAAGCCCGGGACCAAGATGCCGCACCAGCCCTTCAAGGGCCCGGTCGGTGAGTGGATCCACGCGAACATCAGCAAAGAGAGCTTCGACGAGTGGATCGGCCAGGGCACCAAGGTCATCAACGAGCTGCGGCTCGACCTCTCGCGCGATCAGGACGGCGACACCTACGACGCGCACATGCGAGAGTTCCTGGGCATCGACGACGCGATGTACGAAGAACTGACCGGCGAGAAGCCGAAGGCGTCGGTCTGACTGCTAGCCTCAGCCGAGCACGCCGAGCCGGCGGAGCGTGCCGAGGACCACGGCGTCCGGCGGCGTGTCGGTCGTGATCAGGGCGTGGCGGATGCGGCGGCTGCGGCAGAACGCGCCCAGTTCGTCGCAGTATCGCCGGGCCCGCTCGCGGTACCGCTCGATGAGCTCTGCGGTCACCGTGATCTCGGCGTCGGCGCCTGACTCGGCGTCGGTCAGCCGCAGGTCGCCCGAGAGCCGCTCGCCCTCGGCGGCCGGGTCGAGCTCGCCGGGCGAGAGCACCTGGAGCACGGTCGTATCGAACCCGCCGCGGCCGGTGTCGGCGAGCGTGGCGATGCCGGGCTGGTAGCCGCCGCGGACCAGGCAGTCCGAGAGAACGATCACGACACCCTTGCCGGTGCGCTCGCGTGCGACGCGGCGGAGGGTATCATTGAACCCGGCCCCGGCCCCATCGGCTCGGGCCGGCTTGGCCGGCTGGACGGAGCCGGCCGCGTCTCGCAGGTTCTCGAGCAGGAACTCGCCGACCGCGGCCAGTCGCCGCCGGCCCCGGCCCGGTGCCAGCCGCCGGTACCCCGCGGGCGAACCGAAGCCGGTCAGGCTCACGCGGTTGTTGCCCACCAGGCCCACATGAGCGATCGCCATCGCGAGCCGGTGGGCGCAGACCAGCTTTGTCGGCTTGCCGGCGAGCATCGACGGCGAGGCGTCGACCACGACCGTCAGGGAAAGGTCCTCTTCTTCTCGGAAGAGCTTGAGGAACAGCTTGTCCATGCGGGCGTAGACGTTCCAGTCGATGTGCCGCAGGTCGTCTCCGGGGACGTAGTTGCGGTAGTCGTCGAACTCGACCGAGCTGCCCCGCCGCTTGCTGCGTCGCTCGCCGGGCAGGGCGCCCGGGAACATCTTGAGGCTCCGGAGGTCGAGGCGGTCGAGCCGGCCGGCCAGCTCGGGTCCGATCAGCTCCTCGCGGGTCGATGGCACGGGTTCGGTGGATCCGTGGATCATGGAAGGCTGTACAGTAGTGCCGGGCTACGGGCGCGAACGGAGGCACGACTATGCACAGACGCTTTGTCGAGCTCGGGGTCCCCCTCGGAGTTGGGCTCTGGATCGTGCTGGGAGCTCTTGCGGCCCAGGCTCTCCCGGCCGCAGGGCAGCCCGGCGTGAGCGTCCGCGAGATGATCGCGGAGAACGAGCGGCTGACCGCGGAGCTCCGCGACGCCGAGGCGACGATCGACCGGCTCGAGGCCGAGCTTGCGGGGCTCCGCAACGACCGGCGGGGCCTGGAAGCACGGATCCGCGACGCGGAGCAGGTGCTGACGTCGCTCCGCCGCGAGATGACCGCCGACCGCCAGCCGCCGGCGTCAGGCGCACCCCGGGCTCCGCTGCCGGCCGACCCGCTCGCCTCGCCCGCCACACTGCTGCGCGAGCTTCGATCGCGGTACTTCAACGCCCTCCGCGATGTGCCCGATACGACGGCCACCGAGCGCGTCCGGTACAAAGAGCAGGTGGCCCTCTGGTGCCGGCTGACCCAGCGCGAGCTGCGGGGCAAGCGCACCTGGCTCGTGCGGTTCGACGAGCTCGTGCCGCTCCGCGGCGACCGGGCTGTTGCTCGGATGACCGTGCTCGACGAGGCGTCGGGCCTGCCCATCGGCGACCCGGTGGATGTGGCCGTTCCCCCCCGCTTCGCCGAGCGGATCCGTGTCGACGCCCGCTTCGACCGCTGGCAGCTGACCTCGGTGGTGATCGCCAAGCCCCGCTACAACGAGGACCGGCAGACCCGCGGCGTGTTCGAGTTCCCGCCGTTCGTCGGACCGCATGTGGATTTCGACTTCGAGCTCGACTGGGTCGCGCTATCCGGCTGGCGGCCTGATGGAGCCGCCGACGCGGACGAAACCCCGTCTGATGAGGGCCCATCTGACGAAAATCCTGATGCAAACGCCGACCGCTGAGGGCTCCGGGTCAGCCGGCCGGTATTGACCGACTGACAGTTTGGCAGGCCGCACAGCGCCGAAATCCCACCGGGGACCCGAACACGGGGCACGCCGTTTGCCGAATACATGGGATCGGGGTCGGCTGGAGCCGACGCCGGATATCGCTTTTCGGAGCACCTGATCCATGACCAGGTTTGTCAACAACGTCAAGACCGTCTTCCTGCTCGGCGGCATGATGGGGCTTTTTGCCGTCATCGGCGGCATGCTCGGCCAGGGGTACCTGATCCCGTTTCTGATCATGGGCGTGATCACCAACTTCGGCGCGTTCTTCTTCAGCGACACGATCGCGATCAAGGCGATGCGCGGCCAGGAAGTCGACTCCAACGACCCGATCTATCTCATGGTCGACGAGCTGCGACATAAGGCCGGGTTGCCGATGCCCAAGGTCTATGTCTGCCCGCAGCAGGCGCCAAACGCCTTTGCCACGGGCCGCAGCCCGAAGAAGGCGGCTGTGGCTGTCACGATGGGCGCGATGCAGCTCTTGAATGAACAAGAGATGCGCGGCGTGATGGCCCACGAGCTGGCGCACATCAAGAACCGCGACACGCTGACCTCGACGATCGCCGCGACAATCGCGGGCGTGCTCGCGTTCTTGGCTCAGTGGGGCTTCTTCTTCATGGGCAACCGCGAGAACGGCAACCCGCTGGTCATGATCGTGGTGGTGATCATCGGCGCGGTGGGCGCAGCGGTGATCAAGGCGATGATCAGCCGCAGCCGGGAGTTCGTGGCCGACGCCGACGGCGCCGAGATCGCGGGCACGCCCAACGGGCTGATGTCGGCTCTGGCCAAGCTCGAGAGCCTGAACCAGCGGATCCCGATGCAGAACCCGAACCCGGCGCAGAACAACCTGTTCATCGTCGAGCCGTTCGCGGGGGCGGCGCTGGGCAAGCTGTTCGCCACGCACCCGCCCACGCAGCGGCGGATCGCCAAGCTCCGCGAGCTGGCGTAGGTTCCGGCTAGCTCGCTTCCAGGGCTTTCGCTCGCTCGGCCTCAGCCTCGGCCAGCGGCAGATCGCCGATGCCCGCCGGCGGGAATCGGCCGCGGGTTGCCTCGCGCAGCGCGGCTCGCAGTTCGAGCCGCATGGCGTCGATCGTTTGCTCGATCAGGGCGTTGCCGTCGGGGCCTGAGGCGCGCTCGGCCGGGATCGGCTCGCCGTAGCGGACCATCAGCCGGGCGCCGAACATCCTGGGCAGCGCCCGGCGGCGGGGCCATGCGTGGAAAGCCCCCTCAATCGCGACGGGCACCACCGGGCACTTTGCGCGGCGGGCGATCAGCCGGAAGCCCTCGCGGAACGGCTGGAGCGCGCCGTCGTGCGTCCGCGATCCTTCCGGGAAGATCAGCACGGGCCGGCCGGCGGCGAGCAGGTCGATCACCTGGCGGATCGCGCGGACGTCGCCCTCGTTGTCGCGGATCGGCAGCGTGTGCAGCGCCCGGATGATGGTCGAAAGCGGCGGCTTGAACAGGCTCGCGCGGGCCAGAAACGCCACGTCCGCCCGCTCGACCATGCTGCCGACGATCGGCGGGTCCAGAAACGAGACATGGTTGGCGACCAGCAGCACCGGGCCCTCGGCCGGCACACGGTCGGCGTGCTCGGCTCGGATGCCATACAGCAGTCGGAGCGCGAGCCGGGTGAGAGCGCGGCAGAAGAGATAGAACCAGCCGGGCCGGAACGAGCTCACGTCCCGAGCCGCTCGCGGACGAGCCGCTCGAGCAGATCCACGACCTGCGGCAGCTCGATCGGGCCCGTGTCGATCCGGACCGCGTCGTCGGGGCAGCGTAGCGGGCCGTCGGTACGGCTGGAGTCGCGGCGGTCGCGTTCGATGATCTCGGCGAGCAGCGACGCTTCGTTGAGGGCTTGTGCCGGGTCGGCCTCGCGGAGCTGGGCCGCCCGCCGGCTGGCGCGGACCGCGGGCTCGGCGTCAAGGTAGAACTTCACCTCGGCGTCGGGGAAGACGACCGAGCCTTGGTCGCGGCCCTCGGTGACCAGCCGCGGGTGCTGGCGGGCGATCAGCCGCTGCTTGCGGACCATGTGCTCCCGGAGCGGGCCGATCGCGGCGATCGGCGAGACCAGCCGGGTGACATCCGCGTCGCGGATCCGGTCGTCCAGCGGCTTGAGCCAGGCGAGGATCGCCGGCGGGTCGAGCTGCCAGTCGAAGTGCAGGTCGGCATCGGCGACACGGGCCACGATGGCGTCGTGGTCATCGACGCGGAGCCCGTGGTCGATCGCGATCGCGGCCGCGGCCCGGTACATCGCGCCGGTGTCGAGAAAGTCCAGGCCCAACCGCCCGGCGAGCAGGCGCGAGACGGTCGACTTCCCCGTGCCGGCGGGGCCGTCAATCGTGATCACCACCGAGCCGACGATGGGCCCGTGATCGCCGCCGCCCGCCTGATGCGTCCGATGGTCTGTCACCGCCTGCATGCGTCCCATGTCGTGTGCCCCGATCGCGGCCGTGCCCAGCTCAAGCGTACCGGGGCGGTTACTTCTTTGCAGCGCCCACGGCGTGTTCGAGCGCCCAGCGGCTCAGATCGGTGCCGACCACCGGGTCCCCGTCGCCGATGTATCGGACCGCCAGCGAGCCGTCGAACCCGACCGAATGAACCGCATCGACCAGCGGCTGGAGCTCGTACGGGCTGTGGGTGGGCGGGTCGTCCTCTTCCTCGATGGCCTCTTCGCTGAGAACGGCGTTGATCAGGCTCTCCAGCCCGCCGCCGGGCCCTACACCAAGCTCATCTTCAATGGCCGCCTCACCGTCGCCGGCGGGGTCTTCGGGGCTCTCAGCCTCGGACGATGGCTCGGCATCCGGGTCAGGAGCCTCGGTTGCCGGCCGATCCGCTTTCTGATCGGCGGCCTGTTCGTTTCCGGGCTCGGCCACGGGCTCGGTCTCGCCGCCGTCGTCCCGCGTCGCCGATTCAGGGGGGCTCATATCCATGGTCGTCGCGCAGACCACGCTGGCGTAGGGCACGAGCTTGCGGAGATAGGCCGCCGGGTCGTCTGTCCGGATCGCATCGGCGAAGTCGGGCAGCGTGCCGACGCGGAACCCGCCGATCTTCTTGATCAGCTCTGTCACCCGTTCGGGCTTCTCGGTCAGGCCCTCGCGGGGCGAGATCAGCAGCGACATATCCAGCCGGTCGGCGGTCTCAACGATCTGCCGGATGCGGTCGGCGGCGAAGTCGACAAAGTCGTCCTCATCGGGGCTGTTGATCGCGATCGAGGCCGCGTTGCACCCCAGAAGGCTGGCGGCCTGCAGGACCCGCTTGGCTCGCTCGACGCCGGCGCCGCCGACTTTGTCGCTCTCGTCGGCCAGCTTGAGCGGCTCTGGCTCGATCAGCAGCAGGCACGCGCACCGCTGCTTGTCGGCCGTCTCCCGCAGGTCTTCGAGCAGCGTCCGGGTGGCGCCCTTGAGCAGATCGGTGGTGAGCATCAGGCCGCTCATGTCCAGATCCTGCCGGGCAAAACGCGGCAGATCGGCGAGCGCCAGCTTGGGCTTGCCGCGCCCCGGGGCGAGCATCGAACGGAGTGAGGCGGCGTGGAGCGTCAGCAGCATCGAGGGGCAGGATAGACCCGCTCGGCGACGGCCGGCCCGCGACCCTAGCATGGCCGCGTGCCGGGCCGGATGGTGCGCGGCAGGCAGGAGAACCAAGCCATGAGCTCCCCGTCCGACCGACGCTACGCAGAGACACACGAGTGGCACCTGCTCGAGGGCGATCTGATCACGATCGGCATCAGCAAGTTCGCCGTCGACCAGCTCACCGATGTCACCTTCGCCGAGCTCAAATCCGCCGGCACGCAGGTCGAAGCCGGCGAGGAGATCGGCGAGGTCGAGAGCGTCAAGACCTCCAGCGACGTCTACTCGGGCGTGGCCGGCGAGATCGTCGAGGTCAACGACCGCGTCACCGACGACCCCTCGCTGCTCAACAGCGACCCGTACGGCGACGGGTGGCTGATCCGCCTCCGGCCGGCCGACGGCAGCGAGCTGGACCAGCTCATGGACGCGGCGACCTACGACTCGAAGAACCCCGCTTGATCGCGCCCGCCGACGCGCCCGCGACGAACGCACCGGCAGCCGCACTTCACCTTCCCGACCGTCCCGAGGCGACCCGCGATCCCACCGCTCCGACCCATCCGATGATCCGCTGCGCTGGTGTGACCAAGTCGTTCACGATCGGCCCGCGCCGCGTGCCCGCGCTCCGCGGCGTGGACATGCACGTCGCCGAGTCCGGCTTCCACGCGATCATGGGACGCTCCGGCTCGGGCAAGAGCACGCTGCTGCACTTGCTCGCGGCCCTCGACCGGCCCGACGAGGGCGAGATCCTGATCGCGGGCAAGGCGATCCACAACCTGGACGACCGGGCCGCGACCGAGTTCCGCCGCCGCGAGATCGGCATCGTCTTCCAGCAGTTCAACCTGATCTCGACGCTCAGCGCCAGGGAAAACGTCGAGCTGCCGGGCGACCTGGCGGGCGAGGACCCCCGGAAGCTGCGTGAGCGCAGCGGCGAGCTGCTCGACCGGCTGGGCCTGGCCGAGCGGATGGAGCACCGGCCGCAGGCGCTCTCGGGCGGCGAGCAGCAGCGTGTGGCGATCGCCCGATCGCTGCTGTTCAAGCCCCCGGTGCTCTTCGCGGACGAGCCGACGGGCAACCTGGATTCGGGCTCGAGCACGAAGCTCTGGGCCCTGCTGGACGAGATCGCCCGAGACGAGGCGATCACGGTGGTTATGGTGACGCACGAGCCGACGGCCGCGGTCCACTGCCAGCACGTGCTCGTGCTGGCCGACGGGCGGATCTGCGGCGGCTTCGACACGGAGGGCATGGATGCGACCGGCGTGGCGGCTCGCTATGCGGAACTTGCGAGCTAAGCCCAAGCGCACGCTGCTCTTGGTCTCGGCCGTCTCGTTGTCCGCCCTGCTGATCGCCGCCGTGGCGACGGCGATGGCGTCGATCCAGGGCTCGATCCAGGAGCGGGTCGGCAAGCAGATCGGCGTGGCGGACATCAAGATCCAGGGCCGCGGCACGGGCCAGACGATCGATGCGCGGTGGGTCGAGCGGGCGCGGGAGTGGCCCGGCGTGGCCGCCGCCGCGGCACGGGTTCGCGAGCCGCTGAACATCCGCGCAACGATCGAGCTTTGGCGCCCCACCCACGCCAACGACCCCGAGGGCGAGCACATCCTCCGGACGGTCCAGACCGTCGTCACCGCGATGGGCCACGGCGTGGAGCCTGCCGCCGACGAGGCGACCCGGAGCCTGACCTCAGAGACCCTGGTCGAGGGCCGCCTGCCGCAGGGTGCCGACGAGATCGCGATCGATACCCTGCTGGCCGACCGGCTTGCGGGCCGGCGGGGCCAGGCGGGCGCGTTCGGCGGGGCCGTGCAGCAGCGGGATGTGCTGGTCAACGAGGCCGACGGTTCGGCGGCCGGTTCGGAACCCGTGCCCGCGGCCGACGCGATCGAACGCAACGAGCGGGTGACCGTGGGCATCGGCGACACGATCGAGCTGCTGACGGGCGTCTTCCGCGTCCGGGCCGAGCCGTTCACGGTGGTGGGGATCGTCGAGCCGCCGCCGCTGGGCGGCCGGCCGCAGGCGTTTCTGAACCGCGTGGTCTTGGCCGAGTTCGCCGGCGACGAGGGGCGGGTCAGCGAGGTCGACATCCTGCTCGACGAGGGCGTCGATCCCGATGGCTTCGCCGAGGCGCGGCGGGCCGAGCTGTCCGAGCAGCAGCGGTCGCGGCTGCTGATCCAGACAACGGCCAAGATCACCTCGAACCTCGAGGACAACCTCCGCACGGGCCGGATCGGGATGATCTTCGCGACGGTGCTGGCGTTCCTGGCCGCGTCGTTCATCATCATGACCGGGCTGACGGTGGATGTCGCGGACCGGCAGCGGGAGCTTGCGATCCTACGGTGCATCGGCGGGAGCCGGCCGCAGCTGGCCGAGAGCCAGCTGATGGTCGGGGCGATCATCGGCGGGCTCGGGGCGCTGATCGGCACGCCGCTGGGTTTAGCCGGCTGCGCACTGCTGATCTGGTACTTCCAGGACGTGATCCGCACGGGGCTGATCATCACCTGGTGGCCGATCGTGATGGCGTCGGCGGGCTCGGTGGCGTCGGGCGTGGTGGGCGCGGCGTGGCCGGCGTACAAGGCCTCCTCGACCAGCCCGCTGCGGGCGATGTCGCCGCGGGCCATCCCGACCACCCGCGGCCCGATCGTGCTGACCAGCGTGCTCGCGCTCTCGGGCGTGGTCACCCAGCTCCTGGTCGTGGGCCTGCCCGAGAACGGCTCGGTCGCGTTCTACCTGTACATGCTCATCGGGCTGCCGGGCATGTTCGTGGGGTACTTCCTGCTGGGTGTACCGATGACGCTGATCACGGTCCGCGTGCTCGGGCCGCTGATCGCCCGGGGGCTCGCGCTTCCTCGCCGGCTGCTGGAGCGCACCGTCGGGCAGACCCCCTACCGCTTCGGGTTCACCTCCGGCGCGATGATGACCGGCCTTGCGCTGATGATCATGATCTGGACGCACGGCGGCTCGATCGGGCGGGACTTCCTCGCCTCGTTCGAGTTCCCCGACGCGTTCGTCAGCGGCACGGCACTATCTCCCGAGGCCCGGCAGAAGCTCGAGGAGCTCGAGTTCGTCGAAGGTACAGCCGCGATCAGCATCGTGCCGGTCAAGACCGAGCTGCTCGGCGTGACCACGCTGACGTCGTACACCTCGAGCTTCATCGCCTTCGAGCCCGAGCCGTTTTTTGAATTGGCCGAGCTGACCTGGGTCGAGGGCAGCGAGGAGACCGCGAAGCCGAAGCTGATCGCGGGCGGGGCGGTGATCATCGCCCGCGAGTTCCAGCTCGCCCAGGGGCTGGGCGTGGGCGACACGTTCGATTGCGAGTTCGAGGGCGAGCCGCACGAGTTCGAGATCGTCGGCGTTGTGACCAGCCCGGGGCTGGAGATCGTTAGCAAGTTCTTCAACATCGGCGAGGAGTACACGCAGCAGGCGATCCATGCCGTCTTTGGCTCGCGGAACGACATGGTCAGCCTGTTCGGCGTCGACACGATCAACCTGATCCAGGTCGAGCTGGACGACGGCGTCGACGACGAGGTCGCGGTCGAGACGATGCGCCGCACGATGCTCGAGGGCGACTACGGCTTCCAAGACGCCGGCAGCGGGCGAGCGATCAAGGAACAGCTCATGACCGTGTTCGGCGGCGCGATCGGGGCGTTCTCGGCCGTGGCCGTCTGCTCGATGCTGGTCGCCTGCCTGGGCGTGGCGAACCTGATCATCGCGGGGATCGACCAGCGTCGGTTCGAGTTCGGCGTGCTGCGGGCGCTTGGCGCACAGGCGGGTGTGCTGTTCCGGCTGGCGATCGGCGAGGCGGTGGTGATCGCTGTGGGCGCGATGGTGCTGGGCACGCTGATGGGCCTGCAGGCGAGCTGGGCGCAGCAGCGGATGCACCGCATGCTGCTGGGGCTGGACCTCAAGCTGGTGCTGCCGCTGGACGGGGCGCTGCTCGGATGGTCGGCGGTGGCAGTGATCACGGTCGCCGCGGCGATCCCCGCGGGCCTGGGCATCATGCGGGCCCGGCCGCGGGACCTGCTGGCCAGCCGTGGCTGAACCCGCGGGTTACGCCTTCCACATGCCGCTTACTCGCCGAGCAGCTCGGCGATCTCGTCGTCGACCGGGTTTCGGGCGCGGTCGTCCTTGCCCTTGCCGGTGTTGGACCGCTCGGACTTCTTCTTGCTCTCGTCGGACGTCTCGGCGTCGTCGTGGTCGTCGTCGGCCTCGGCGGCTTCCTTGGCATCGAGCGCGGCGATCTTGGCCTCGAGCTCGGCTTCTTTCTGCCGCTGGATCTCCGCTTCTTCCTTGGCCAGCTGGCGCTTGGCGGCCTCGACCTTTGGCTTCTCGGGGGCGAGGAGCATGGTGAACTGCCGGCCCAGCGGCTTAGGCGGCTGCTCGACCTTGCAGATGTCTTCGAGCGACTCGAAGAACTCGCGGAGGTTGTCGAGCCCGAGGTGCTTGTGCGCCATCTCCCGGCCGCGGAACCGCTGGATGACCTGGACCTTGTGGCCCTCCATCATGAAGCGGCGGGCCTGGGCGGAGCGGATCTCGATGTCGTGCGGGTCGATCTTGATCGACCGGCCGAGCCGGATCTCTTTGAGCTCGTTGCCCTTGCTCGAGGGCTGCTTCTTCTTGGACAGCTCGTACTTGTGCTTGCCGTAGTCCATGATCTTGCAGACCGGGGGGCGGCTGTCGGCAACGACCTCGACGAGATCCAGCCCGGCTTCCTCGGCCATGCGGATCGCTTCGAAGGTCTCGATGACCCCGATCTGCTCATTGTTCGGCCCGATCACGCGGATCGGGCTGATGCGGATCATGTGGTTGACCCGGGTGCGTTGCACCGGGCCGGCGTCGCGGAAGAAGCGTCTACGAGCGATGGGAAGAACTCCAGCAATCCGACACGGACAGGCACGCGCCGGTCGGCGGCGTCGGGCACCGGCCGGCAAAGGAGACACAGGCTGATTGTCGGCACATCGACGCGGTCACTTGGACGCGGGCCCGGCCGGTACACAGTCACAGATGTGGGCGGACGGGGTCATGAACACAAGCGGGTTGCGGCCCCGGCCGCAGGGAGTCGCTGAGAGAGAAAGAGAACCGCGTCCATGTCTGTATTGTATACGGGCCCGCCGGGCCGAGCAAGAGCACCACGGGCCGGCTCGACCCGGGCGAACGGCAGGCTCAGAGGATGTTGGCCGCGAAGAGGACGTTGAACAGCAGGCTCAGCCCGGCGACGGCGAGCACGATGTAAAACGCCGATTGGATCCACTGGCCCACATTGCCCGAGCCGGAGGAGTCGACCGGGATTTCGTCGGTGGCGGCCGCGGTCTCGGCGCCCGCGATAGCGGAGAGGTCCGCTTCTTCGAAGACGTCCTTGTGGGCGATCGGGGGCTGCTCGCCGTTGCGGACGGCTTGGAGGTCGACCATCAGGTCGCCGCAGTGCTTGTACCGGTCGCGGGGCGCTTTGGCCATCATCCGCTCGATGACCTCGCTGACGCCCGCGGACAGCTTGGGGTTGACGTGGTCCGGCGGGACGAGCTCGGCCTTGAGGTGCTTGTGCATGACCGACGAGGGGTTCTTGCCCTCGAATGGGACCGCGCCTGTCACCATGTGGTAGAAAGTCGCGCCGAGGGAGTAGATGTCGGCGGGCGGGCCGATCTCCCGCTCGCCGCGGATCTGCTCTGGCGCGATGTAGTACGGGGTGCCGAAGGCCTTTCCGGCCTCGGCCTCGGCGGCCTCCTTGTCGGAGACGGCCCGGGCCAGGCCCATGTCCGCGAGCTTGACCACGTTGTCGTTGGTGATCATCACGTTCTTGGGCTTGACGTCGCGGTGGATCAGCCCCTTGCCGTGGGCGTGCTTGAGCGCCTCGGCGACCTGCATGATGACCTCGACGGCCTCGGTCTCCTGGAAGCGTTTCTGCTTGACGATGTCGTCGTAGACGGTCCGGCCGTCGACGAACTCCATGACGAAGTAGTGGAACTCGCCGGCCTTGCCGACATCGAACGCCTGCACGATGTTGGGGTGGTTCAGGGCGGCGGCGGCCCGGCCCTCGGCGTAGAACCGCTCGATGAACTGCGGGTTATCGCTGAACTTGCGCGGCAGCACCTTGATCGCGACCGTCCGGTCGAGGCTGAGCTGGACGGCCTTGAACACCGTTGCCATCGCGCCCGCGCCGATCTTGCCGAGCACCTTGAATCCCGGGATCTTTTGGCCCGACCGCTCGGCCTCGATGATGGCCCGGAGCCGGGCGATCTGCCGCTTGGTGACATACTCCTGATCGACCAGGATCTGCATCAGCGAGGACGAGTTGTCCTCCTGGTGCAGGGTCTTGACGTGCTCGAGGCAGTGCTGAACTTCTTCTTTCGTCGCCAAGCCGTTATCGACCACGAGCCGGCCGACGAGGGTGTCGATATTGGTGCCCTGCTTGGCGGCTTCCTGGATGGCCTGATGTGTCTCGGCCATGTCCGGGACCTTGGCGGGCTTGCTCGCCGAGTTGCCCGAGGCAGAACTGGAACTGGAACTGGAGCCGGATGCGGACGCGGAGCCACCGCGGCCGGAATCCCGGAGCGGCGTGGTGTCGTCGAGTTGCTGCTTGTTGGCCTCGGCCATAGTCGGATAGCACCCGCTTGTGCGCTCGCTGAGCGCGACTCCCCGCTCATGGTAGCGGCATCGCCCGCCGGTTTCGGCCCGCGTGGTTCGGCCGGCATGTTTCGGTCAGCATGGATCGGTCAGCGCGGCCGACCATCGCGGAAACGTCGATCACTATACTGCCCGCCGGCCGACCGCACGACGCACCCGAGGCCGATGGGGACCCGGGCCCGGCATGCTCGTCACCGACTCACGACCCCGGACGCTCAAGTGGACCCTCGCCGGCCCGCTGCTCTACGGCGACTGGGGCACCAGCCGGCTGTACGTGCTGGGGCTGGCGTTTCTCGCGACCGCCCACGCCAGCGTGATCTATCTCGCGGCGATCGGCGTCCTGATGCTCGCGGTCAGCTGGGCGTACACGATTGTGTGCCGGAACTTCCCCGACGGCGGCGGGGTGTACACCGCGGCCCGGCAGCTCAGCCCGACCCTGTCGGTTGTGGGCGCAACGCTGCTGCTGTCGGGCTACATCATGACGGCTGCGATCAGCGTGGTGGAGGCATTTCACTACTTCGGCGTGCCGCACGGGCTGACGCTCCCGCTCTCGGTCGTGACGATCGTGCTCGTCGGCGGCATCAACTGGTTCGGTGCCAAGAGCGCCGGCCGGTTCGCGCTGGTGATCGCCACGGCGGCCCTGGCCGTCTCGATGGTCATGGCCGTGCTCGCGATCCCCTTTTTCAT
>JBCDEF010000056.1:0-14603 GCA_039179915.1 Planctomycetota bacterium | reverse complement strand
GTCCATGATGCGGTTCGCCGCGGTTCTGTGGCAATCCTGACCGATGCCAGCGGCGCGCCGGCGGTGTCGAGCGGCGCCGCGGTGCTGATTGCCGAGGATGTCCCACTCACGGCCGCACTGCTCGCTGAGCGGTTCTTTGGGTCTCCTTCTCGCCATCTCCGGCTCGCGGGGGTGACGGGCACAAACGGGAAATCGAGCGTCGTCCACCTCGCGCACGGGCTGCTCAACGCCGCCGGGGTGCGGTGCGGCATGGTCGGGACGGTCGAGATCGACGACGGCCGCGAGGTCGCGCGGTCGCCGATGACCACGGTGCCCGCCATCGAGCTCAGCCGAACACTGGCGACGATGGTCGAGCACGGCTGCGAGGCGGCGGTCATCGAGGTCTCGAGTCACGCGCTCGACCAGCGGCGTGTCGATGCGCTCTCGTTCGATGCCGCCGTCTTCACCATGCTCGGCAGCGACCACCTGGACTACCACGGCACGCAAGATGTCTACGCAGCCTCGAAAGCACGCCTGTTCGCGCTGCTCGGGTCCGATGCCCTGGCCGTGGTCAACGCCGATGACCCGAGTTCAGAGCGGATGCTCAACGGCTGCGCGGCTGCGGTGGTCCGCTGCTCGGCCGACTCTTCAGATGAGTCGCGTGCCGACGCACGATGCCGGATTCAGAGTGAGAACCTCGAAGGTCTCTCGGCCGAGCTTGAGGGACCGTTCGGCCTCGTGCAGGTTCGCCTGCCCGGCTTCGGAGCGCACAACGCGATGAACGCGCTGCAGGCCGCGTGTCTCGCGCACCGATTCGGTGTGACGGGCGATCGGCTGCGCGAAGCCTTCGCCAGCCCGACGCTCCCGCCGGGCCGGCTCGAGCGGGTGGGAGCCGGGTCAGGCCTTGCCGAGGACAGCATCGCGGTCTTCGTGGATTTTGCGCACACCGTGGACGCGCTCGAGCACGCGCTGTCGGCTGTGCGCGGCATCGCGGGCGGGCGCCGGGTCGTGTGCGTCTTCGGCTGCGGCGGCGACCGCGACCGCCGCAAGCGCCCCCAGATGGGCCGCGTCGCGGCGTCCCTGGCCGATCTTGTCGTTCTGACCAGCGACAACCCCCGCACCGAGCCGCCCCAGGCGATCATCGCCGAGGTGCTCACGGGCATCGCTCCGACCGACCGGGACCGGGTCGTGGTGCACACGGATCGCGGCCGGGCGATCGAGCATGCTGTCGGCTCCGCCGCGGCGGGGGATGTGGTCGTGATCGCGGGCAAGGGCCACGAGACCGAGCAGATCGCCGCGGATCCCTCCGGCGCGTTGGTTTCCAGAGAGTTCGACGACCGCCGCGTCGCGATCGAGGCGATGCGCCGCCGAGCGGTCCGAGTCGGGGAGGCGGTCGGATGAGCGGCGACGGCCTCACACCCGAGTTCGTCCGATCGGCGACCGGCGGGCGCATCGTCGCTCGCGGCGACGCGCCCGGCCCGATCCGCGGCGTTTCGATCGATACCCGATCGCTGACGCCCGGGCAGGTGTTCGTGGCGATCCCCGGCGAGCGGTCGGACGGGCACACGTTTCTGCCGCAGGCCGCTGCGCAGGGCGCGCCGCTCGCGATCGTCGAGCGCGATGTCGAGCACCCCGCTGGGCTCACGGTGATCCGTGTGGGTTCATGCAGGCGGGCGTTGGTCGCGCTCGCGAAGGCCTACCGACGCGAGCTCCGGTCGGTCCGCGTGGTCGGCGTCACCGGCTCAAACGGAAAGACCACGACCGTGCGCCTGATCGACGCGGTGCTGGGCGGCTCGCTCCGCGGATCGGCCTCGATCAAGAGCTTCAACAACGAGCTCGGCGTGCCGCTGACGGTGCTCAACGCGAGCCCGGGCGATCAGTACCTCGTCTGCGAGATCGGCATGAGCACGCCGGGCGAGATCCGGCGTCTCGCGGCTATCGCGCGGCCGCACGTCGCGGTGGTCACAAGCATCGGGCACGCGCACCTCGGCGGGCTCGGCTCGATCGACGCGATCATGCGTGAGAAGCTCAGCCTGCTCCTCGAGCTCGAGCCCGGCGGGCTGGGCATCGTGCACGACGATCCGGTCATCGAGATCCCCCCCGGCGTGGATGCCGACGGCGTGATCCGGTTCGGCACCTCGGAAAACGCGGCTGTCCGCGTCGCCGAGATCGCAATCGACCGGGTTGCGACGCGGTTCGAGCTCGCCGACGGGGGCCGCTTCCGCCTCTCGCTGCTCGGCAAGCACAACGCGCTCAACGCCGCGGCCGCGATCGCGGTCGGCCGCCGCTTCGGGCTCGATGACGCGGCAATCGCCGCGGGCCTGGCCGCCGCCCGCGGGCCGGCGATGCGGCTCGACCGAGCAACGATCGACGGCATCGATGTTATCAACGACGCCTACAACGCCAACCCCGAATCGGTCAAGGCCGCGGTGCTCGGCTTCGCCGACTTCGCCCCGGAGCCGGGGCGGCGCGTGCTCGTCCTGGGCTCGATGCTCGAGCTCGGCGAGCTGTCCGAAGCCCTGCACCGCTCGGTGGGCGAGGCGGTCGCAGAAACGGTGCGTGAGGGTCGCGGTCCGGCGGTGGTCGTGCTCGTCGGCGACGAAGCCGGCGTGATGGCGCCCGCGCTCCGCGAAATATTGCCCGACCGGGCCGTGGTCTGCCTCGACAGCGTCGGCGATGGGTCGGCGGTCGCCGAGATGCTCAAGCCGGGCGACGCGGTGCTGCTCAAAGCGTCGCGATCGGTCGCGCTCGAGCGGGTGGTCGAGGCCCTGCGAGGCTCCTCCGCCCCGGCGGCGAAGGGCTGAGGGGGCGGCGGTGCTGTACGTCCTGCTCGACCGGCTTCGCGACTGGCTCGACTCGATCGAGGTCGTCGGCGGGTTCACGCTCTATTCGTTCTTTCGCCTGCTCGACCAGCTCCAGTTCCGGGCGCTGGCGGCGACATCGCTGGCCTTCCTGCTCGTGCTGCTGCTCGGCCCGCGGACGATCGCCCGGCTCAAAGCGCTCAAGATCGGCGACGCCGGACAGACCGACGCCGCGGCCCTCCGCAAGCACTTCGAATCCAAGGCCAACGTGCCGACGATGGGCGGCGTGCTCATCGCCGGCGCCATCTTTCTTAGCGTGCTGCTGCTCTCGGACATCCGCACGCCCTACGCCTACATGGGCCTGATCCTGCTGCTGTGCATGGCCACGCTCGGCGGCTTCGATGACTGGCTCAAACTCACCGCGTCCCGCCGCGGCACGGGGACGCGCCAGGGCCTGTTCGCGCACGAGAAGCTGCTGTTCCAGGTCGGGCTCGCGGCATTGATCGCCATGTCGATCTACAACCAGGGCGCACCCGGCCCGGACCTGACCCACGCGATCACGCTGCCGCTGCAGGCGACCTACGACCCGCAGACACTCGAGGTCAACGACGGGCTGTTCTATCTGGGCCGGCTGGCGTTCGTCGTTGTCGCGGTGCTGATGATCGCCGGCATGTCGAACGCGGTGAACATCACCGACGGGATGGACGGGCTGGCGACCGGGCTTGTCGCGGCCGTCTCCGCGGGGCTCGTCGTGCTGACGCTCATCGCGGGCAACGACTCCTGGGCCCGCGAGCTGCTGGTGCCGCACGTGGCCGAGTCGGGCGAGCTGGCGGTGCTCGCCGGCGCGATGCTCGGCGCGTCGCTCGGCTTCTTGTGGTGGAACTGCTCACCGGCGAAGGTGTTCATGGGCGACACCGGCTCGCTCTGCCTGGGCGCGCTGATCGGCTACGCCGCCGTGGTCATCCGCCAGGAAGTGATCGTGCTGATCATGTGCGGCGTCTTCCTGGCCGAGATCGGCAGCGTCGTGCTCCAGGTCGGCTGGTTCCGGGCGACCAACGGGCGTCGGATCTTCTTGTGCGCCCCGTTCCACCATCACCTGCACCTGGGCGGGTGGCAGGAGCAGCAGGTGGTCAGCCGCCTCTGGATCATCGGCATCTTGCTCGGCGTCGCCGGGCTGAGCGTGCTCAAGCTCCGCTAGCGGGCATCCACAGCGACCACCGCGTCGTGCAGCTCCGCGGTCACCTGCACATCACCGTACCGGCCCGGCTCGAGCACGATTGTCAGCTCTTGTGCGCCGCGGACCGGCACCCGGATCGGCACCGACCAGGACTCGGGCCCCAGCTCGATCGCTGCCAGCTCGGTGCCGTCGGCCAGCACGCGGAGGGTCGCTTCGCCCCAGACCCGCGACCGGAGCGGCAGCACCGCCTCGGCCGCGAACCACTCGGCACCTTCCGGCAGGCGATAGCTCCGAAGACCAGGCCCATCCAGCCGGACCGCGCTCCCGAGCGGCTCGGCCCGTGCGTCGGGCCGGAACACAGCCTCGCTGCCCGACAGCGAGCCCAGCGGCCGGAGCCGGCCCGCATCAACCACGAGCCCGGCGAGCGAATCTTCGTCGAGCAGAACGCGGTCTTCGCTTGGTTGCGGCTCCGTCACGTTGGCCTCGCTCGACGCGGCCCGCCGGCGATCGAACGACGCCAGCCCGCCTCGCACGGTCAGGCCCGGGACCGCGATGATCGATCCGTCGGTCAGCCACGCCACGGTCCCGGTCATCGGCTCGGGCGGGTTGGCGACGGCATACTGGTCGACCGAGTTCAGATCGATCTCGACGGCGTTGCCCCCGACTTCGAAGCCGATGCTCGAGCCGGCCCGGGTCAGAAACCCCTCCAGCCGGTCGCCGTTGGTCAGCAGCAGCACGTCATCGGTCGCGGCCGGCGGCAACGCGGCGGGCTGGGCCGGGCCGATGATGCTCCTCGGGATCCGGACGCGATCGATCCGGTCGAGCGGAAGCTCGACGGTCCCGAGCACCGTGTGGTCCCAGACGAGCGAGCCGTCGTCGCGGTCGAAGATCGAGGGCGAGCCGCTGAGCCGCTGGCCGTCGACGAGCGTGACCAGCCCGGGCCGCGCCAGCACGCTGGACATCGTCCGCGCGGGGCTGCCGGCCGATGCCGGCGGCTCGGCGATGAGCGCCAGCAGATCCCCGGCTTCGATCGTCACAACCTCGCCGTCGCGGCCGGCCAGGGTTACTCCCGACCGGTCGTAGTCGATCAGCTCGCCGGTCACTCGAGACAGATCGCTCAGGACCGCGTCGACAATCGGCGGCGGGTCGGCCGGCGCTGCTGCCGACAGCCACGCGGAGGCCGCGGCGGCGAGGGCTCGGGCTGTGTGCGTCGCACGTCTCACGCTGGATCCGGTCTCCGAAGAGCACGCCCCGCGGGCGTGCGGTGGATCGGGCTATTTCTGGAATATCGGCAGATACCGCTTGGGCATTTGCAGAACGATCAGGGCCATCCCTGTGCCATAACTCGGCCCGACCCCCCGATCATCCCACATCCCGTCACCACCCTGCATCGAAAGCAGCTCTTCTCGGACTGCCGCCCACCAGCCGGCCCACCATTCGCCGCCGGCAAGGTACATCGCCTGGACGGCGTAGTACTGGCCGTAGAAATAGTGGGGGCTCCGCCGCGCGTTGCCCCCGGGCATGCTGGTGATGACCAGGTAGTTGAGCCCGGCGTTGAGCGAATCGTCGTCGTAGATCCCCGCGTAGTACAGGGATGCCACCCCCGCGGCGGTCCTGGGCCAGGCGCTGTCGCGTGTGCGCGTCTGATAGCGGAACCCGCCGTCGGGGTTCTGGCAGGCCAGCACGTAGTCGACCGCCCGGTCGATCGTGTCTTTGGAGACCTCGATGCCGGCGTTCCGCGCCGACCGCAGCGCCATGATCTGGCAGATGGTTACCGAGACGTCGGCGTCGTAGGGCAGCGGGTTGTATCGCCAGCCGCCCTCGTCGTTCTGGGTGCGCTCGATGAGGCGGATCGCCTTGACCAGCGCCTCGTAGGTGCGGGCGGCCAGGCGGTCGTCGGCGCCGGTCATGCCGTAGACCTCGCCCAGGAAGAGCGCCGCGAAGCCGTGGCCGTACATCGGCCCGTTCGCCGCCTCGCCCGCGATCAGGCCCGAATCGGTCGCGTTGTCAAGGATGAATTCCAGCCCCCGGCGGACGTGCTCGCCGTAGGGCCCGCGGCCCGGCACAGAGCCGTCGGCCATGAACGCGATGCAGGCGATCGCGGTCACCGCGACGTTGTTGACGTACCGCCCCTCGCCGAACGAGCCGTTCTCGGCCTGCCGGTCCGCCAGCGCTTGCAGCCCGCGTCGGACCGCGCGGTCGAGCTCTGGCGTGATCTCGCCCGCGGCCGCCGCGTTCTCGGCGCTCCGCCGCGGCTGGGCATCAACGCCCGCCGAACCGACCACCAACGCCGCCGCCGCAACACAGCCCAGGATCGATCGACGAATCATTCTGTCGCCTCCTCGGCCAGCCGCCGGTAGTACGCCTCGGTCATCGAACGGTAGAGACTGCTGTACCGATCGGATGCGCCCTGAACGAGCGAGTCCCGCAGCCGCGCCGGCAGCGCGCCCCACGTCGCGGGGTTGACCGTCGCCTCCCCTGGCCTGGCCTCTTGGCCCGGCGGTCCGTCCGAGGCGCTCTCGGGGTCCTGGCCGTTCGACGGCTGCTGCTGCGATTGCTGGTCGCCCTGATTCGGTTGCGGCCGGCTGGCCTGGCTCTGGCTGGATGACGAGCCCGAACCGGAACCCTGCTGCTGTTGCTGCTGGGCCTTGTCGATCAGGATGTCGAGGCGGCGGATGATGTCTTCCTGCATCCGCTGCGTCGCGACGCCCGTCCCCCCCGGCCCGCCCAGGCGGCCCGCCGAATCGCGCATCAGCCCCACGGCCTGCGCGAAATCATCCGTCAGCGGCGTTTCGTCGTCGAGCACGCGGTCGAGCGCCGCGCCGGTCCCGTCCACGTCATCGGCGTCGTCGGCTGCGTTCTCTTCGTCCGCCTCTTCGAGCCCGAGCAGCTCGTCGAGCGACGGCAGCGGCTGCGCCGACTCGTCCGCGGGCGGCGGCGGGGGATCGCCCGACTCCTGGGCCGCGGCGGTCAGCCCCGGCGCCACAATGGCGAGAAGCACCGCGGCGGTGCGGGTGAACCGGCTCATGGTGCGTTCTCCTCGTCGGTGCCGTTGTCGGCCTCGGCGGTTCCCTCGGGCTGAATTTCGGGTTGGGGAGCCGGCTGCGGTTGGCCCGGGGCCAACCCCGGCGGTCCGCCCTTCGTCTCGAGCGATTCGAGGAGGATCTCGGCCTGTTCGGCCAGATCCCGCTGCTGCCGGGCGATCGAGGCCGCCGCGTCGCGGTCGCCGTCATCGTCGGCCAGCCGGGTCTGGTCGTAGACGTCCTGCTGGAGCGTGCGAAGCAGCGTGAGCTCGGCCAGCGGCGGGATGAGCGGTGCTTCGCCGCCCGGAGCGCCGCCGCCCTGTTCGCCGCCGCCCGAGCCGCTGCCGAAGTTGTCGTCGTCGCCCGGCTCGGGGTCGCGGAGCGCGTCGATGAGGCCCTGTACAAGCCGGATCGCCGAATCCTGCTGCGCAACCTCCCGCCGCCCGGCACGCCCTGCGGCGAGCTCGGCCGCGGACCCGGTCAGCACCGTGTCGAGCCGCTCGTGCGCGAGGTTGAAGATCACCGCGTCGGTGATCTCGGGGAACTCGATTGGCAGCGCGCGGAGCGCGTCGCGAACAGCGTCCTGCGCCGTCGCCAGCCCGCGGACCGCCTGCCGGTCACGCCGCGAAAGACGGCGTTCCGTGAAGCCGGCTGTCTCGTCGCGCACGGCCACCAGCATTTCGAGCTGCTCGCCGTACGCCGCCGAGAGCTCCTGTTTGCGCCGTTCCCGCTCGCGCTGCTCGGCGTCCTGCAGGGCTTCTTCCGCGGCCGCCAGCGCCGCTTCGAGGTCCATGAGGCTCGCCTCGCCCTGTTCTTGAGCGGCGGGGCGGTCCATCGGCTGCGCCTGGATCGCGGCGATCGCCTGGCCCTGATGCTCGGCCGAGGCACGCAGCGACGCGGCCGCGTCTGCGGTTTCGGGGGTCGCCAGCGCCTCGTCGATGACCGCGAACGTGTTCCGGCTCAGGCGGATCGCGATCGGCCGAACGACCGCGGTGCCGTCGCCCCGGGCGAGCTGCGCGAGGACGCTCTGCTGGTCGGTGATCAGGCCTTCGATCGACTCGGTCAGGCTCAGCAGCGCTCGGCGGAGCTCGGCGTCGCGCTGGCGCTCGGCGTTCTCGATGTCGGCCAGCATCTCGCGGAGCTGGTCCTCGGCTTCCTGCTGCGCACGGCCCGCCTCGGCGGTCTGGTTCTGCGCGATCGCCTCGGCCGCCCGCTGGAGCTGGCTGGCCACGCCGTTCTCGCGGCCTCGCCTCGACGCGGCGCGCAGCGCCGCCGACTGGCCCGCATCGGTCTCGGCCGATTCGTCTGCCTTGTCTTCGAGCTCGTCAAGGATCGCCCGGGTCCGCTCGGCCAGCTCGAGCTGCCGCCTCGCGATCTCGTCGAGCGTCGTCCGCTGCTCGGGCGTGAGCTCGTCGGCCTGCCGGCCGATGCTCTCCGCGCCGGCGGTCTGCGTGTCCTCCGAGACCTCGCCCTGCTCGCCGAGCAGGCCCTCGAGCGCCCGGCGCACCGCCCAGGCATCCTCACCCCGGTCGAGCGTTCGCGCGATCGTTTCCAGCGAGCGGCGGACATCCCGCGAGGCTTCCAATGCCGATTCCAGCGGCTCCGGCGACGATTCGGCGGCGCTCTCGGCAAGCTCGCGCTCGGTCCGCTCGGCCGCGTCCTGGCCTTGCGCGATGGCGTCCTGGGCCTCTTCGAGCACCCGCTCCAAGGATTCGTCCCGCACGCCGTTGCGATCCAGCCGGTCCGACGCGGCCCGCACCGCTCGGCCCATCCGGGCCAGGCCAGCAGCGACGGCGGCCTGCTGCCGCGCCGCTTCCGGTTGCGCAGCTTCTGCCGCGGCCTGGGCCGACTCGGCGGCCTGCTCGATCTCCTCCTGCTGCCCGTCGAGCCGGATCGCCGCCCGACGCGTCGCCGACAGGTCGGCCAGGACCTCGTCGATCAGCTGCTCGGTCGAGATGATCCGCAGCCGCCGCGGCTCGGATCGCTGCGGCTCGTGCGTCTGCCCGTTGAGCTCGTACGCGTCGGCCGCGACCGCCGTCACCAGCAGCTCGTCGCCAGGACGCAACCCGTAGCCCGCAAGATCGAGCACAGCCGAGGCTGTCGCCCGCTGCTCGGTCGTGGCGACGCGTGCGACGGTCTCGGCATCCGCCTCCGGTTCCGGTGCCGCGCCCGGCGAGCGCTCGTCCCCGCCCGGCACGATCGAACGGGTTGTCTCGAGCCACAGCTCCTGAAGGCCGACGTCGTCCTCGCCCTCGCCGATGACGGTGATCACCGCATCGGCCAGGACTGATTCGTCCCGCGGCGGATCTATCACGGCGACGCTCGGCGGCGTGTCGGCATGGGCATCGATGCGGACGATCGTCTCGTCCAGGCTCTCGAGCCCGTACTCGTCACGCAGCCGAAACCGGATGCGTCCCGATTGAGTTGCCGTAAGCCGGAGCACGCCCGTGGGCAGGGCCGCGGTATCGACCGCGACGGGCGTCGGCGGCGCATCGGCGTCAAGCGGCGCCAGCGTCTCGGCTTCGATGAACGCCGCCGGCTTGTTGAGCTCGACGCGGATCTCTACCGAAGAGCCCGCGAGCACGGGCGAGACCAGCACGCCCGCGCGGGCGCTCCCGTCCGACTCCGCGGCCCCGTCGAGCCAGTTGCCGGCGATGCCCGCGGCGTAGCCAGGCGGCGTGACGGCCGCCGCGGCCGCGACGACCTCCGGGGCATGAACGAGCGTGACCGCGGTCGTCGGCGACCGGTCGTCGGGGGTCTCGAACCAATATTCGAGCAGGGCCGAGCCCGCCTGGTCCTTAAGACGGACCAGGCCCGGGTCGATCAGCCGCTCGTAGACCTCGCCGCCGATCGACGCATCGAAGACCTGCGGCGTCATGCGTTCGCGTCGCCACGGTCGGCTGCTCTGGTCGTCGGTCATTCTGTACACGATCACGACCGGCGTCTCGCCGAGGGCCCGGGTCGTCGCGGTGACCACCGCGCGGGCGGGCAGGGCCACGCCGATCGGGTGCGCATCCGCGGCCGGCGCGGCCTCGACACGGAACCGCTTGGGCCACTCGGCGCCAGACAGCGGCAGCAGCGCGCGCTCAAGGGCGGTCCCGGCCAGGCCCGGGTTCACCGCCGCGATCACCGTGGCGGCGGCGATCACGACCGCGGCAGAGATCGCCCGGCGGCGCAGCGGCCCGGTTGAGACCAGGCCCAGGCGGTCGAGCCGGCCCGCTGCCGCATCGGCCGCGGCCACCGCCCGACGACGCAGCTCGGATTCGACCGGGGACCGCTTGCCCGGCTCATCGAGGGCGACCCCTGCCGCGAGCACGCCAGGCAGCGCATCGGCGCCGGTCGCCCGTTCGAGTCTCATCGCGACGGACGTCAGCGGCGGCGCCAGCCGCACCGCCGGCAAGAGCCGCCGCACCACGCCCGCGAGCAGGAACCCGATCCCGATCAGCAGCGCGATCATCCGCAGCCACGAGGGCAGCCGCAGCAGGTAATCCAGCAGCCCCGCCGCGAGCAGGGCGATCGTGACCGCCGCGAACCCGGCCAGCAGCACCTCCAAGGTGGCTGTCCGCCGCATCGTCGCGCGGACTGACCGGACCAGCTCCGCCGCCAACCCCGCCCGGTCGCCGCCGGCAGCGGGCGCGGGGCCCCCAACGGGGTCCGCGGATCGGTCTGTGGGCAGCGTGGTCATGCGAGATGGTGGTCCTGTTGATAAATGTCGGCGATCGGTCTACGCGTCTGTTCGGGATTCTCTGTGTACAGGATCCGCTCCCGCCCGATCGGTCGGGGTGGCCGCCGGCGGCCTGTCTGGTGTCCTGTCTGGTGTCCGGGTCCTGCTCATGCCAGCCTCATCAGCCGGCGGCCGATCCATTCGAAGCCAAGCAGCAGCGTGATCAACAGCAAGGCAGCCGGGGAGTCCCAGAGCGCGTCGATATCCGGCTGACCCGCGATCTGTCGCGAGCGATTCGGAAAAAGTTCGTTGAGGGAGCCGAGGTCGTCCCGCGTCAGCACGCGTCCGCCCGTCTCGTCGGCCAGGGCCATCAGCCGGTCGTGGTCGGTGTCGGCCCGGCGGCGTTCGTCGTCGGGCGTGAAGACCCACACTCCGGCTTCGAACCGCTCGCCGGCCAGGGCCGGGTCCCGCGTAGAGACCGTCCACCGCCCCGCGGCCGGCGGCGTCCAGACCGTCTCGTACCGCGGCGGCCCCTCTGCGGCCGGGTCCGGCTCAAGCACCAGCTCGACGGTCAGGTCCCCGTCGGCCACCGTGGCGGTCGCGGTCAGCGTCGACGGGGCGGCCTCGGCCAGCCGCGCGTCGAGCAGGGTCAGGCTCACGACCGACGACGCACCGAGCTCCAGATCGTTCGGCGTCGCGACCAGCGCCGCGGATCGGCCGGTCAGCGAGAGCCGCTCGCGCGCCAGCTGCCGCAGCAGCGGGATCCAGAACCGCTCGGGCAACGCCTCGCCGCGGGCATACCGCCACCGCCAGATCTCATCGGTCCCGACGTACAGCACCCGGCCCGCGCCGTACCGCATCGACAGCACCGCGGGCGAAGGCTCCTCGCCGCTGATCGGGACGAACGACGCGAGCACCGACGCCGTCGGCTTCACGGCGTCCGGCTCGAACCGCTGCGCGTACCGCAACAGGCTCCAGCCCGAGACCGGGTCGCTCAGCCGGTCGGGCCAGCCCGCAACGGCGTCGGCCCGGGACGGATCGCCCGCGGCACCCGGATCGGCGAGATTCAGCAGCCCCAGCCGCTCGGCCGCTGGCTCGCGACGCATCGTGACCGCTTGGTTCCACGCGGCCGGTCCCGACGACAGCCGCACCGGGAGCAACGCCTCGAGCGGCGTGTTCCGCCAGCTCTGCGGCGTCGCCGAGGGCCCGGCGATCCACAGCAGCCCGGCACCGCGCCCCGACACATGCTCGCGGATCTGCTCCATCTGCGACTCGCTAAGCATCTCCGCCCGCACATCGCCCAGCACGATCACATCGAAGGGTTCCCATTCCGCCGACGACGACGGCAGCCGGTCCAGCGGCAGATCGCCCTCGGCGATCGATCGCCGGCCCGTGGCCAGCAGCAGCGACCCGCTCTCGATGCTCCGCTCCCGCAACAGCAAGTTTTTGACGTACCGGAACTCCCACCGCGGGTAGCCGTCGGCGTGCACCACACGCAGCGGCCGGTCGACCAGCTCGATCCGCAGCGGGGCGGTGTTGTTCTCGCCGAGCACATCGGGCGCATCGCTGACCAGCCGAACTCGCCACGCCGCATCGCCCGCCTCGTCGGCCTGCGCCGAAAGCGTGACGGTCGTGGGCCCGTCGCCGTCCGCGTCCCAGACCACCGGCCGGCTGTCGAGCACGCGGGCGGTCCGCTCGTCGACGATCTCGACCGCTGTTTCGCCGCCCGGCGGCGGGCCCATCCGGTCGATCTGTACGCGGACGGGGATGCGGTCGCGCACAAACGCGGCAGACGGCGCCGAGACACCGGCGATCGCCAGGTCCGACAGCGGCTCGGCCGACCCGAGCGGCACCACGTGCACCGGGACCCGTTCGCTGCGCAGCCGCCGAAGCGCCCGGCGGCTGACCTCGTCGGACGATGCGCCATCAGAAAGCACGATCACCCCGGCGACGGGCCTGGCCGCGACGCGGCTAAGCGCCGTGTCCACCGCGCCGCCTAAAAAAGTCCGTAGCCCGTCGGGCTCGCCCAGCGCAGGGCCCGGCTCGGCGAGCAGATCGATCGGGAACGCCCCGGCACCGAAGCCGTACGTCAGCACCCCACGCTCGTCCGCCAGATCCCGGAGCGCCGGCGACAACGCCGCGGCGGCGTCCGCGAGCTCGTCGTCTCTTGACAGTCCCGCGGCGCCATCGGCGATCGTCATCGACCGAGACCGGTCCGCAAGCACGAGCACCCAGTCCTGCTCCGTCCGGTCGTTCGCCCTGGTCAGCTGCGGCCCGGACAGCAGCACCGCCAGCAGCAGCACGAGGGCCGATCGGCAGCCCGCCAGCACGCACCGCCAAGCCAGCGGCCCCGCGACGCGCCGGTACGAGAGCACACCGAGCAGCACCGCCGCGACGACAAACACGAGCCAGACCCACGCCGGCATCGGCATCGCCCAGCCGAACTCGACGCCCGCCCCGCCGGGCCGGAGCTGTTCGATCCCCAGCAGCCGATCGATCATGGCCCGCCCTCCCTGCCGGCGGCATCGGGACGCAGGGCCCGACCCAGGCCCCGGCGAGACGAAACCGCGGCGATCGCCGTCTCGATGCACGCGATTGCCAGAGCAGCCAGCGCGAGCCAACGCACCCACGCCGAGCCGGCCTCGGCCGCGTCCAGCGAGCCGGCGGCGTCGCCCTGGTCGTCGGTGATCTCGCCCGTATCGTCGATCCAGGCCAGCCGCGTTTCTCCGGGTAGGCCGGCCGCGAGCCAGGCCTGCAGCCGCTCTCGGCCAATCGGCGTGACATCCGAGCCCGCTGTGTCCGAGTTCACGACCACCGTCGTCGGCTCGCTGCCGCGGGTATTGATCATGGTGTAGACGCCCGCGTGGCGCGCTGGTGTGGCCGCCGGCCGGCCCTCCGTGTCCAGCAGCGTGGCCCCCTCGGGCGGGAACCACGCCCCGGCGGTGTACGCCGGGCGAGGCGTCGCCAGGCCCACGCCCTGCCGAACGATCTCCTGGATCAGCGGCACCATGACCGGCCGGGTCGGCAGGTCCGTCCACGCCGAGTCTGCAACAACCGCGCTATACACCACGTATCCCGCGTCGGCCGCACCCGTTTCGGTGATCGGCGCGGACCCGACGAGCACCGGCAGCCCGGAACCGAACTGCAGTTCGGCCTGCGGTTCGGTCTGCAGCAGCGTGCGGGCGTCGTCTCCCAGCTCGGTCGCCGGCAGCAGCCGCCGGACGGTGACACCCCGCAGCAGGTCGTCCAGCTCGCCCGCGAGCGCGCTCAACAGATGGCCCGGGTCGTCGAGGTCCGTTGCGGCCAGCGGTATGCCGGCCGTCGGGTCCGACGGATCGTCGGCGGTCACGACCGGCTCGCGGGGCAAACTCCAGGGCAGGCCGAACGCCGACCGGAAGCTGTCGGTCCAGGTCTGCGCGCCGGGCCCAACGCCCGGGAAGACGACGACCAGGCCCCCGCGCCGGGCAAACGAGCCGAGCGCTTCCCAGCCCGTGTTCGCGCCGCCGCCGGCCTGGAGTCCCTCCGGCTGCAGGACGATCGCGGCATCGACCGCGGACAGGCTCGGCGCATCAACCCCCGCGGGCGCGAGGTCGATCGTCTCGATGTCGGCCAAGGCTGGCGAGGGCCGCAGCGCCAAGCGCACCCAGTCCGCCGGCGAAAATTCGCCGACGCCCAGGCCCGCGACCCGGCCCGGCGGCGCCACGATCGCGACGCGGATCGAGGAGCGCCGCTCGATCGGCATCCGCACCGCGTTGTCGGCCGCCAGCCCGTCCGCCTCGATCGCGGCCGACAGCAGCGGCTGCGCGTCGCCGTCGGCCGGCACCAGGAAGGGCACAACCGTCTCGGCCCGCCCGGCGCCGGGCTCGAAGACCGCGGTGCCGCGGCCTACTTCGATCCTTGCCTCGGTCCGGACCGTGATCGCGACCGGCCGCTCGCCGGCCGCATCGCCCGTTCGCGCG
>JBCDEF010000055.1:0-14654 GCA_039179915.1 Planctomycetota bacterium | reverse complement strand
CCGGGCCAGAGCGGCCGAGGTCTTGGCCATCTGCATCAGCGAGAGGCCCGACTCTTGCATCCGAGCGCCGCCCGAGCAGCTGACGATGACCAAAGGCAGGTCGCGCTCAGTCGCGGTCTCGATCGTGCGGGTGAGCACCTCGCCGACGACCGAGCCCATCGAGCCCATCATGAAGGTCAGGTCGAGGCACGCCAACGCCAGCTGCCGACCTCGGACGAACCCGGTGCCGGCGATGACCGCGTCCTGCTGGCCCGTCTTGATCTGTTCGGCGAGCAGGCGGTCGCGGTAGGTCTTGAGGTCCTCGAACCCCAGCGGATCCGGCGAGACCAGGTCGGTGTGCAGCCGCTCGAAGGTCTCCGAATCCAGCAGCTGCTCGACCCGGGTGGTGGCGCCGATGCGGAAATGGTGCCCGCAGTCGGGGCAGACGGAGAGGTTGGCCTCCATCTGCTTGCGGTAGATCATCCCAGCGCAGCTCGGGCACCGGAGCCAGAGGCCCTCCGGGATCGCGGATCGCTTGGGCGAGGGCTTCACATCGGTCCATCCACGTGTGGCGACTCGGGTCATGCGTTGGTCCTGTTCCAGCGATCGCGCCGGGGTCAGCCGCCGGTGGGCACGCCCAGGCGTGCCTCGCGGAGACGGTCCCGCGGAACCTCATACCACGCGAACCCGGGCTCGTTCGCAACATTCCACAGCTCGGACGCCGGCTGGCCCGACAGCCAACACCGCAACAATCCATAGGCCATCGGCCTAAGCACGAGCCCGACGCCAGGATCGGTGTTTCGAAGCTTCTCGCACGCTTTGGCGAAGGCGGCCACGAGCCGAGTCTGGGCATCGAGCATCGGCTCGCCCTCGGGCACAGCGACCTCGGCCGGATCCTCGATCCACCGCCCGAAAGCTTTTGGGAATTTCTCAACCAGCTCGTCCCGGCGGAGGCCCTCCCACAGGCCCAGATCGACATCGACCAGGTCCGCGACAGAGCGGCACCGGGCACCGGTGACCGAGGCGTACGCCTCGGCCGTGGCCCGGCAGCACTGCTCGGGCGGGTGCAGGATCGAGCTGAGGCTGACGCCGTCGAGCGCCGTCGCTTCGACCGCGACGCGTTCCAGCCCGTCCCCGCTGAGCGGCAGATCGGCCCTTCCGACGAGCCGGGACTCCCGGTCCCAGTCACACTCGCCCGAGCGGATCACAATCAGATTGATGAATCTTGGCTTGGCCATGTGGATGCGTATCGGCGGAGATCCGTCTCGGATGGGCCAGGAATGGGTCGACCGCCCGAAGGCGTGCCTTCACCAAAACTCGCCGACCCCGCGGCCGACCCAGCAAGCTCAGAGTGTAGACCGCACCGGTTCTCGGCAATCCGTGAAGACCCGGATTCCTATCAAAATGCAAACTATACGATGCTCAGCTCCCACGGAGCGACGCGATCACCCCCGGCCAGGCCTCCCGGGCCCGGCCGAACAGGGCGGAGCCGGCGACGACCAGGTCGCAGCCGGCCTCGATCGCCCGCGGCGCGGTCGTCGGGTCCAGCCCGCCGTCCATCTCGACCCAGAGGTCGCGGCCCGGCTCGGCCGCGGCTCGGGTGCTGGCCAGTGTTTCCTCGATGAACGACTGCCCGCCGAAGCCCGGGAAGACGCTCATCACCAGCAGCATCTCGAAGGCATCCAGCCAGCCGGCGACCGACTCGATCGGTGTGTCCGGGTTGATCGCCAGTCCAGCCGTACAGCCCAGGCCGCGGACCCGGTCGGCGAGCGACCGGGCCTCGGCTTCGTCGACCACCTCGGCGTGGAACGTGATGTGGTCGGCCCCCGCCTCGGCGAAGGGCCCGACGAACGCCGCCGGATCCGTGATCATCAGATGAACATCCAGGCACGCGGTCGGCAGTGCCCGTCGCAAGCTGGCCACCAGCGCCGGGCCGAAAGTCAGGTTGGGCACGAAGTGGCCGTCCATCACATCGATGTGCAGGACATCCGCGCCGGCCTTGATCGCCGCCCGGCAGTCGTCGGCCAGGTTTGCGAAGTCGGCCGCCAGGATCGAAGGCGCGGCCAAGACCCGGCCGGGCCCGTTGCGGATCAGGTCGCGCTGATTCGTCGGTTGTGAATCGGGCATCGTCGGCCTCACGAGTACAGCGTGTTAGGATCCTTCAGACTATAGAAGGAGAGACCCAATGGCCCCCGCCGACACCGCCAATCTCGACCAGCTCCGTGACACCCTCAACCGGCACGGCCAAGCCCACCTGCTGACCTTCGCCGACTCGCTCGCACCGGCCGAGCTCGACTCGCTCGTCGAGCAGATCCGCGCGATCGACTTCGACAAGCTGCCGGCGCTGATCCGCGACTATGTCAAGTCCAAGCCCGAGTTTGAGCTGCCGACCGGCGTCGAGCCCGCCCCCTACTACCCGGCCGACCCGAGCACACCCGAGAGCTCCTACGACGCCGCGAAGTACAAAGCCGCGGGCGAGGACCTGCTCCGGGCGGGCAAGATCGCCTGCTTCACGGTCGCCGGCGGGCAGGGGTCGCGCCTCGGCTACGACGGGCCCAAGGGCTGCTTCCCCGCGGGCGCGGTGAGCAAGAAGCCGCTCTTCCAGATCTTTGCCGAGGGCGTGCTGGCGACCGGACGCAAGTACGGCAGCACCGTGCCGTGGTACATCATGACCAGCCCCCTGAACCACGAAGCGACGGTGGCGTTCTTCAACGAGCACAGCCACTTCGGGCTGAACCCGGCCGATGTCATGTTCTTCCCGCAGGGCACGATGCCCAGCTTCGACATGGACTCGGCGACAATCCTGCTCGCCGACCGGCACACGATCGCGACCAACCCCGACGGCCACGGCGGGTCGCTGACAGCGCTGCAGGCCTCGGGCGCGCTCGACGACATGGTCGGCCGAGGCATCGAGCACATCAGCTATTTTCAGGTCGACAACGCGACCATCAGCGTCGCCGACCCGCTGTTCCTGGGCATCCACGCGACCGCGCCGGATTCTTCTGGAGAAATGTCGAGCAAGATGCTGCCCAAGGCCTACGCCGAGGAAAAGGTCGGCCTGTTCGCGACTGCCGGCGGACGGACGCATGTGATCGAGTACTCCGACATGCCGATGGATCTGCAGCGCGAGATCCTGCCCGACGGCCGGCTGCGGTTCGGCGCCGGCAGCCCGGCGATCCACGCCTTCGGCGTCGAATTCGTCAAGAAGGTCACGACCGACGACGCCTTCGACCTGCCCTACCACCGGGCGGAAAAGAAGGTCGCGCATGTTGATCTTGAAACGGGCGAGCCGGTCACGCCCGAGTCGCCCAACGCCGTGAAGCTCGAGCGGTTCGTTTTTGATGCCCTGCCGCTGGCCGAGCGGTCGATCGTGCTGGAGACAAGCCGCGTCGAAGAGTTCGCGCCGATCAAGAACGCCGAGGGCATCGACAGCCCGCAGTCGAGCGCCGAGCTCCAGACGCAGCGGGCGGCAAACTGGCTGGAGGCATACGGCGTCGAGATCCCGAAGAAGCCCGACGGCACGCCTGACTGCGTGCTGGAGATCAGCCCGCTGACGGCGCTGGAGCCGGGGGATCTGGCGGGGAAGGACCTGCCCAAGATCGAGGCGGGGGGTGAGGCGGTGCTTTGATGCGGCTTGTATTGCTTACTACCACTCTGTTCGTCGTGGCGAGCTGTGGAGCCGACGAGCAGCCGACGGTTGAAGAGAAGTACATCGCGATGATCGAGGAGGCAGCGGAGCGGCGCGCGGCGCTTGAAGCCCTCTACCCGCACCGACGGGCCGACTCGGGGCCTTGGTATCTCGACGCGTTGTTGAACGGTTCGGGCACGGGGCCCAACGCACCGGATGTGCTCGATCGGTTCGACGCGATCGTCTCATTGCCCGTGCAGCACGGCCGGCACGCGTTCGAGCTGCACAACCTCGGATCGCGGGCCCGTTTCCACACGAACGAGGTGGCCGCAGAGCTCGGATCGCCGGACGACGAGCGGTCGATGCGTGCGTTTGCGATACTCGAATCGCACCACGACGCGATGTACTCGACGGGGACATTCGCCGGGCCGGCGACGCTCGACGACCCTCACCACGCTTGGCTCTTCGAGCAGCTTGCGGAGGGCGCGGTCGGCCCCGATGCTGCACGGCGGTTGCTGGAGACGCTGCAAGACCGGATCGTGCTCACGGCCGAACAGGAGGGCGAGCGGTGGGCAGCGGCCGCGCTGGCCGCCAACAGTCTGTACGAACCGTGGTTGATTGAGACCTTCGCCAAGCTCGGCCAGGAGTACAAGCCTCCGGGCGATTTTTCGCGGTACCGCGCGATCGCGAACGAGCTCGCCGACACCACAGCACGCTCCATCGACGCCCAGCCCGAGTTTCGGCTTCAGAACGCTGAAGGACACGGCGATCTCTGGTTCGAGGCTTATTCAATGCAGGCCCAGCCACGCCGCATCCGCGAGGACGACACCGGTTACGGCTACAACGCAACGATCGGGTACCACCATGCGAAGCGTGCAGCGTACCGCGGGCTGATGGTCAATCTCGCGGCAGTGCTCTACCGGGCCGAGCACGGCCAGTGGCCGCCGTCGCTCGACGCGCTGGTGCCGCGATTCCTGGATTCGGTGCCGCTGGATCCTTCCGACGGCGAGCCGCTCAGATACCAACGCCTTGACGAGACCGACGAGTACCGGCTCTACAGCGTCGGTTGGGATGGGCAAGACAATGGCGGCGCCCACTCCACACGGGCGAATGCAAACCAGTCGCCGAACGAGCGGCTCGCCCGCGAGACCGCTGGCTTCGACGCGCGTCTAGACCCTTGGACGGACTGATCCCCTCTACACTGCCCCGCCATGGCTGATACACCTCCCCACCGCTACACCGCCGAGCTCGCCAACCGGATCGAGGCGGATCGCCAGAGGCTGTGGACCGAGCGGGGGGACTACCGGGTGCCGAACCCCGGCGAGGCGGGCTTTGATGCCAGCAAGCCCAAGTTCTACGCGCTCGACATGTTCCCGTACCCGTCCGGGGCGGGCCTGCACGTCGGCCACCCCGAGGGGTACACGGCGACCGACATCATCGGCCGGTTCAAGCGGATGCGGGGCTTCAACGTGCTGCACCCGATGGGGTTTGATGCGTTTGGGCTGCCGGCCGAGCAGCACGCGATCAACACGGGCGAGCACCCGGCGAGCTTCACGCGGCTGACGATCGACAACTTCCGCCGACAGCTCCAGCGGTTCGGCTTCGGCTACGACTGGGACCGCGAGATCGCGACGATCGACGAGGGCTACTACCGCTGGACGCAGTGGATCTTTTTGCACATCTACAACGGCTGGTTTGATGAACAGCTGCAGAAAGCCAGGCCGATCGCGGAGCTCATCGAGCTGATGGAATCCGGCACGGGCCGCGTCGGGCCGGCGGGCGAGCTGGTCCACATCGGGCCGAATCAGCGAGTGGCCGAGGATCTCGGCGGTGAGCCGGGCTTTGCACGGCGGTGGCACGAGCTTGAGGCCGACCAGCGGCGGGCGTTCATTGACAGCCACCGGCTGGCGTACGTCGGCGAACAGGTGGTCAACTGGTGCCCGAAGCTGGGCACTGTGCTGGCCAACGAAGAGGTCATCGACGGCCGATCTGAGCGCGGCGGGTTTCCTGTGTTCAGGAAGCCCATGAAGCAGTGGCTCTTCCGGATCACGGCCTACGCCGACCGGCTGCTGAGCGGGCTGGATGACCTGGACTGGCCCGAATCAACCAAGACGCAGCAGCGCGAGTGGATCGGGCGGAGCGAGGGCGCGGAGATCGACTTCGCGCTCGATATCGACCTGGATGATCCGACGAAGGACAGCGATCTGTCGCCGGCGATCCGGGTGTTTACGACTCGGCCCGACACGGTCTTCGGCGCGACGTACATGGTCGTCGCGCCGGAGCACGAGTTGGTGCAGGCCGTGCTCGCCAACCCGCGGGCCGAGACGCCGACGGATGAACTGAAGCGCTACGTCGAGTGGGCGATCAACCGGTCTGACGTCGAGCGGCAGGAGTCGAAAGAAAAGACCGGCTGCTTCACGGGGCTGCACGCGATCAACCCGGCGACGGGCGAGCGGGTGCCGGTGTGGACGGCGGATTACGTGCTCGCGGGCTACGGCTTCGGTGCGATCATGGCGGTGCCGGCGCACGACGAGCGAGATTATGAGTTTGCGACCGCGTTCGGCCTGCCGATCCGGGATGTGGTCTACCCGCGGACGATCGCGGCGATGGCGCACTACGCGGCCGAGGCGAGCGACGCGGAGATCACCGACGGCTCGTGGAAGCGTGTGCTGGCCGACTTCTTGGGCCTGATCACAACAACGGGCATGGCGTCGGCCGCGTTCCCGGATGTGCTCCGCGCGGCCCGCACCCGGCGGCAGGACCCGACGACGCACGGGCCAGAGGCGGCGGAGCTGGCCAAGAAGGGCTTCATCGGCGCGAGAGGCTCGATCCGGGCGGAGTACGAAGCCTCGATCGACGACCTGGGCGTGCGCGACTTCGCCGAGCTTCGTGCGATTTTTGCCGAGCGGCGGTACTACGCGCACACCGGCGCGTCGTTCGCCGGGCCGGGCGAGGCGGTCAACTCGTCGAACGATGACGTCTCGCTCGATGGCTTGGGCAAGGCCGACGCGATCGACGCGGTGATCGGCTGGCTCGGGGACTCCGGGGCGGGCCGGAAGCGGGTGAACTTCCGGCTGCGGGACTGGCTGTTCAGCCGGCAGCGGTACTGGGGCGAGCCGTTCCCGATCGTGTTCGACGAGGCCGGCAACCACCACGGCGTGGCCGAGGACCGGCTGCCGGTCGTGCTGCCGTCGCTCGATGACTATCAACCGGCCGAGAGCGACGATCCGCAGCCGCTCCTCGGCAAGGCCGCGGACTGGGTGAACGTGACCGCGGGCGAGGCGGGCGTCGAGGGGCTGAACCCCGGCACGCCGCTGCGGCGCGAGACCAACACGATGCCCGGCTGGGCCGGCTCGTGCTGGTACCACCTGCGGTACTGCGATCCGTCGAACGACTCACACATGATCGGCGACGCGGCTGACGCCTACTGGCTGGGCGAAAACGGCGTCGATCTGTACATCGGCGGGGCCGAGCACGCGGTGCTGCACCTGCTCTATGCCAGGTTCTGGCACATGATCCTGCACGACCTCGGCCACCTGCGATCGCCCGAACCGTACCGCAAGCTCTTCCACCAGGGCCTGATCACGAGCCAGGCCTTCCAGCGGAAGGACAAGTCGCTGGTCGCGATCGACGAGGTGGAAGAGCAGTGCGACGGCTCGTTTGTGCACACGCCGACTGGCGATGCTGTCTCACGGACGATCGCCAAGATGTCCAAGAGCCTCAAGAACGTCGTCAACCCGGACGAGATCATCGAGCGGTTCGGTGCGGACACGTTCCGGCTCTACGAGATGTACATGGGCCCGCTTGAGGCCAGCAAGCCCTGGAACACCGACGACACAATCGGGCTCTTCCGGTTCCTGCAGCGCGTCTGGCGGCTGGTGGTCGATGAAGAGACCGGCGAGACACATCCGGATCAGGCTGCGGACCCCGCGGTCGAAAAGCTGCTGCACCGCACGATCGAGAAGGTTGGCAACGACATCGAGCGGCTGTCGTTCAACACGGCGATCGCGGCGATGATCGAGCTGGTCAACGCGTCGCACAAGCCCGGGCTGAGCCACGATCAGATCGATCGGTTCGCTCGGATCCTGGCGCCATTTGCGCCGCACATCGCCGAGGAAATGCGCGGCAGGCTGGGCATCGATGAGCCGATCGCCGACGCCGCGTGGCCGAGCTACGACGAATCGATGCTGGTTGATGATGAGATCGAGGTGCCGGTGCAGATCAACGGCAAGGTCAAGGCCCGGATCACCGCGCCGGCGGGCTCGGACAAAGACGCGCTCGAATCGATCGCGCGGGAGAGCGACGCCGTCCGAGCCGCCGTCGAGGGCAAGACGGTGCGGAAAGTGATCGTCGTGCCGGGCCGGCTGGTCAATATTGTGGTGAGCTGATGGCGATCGACGACAGGTTTCGACAGCTTCCGAGGTCGCTCCGCGAACGGTCGGAAAAGACGACGCTCGGCAGCGTCCCCGCGCTCGTGGCGGTTCCTGATTCGGATGGGCCCGTGCCGGCGGTCGTCTGGATGCACGGGCGGACGGTCGACAAGGAGCTCGACCCGGGCCGGTACCTGCGGTGGCTGCGGGCCGGTATCGCGACGATCGCGCTCGACCTGCCGGGACACGGCGAGCGCGAGGGCGAGAAGCTGCATGATCCGAGTTGTACGCCGCGGGTGCTCGGCGAGATGCTGGACGAGCTCGACGGCGTGCTCGACGCGGCGCGAGCTTCCGACTTCGCAGGCCCGATCGATTTCGACCGCCTCGGCATCGGGGGCATGTCGGCCGGCGGCATGGTGACGCTCCGCCGGCTGTGCGACCCGCACCCGTTCGTCTGCGCCGCGGTCGAGTCGACCACGGGCTGGCTCGAAGAGCTCTACAGCCCGACGCTGAGCAACACAGCGAGCTGGCCGGTCGATCACGACCCGGCGGTCATCGAACGGATCGACGCGATGCGGCACCTCGGCGGCTTCCGGCCGATCCCGCTGCTCGCGCTGCACTCCGAGGCCGACCAGACCGTGCCGTGGCCCGGCATGCGCGGGTTCCTCGATGCGCTGGGAGACCGGTACGACGCCGAGGACGCGGACCGCTCGCTCATCGAGGTCACAACATGGCCCGAGACCGGCGCGCCGTACGAGCACGCGGGCTTCGGCGGCGTCGCCTCGAAGGCCAAGGACATCCAGACCGAGTTCCTCGTCCGGCACCTGCTCGGCGGCTAAGCCCGGTACCCTCCGGCCGTGAAGCTGAACCCTTTCCAAGGCCTCGACCGCCCGCTGACCGTCTGGGCCTGGGGCATGTACGACCTGGCGAACCAGTCGTTCACGCTGCTGGTCAACACGCTGCTGTTCGCGGTCTTTTTCCGCGAGGTGATCGTGGGCGACCAGGCCCGGGGTGACGCGCTCTGGTCGGTCGCGTTCTCGGGCAGCATGCTGCTGGTGGTTGTGCTCTCGCCGATTCTGGGCGCGCTGGCCGACGCGCGGGGTACACGCAAGCTGATCCTGTTCACAACGGGCTATGTGTGCGCGGCGCTGACGATCGCGCTCGCGCTGACGGGCGCCGACACGATCTGGCTCGCGATGCTGCTCTACATCCCGGCGAACTTCTGCTACCAGATCGGCGAGAACTTTCTGGCGAGCTTCCTGCCCAGCGTGTCGAACCAGCGGAACATCGGGCGGGTGAGCGCAACGGGCTGGGCGATGGGGTACACCGGTGCGCTGCTGCTGCTGGTGCTGGTGGCGGCGGGCATCGCGGTGTTCGGCCTGCAGGACCCGGCCGACTGGTCGCCGTTCTTCGTGATCGCCGGGCTATGGTTCGTGCTGAACCTGACGCCCTCGCTTGTGCTGCTGCGCGAGCCGCCGACGGACAGGCCGACGCACCGCACCGGCACGATCGTGGGCGAGGCGTTCGCGAGGCTGAAAGAAACGCTCCAAAGCGCCGGCGCGTATCGGCAGCTCGTTCGGTATCTCGTCGCGTTCCTGGTCTTCGGCATGGGCGTGCAGGTGATCATCGCGTTCGCGGCGATCATCGCCAAGGACTTCGGCTTCGATACGACCAAGCTCGTGATCTACGTCCTGCAGATCACCGTGACCGCGGGGGCGGCGTCGATCGCGACGGCCTTTTTCCAGGACCGGATCGGGGCGAAGGCGACGACGCTGGGCTACCTGATCGTGTGGATGGCCAGCGCCGCGGGCTTGCTGGCGATCAGCCTGACACCCGGCGTGGGCGAGTGGGCGTTCTGGGTCGTGGGCAACGGGATCGGGATCGGGCTGGGCGGGATCGGCACGGCGAGCCGCTCGATGGTCGGCCGGTTCACACCGGGGCACAAGACGGCCGAGTTCTTCGGGCTCTGGGGCATGGTCTTCAAGCTGGCGGGTGCGATCGGGCCGCTGAGCTTCGGGCAGCTCAAGGCGTGGATCGGGATGAGCACGTCGCTGGCGCTGCTGTTCGCGTTTTTTGCGGTCGGCTTTGTGATGGTCCGGCGGGTTGACGAGTTGTCGGGCGTGCGGGCGGCCAAGCGGGCCGAGCGGGCGGCGCTCCGCGGCTAAGCCGGCCCGGGGACGCATCCGATAGCCGGGTGTCGGCGGATGGATCCGGGGTGGATGTTCGAGCGTTGTATGAGGAGCTGCTTCGATGAGCCATGCTGTGGGTCCCGCGATCTCTGCCGTACCCGATGCCCGGGGCCGCTTCGGCGACTTCGGCGGCACGTTCGTGCCCGAGACGCTCGTTGCTGCGCTCCAAGAGCTGGCCGCGGTCTACGCCGAGGCGAAACAAGACCGGTCGTTCTGGGACGAGCTCGGCGAGCTGAACCGGACGTTTGTCGGCCGGCCCACGCCGCTGTACGAAGCCAAGCGGCTGACCGAGCACGCCCGGTCGATCTCGGCGACGGGCGGCGGGGCCACGATCTGGCTCAAGCGCGAGGACCTGGCCCACACCGGGGCCCACAAGATCAACAACACGCTGGGTCAGGGCCTGCTGACACGCCGCATGGGCAAGAAGCGGATCATCGCCGAGACCGGCGCGGGCCAGCACGGCGTCGCGTCCGCAACCGCCGCGGCTCACCTGGGCCTGACCTGCGGTGTCTACATGGGCTCGGAGGATGTCCGCCGGCAGCACCTCAACGTCATCCGCATGCGGATGCTCGGGGCGAGCGTGACCGGCGTCGACTCGGGCTCGAAGACGCTCAAAGACGCGACCAACGAGGCGATGCGGGACTGGATGTCGTCGGTCGAGGACACGCACTACATCCTCGGCTCGGTCGTGGGCCCCCACCCCTTCCCGATGATCGTTCGAGACTTTCAATCGGTCATCGGCCGCGAAACAAAAGACCAGTGCCGGGAAGCCTTCGGCGGGCTGCCGGACGCGGTTATCGCGTGCGTCGGCGGCGGTTCAAACGCGGCGGGGATCTTTTATCCGTTCGTTGACGACACGTCGGTCGAGCTGATCGGCGTCGAGGCGGGCGGGCGGTCGAGCGCGGCCGGCGACCATGCCGCGCCGCTGAGCCACGGCTCGCCGGGCGTCTTGCACGGCTCACTGTCGTACGTCCTCCAGAACCCCGAGGGCCAGACCGAGCCGGTGCACTCGTGCTCGGCCGGGCTCGACTACCCGGGTGTGGGTCCGGAGCACGCGTATTGGATGACGACGGGTCGCGCGACGTACACGAGCGTTTCGGACGCGGCGGCGCTCGATGCGTTCACGATGCTCGGGCATAAGGAGGGGATCATCCCCGCGCTCGAAACGGCGCACGCGGTGGCCGAGACGGTCTGCAAGTCGGCGAGCATGCCGAGGGACGCGCACATCGTGATGAATTGCTCGGGCCGCGGCGACAAGGACGTACAGGAAGCCTCACGCCTGCTTGGTATGACCGACGACGAATAGCTGTCTGGCGCTGCCGCCTCAGCGGCGTGAGGTAAAGCCGTAGGGGCAGCGCCGCGAGCCGCGGAAGAGCAGGCCGAGCGTGTCGAGCGCCGCACGCAGCGTGTGGATGCGCAGGTGGGCCCGGAGCCGGCGCATGCCCATGTCATCGGTGTCGAGCTCGAGGCCCTTGTCGACCCAGTAGCGGGCCCGCGAGATCTCGCCGCGGCGAAGATGGGCGACGGCGAGGTTGTGCATCGGTGCAATGGCATCGGGCTTGAGGCGGATCGCTCGGCGGGCGCTCTCGATGCCCTCGCGGACCCGGCCGCGTGCGAACTCGGCGACGCTGAGGTGATGGTGCGCCCGCCAGTCGCCGGGGCGGAGGCGGACGAGCATGGCGGCGGCGCCGGCGGCGTCGTCGGCCAGGCCGGCCTCGTTGAGCAGCCCGGTGAGATCCGCGAGCTCGGCGTGCTCGATTGCGCCGATGGCCCGGCGGAGCGAGGCCAGGTCCTCGCGGAGCAGGACGCGGGCCCGGTCGAGGTCGCCGCGGCCGCGCTCGTCGAGCAAGACTTCGGCGAGGCGGCGTCGCGCGTTCGGATACTCGGGGTCGAGGCGGACGACGATGCTGGCGTGCTGGCGGGCTGCTGCAGCATCGCGGGTGCGGCCGGCGAGCTCGGCCAGGCCGGCGTGGGCGTCGGCGTTGTCGGGCTCGAGCTCGAGCACGCGGCGGAACTTCTCCCCCGCCTCGTCGAGGCGGTTCATGTCCAGCAGCAGCCGGGCGAGATCGACCAGCGTCTCGCAGTCGCCCGGGTCGGTGCGGAGCTCGCGGAGAAAGATCTGGCGGGCGCGCTCCAGTCGCCCGGTATCGGCGTAGATCCGGGCGAGCCGGGCGCTGACGCGCGGCAGGGTCGGATCGAGCCGGGAGGCCTCGCGCAGGCACCAGGCCGCGCGGTCGTGCTCACGCCGGTCGATGAGGCTCTCGGCCAGTGCGGCATAGGCATTGGCGGCTTCGGGGTCGATCTGGAGCGCGAGGTAGAAATGGGTCTCGGCCTCGTCGTGCTCGCCGAGCATGGCGCAGGCATCGATGAACTGGACGTGGGCCTCGGTGTTCTCGGGCTCACGCTCAAGAGCGATCCGGAGCCAGGGTTTGGCGTCGCGCGGCCGCTCGAGGTCGAGCAGGGCGGAGGCGGCTTCGACCGCGGCCTGGGTGTCGGTCGGCTCGCCGAGCTCGTGGGCCCGGGTGAAGGCCTCGAGGGCGTCCTGCGTCCGGCCGGCGGCGGCAAGGGTAAGACCAAGGTTCAGCTGCCAGTCGGGCTGGTAGGGGTTGAGCTCGATCGCCTGGCGAAGGGCGCGCTCGGCCTCATCCCACCGGCCTGCTTCGTACAGCTCGTGGGCCCGTTCGACAAAGTTTTCGGCATCCTGCCACTCGTTCATCGCGTCTCCAGCGTCACGGCCGATACGTGGGCTCCGGATCTGCTTCCATAGTATTGTCGGAGAACACGGGTTCGGCCGAAGAACATTCCCGATTTCCGGGCGGTCTTCGCGGCGGCCCTCAGGCGGAGGCCACGGTGCCCTACAGCCAGCCCAGCAACCACGCCCACAACCGACAGTCCAGCGGCCGGGCGATCCGTCTGAAGAGGCTGAACTGCCCCGCGGGGGCGTGGCTGGTGGCGGCCGGGCTGGCGGTCTCGATTGTGACCGGGCTGGCCGGGGCTGCCTCCGGTCAGGATCGGGCCGAGGTCGCCGAATCGATGCGGATGCTGACCGAGTCCGGGCAGCCCGATGCCACTCGCCTGGCCGCGGCACAGACCGTGCTGCGAGCCGACCCGTCGCGCTCGGACCGGCGGTTGTTGATCCGGCTGCTGGTCGAACCCGATGCCGAGCCGGCCGCTCGCCGGGCACTTCTCGAGGCGATGGGCCAGACCCCGCTGCTGCACAGCGAGTTCGAGGACCCGCTGCGCCGGCTGGTGGCGGTGGGCGAGGAATCGCAGCGTGCGGCCGCCCTGCGTGCGATGGGAGCCGTCGGCACGGCGAGCGCCGCGGCCGTGCTCGTCGAGCACGCCGCGCCGTTCCTGCCCGAACCGATCTCCGAGGCGGCGGTCGGTGCTCTGGTCCGAATGACCGGCCGAGAGGATTTCGGCGATGATCATGCTGCCTGGTCGGACTGGCTCGAGGCACACCGATCGCTGGACCGTGACCTGTGGCAGGACGAGCTGGCCCGCGGGCTGCGGAGCCGGGCGACGAGGCTGTCGAACGAGCTCCGCCGGAGCGAATCGAGGACGACCGACGCCTACCGCCGGCTGTTCATGCTCGCGCCCTCGCAGGACCGCGGCCCGCTGCTGGCCGAGATGCTGCGTTCGGGCCCGCGGCTGCAGGTGCTCGGGGTCGAGCTGATCTTCCGGGAGCTGTCGCAGGGGCGGTCGATGGACCCGGTTGTGGGCGTGGCGGCTTTGGAGATGCTTGGCTCGCCCGAGCCGGCGCGGCGAGCAGAGGCGGCCCGCTTGGTCGCGACGCTGTCGCCCGAGGGGGCCGGGACCCGGCTGACGCGGGCGCTGGAAATCGAGACCTCGCCGCTGGCGGCGGCGGAGCTGCTGGCAGCGAGCGCCCGCTGGCCACGGGTCGCCGCGGTCGTTCCGGCGCTGCGGTGGCTGGACTTCGGTTCGGCGACCCGCGACGCGGCGGCGACGCTGCTGCTGGCGCTCGACAGCGAGGGCCTGCTGACCGAGCCGGAGCACCGGGGCCGGACCGCCAACGCGCTCCGGGCCGCGGGCCCGCACCGGCTCCAGGACGACGGGGTGCGGCTGTCGGTCCGGACCGGCTCGGATCAGGACCGCGAGGCGATCGCGGGGCTGCTGAGCGGCGGGCCGGAGAGTCTTCGGGCGGCCGCGGCGTCTGAGCTGGCCCGGCGGCCGGAGTTCGCGGACCGGGTGATCGCCGCGGCGTCGGACGACCCGCTGCTGTTCGCGGCCGCGGTCGCGGCGACGGCGACACACCGGGCGACCGAGTCTGGCTACCGCCGGCGGGGGGCGGGGTAGGCATCGACGATTCGCGGTCAGCGTGAGGCATTTCGGGCTTCTCCGGGTGGGGCCGTCGGGACCGGGGGGAGACGGCGGGGACGATCTGCGGTTGCCATCGACCTGCCGACGGGGCGACTTAACCGTCACAGACGGAAAATCGTGCGTGACCGCTGTTGCAGTCACAAGCGG
>JBCDEF010000054.1:0-14692 GCA_039179915.1 Planctomycetota bacterium | reverse complement strand
GCACGCGCACGACCGCGGCGTGATCCATCGGGACCTCAAGCCCTCGAACATCCTGGTCAAGCTGATCGACGGCGGCGTTGCCGTGAAGATTATTGATTTTGGAATCGCTCGGCTTCTCGGTGATGAGCCGGCCGTTGCCCGTCGCCCGACGATACCGGTGGGCACGCCCGTTTTCGCCAGCCCCGAGCAGCGCAACCCGACCAACGCGCTCGCGACGGTCCGGTCCGATGTCTTCGGGCTCGGCGCGACGCTCCGGGCTTTGCTCGAAGCGTGTCCCGCAGAATCGGGCGGCACGCCGCAGAAAGACATCGATGCGGTCATCGCGAGCGCAACAGCCCACGACCCGCGGGACCGATATGCGAGCGCTGCGGATTTCGCGGAGGATCTCCGCAGGCTCCAAGTCGGGCGCGAGGTTGCGGTTCGTCGGATCGGTCCTGCCGCGCGTTCGAAGCGGTGGGTCAGCCGGCACCCCGGCCGAGCGGGGCTTGTCGCTGCCGTCGCGGTGTTGTCTTTCGCCGCGGTCTGGGCAGGCACACAGGCCGCGTTCCGCGGCGCCCAACGCCGCGCAGCGACCGAGGCCTTCGAGCAAACGCAGCGGTACTACCTGGGCGGTCTGCTGGGCCTTGCTCACTCGCGAGAGCTCGGCAGCAACACCCGCCTTCGTTCGCTGATCGAACGACTCACAGAAGAAAGGCACGCGGCTTTCACGAACATCAGAGATCCGCGTCTCCGGGCTTCGGCTGACGCGGGGCTGGCGCTGGGCCTGGCCACGCTCTGGATCGATCTCGAAGTGCCGGCCGCGGCAATGGGTTTGCTGGCGGAGAGTGAAGAAGCCGCTCGGTCAGCGGGCCTGTTCGAAGGCGATTTCCGAACCGATGTGCTTATCCGTCGCACGGACGCCGCGAGGCGTCTACCGGATCTGGAAACTGCGATCGCCTCGGGTGAGGAGGCCGTCCGGCTGGCCGGCATCGAGCACGGGCAGGGCTCGAGGCGGGTAGCCGAGGCCGGTACGTTTCTCGGGCTTGCCTACATCGACGCCCAACAGTGGGGGCCCGCCCGGGACGTACTCGAGCGTTCGCTGAAAATCGAGCGTCAGCGGCTCGGGCCCGACGATATCAACACGGTCCGTACGGAAGGCAACGTGGCGTTCCTGAGCATGCGATCCGGCGACCCGATCGACGCTGTGAGCCGCTACAGAGCGATCGTCGAACGGCTGGAAGGCTCGGGCTACGCCGAGTCGGTCGACATGCATCTGTTCAAGCGGCAGCTCGGTTCGCTCTATGCCGAACTCGAACGCTTCGAAGACGCAGAGCCGCTGCTCCGCGATGCGATCACGGGCATGATCGCGATGCACGGCGAGGGTCATCCGGAGGTCATCCGCCCGACGACGAGGCTGGCCGATGTAATCGCGGGGCTCGGCAGGCCGGAAGAAGCCTTGCCGCTGTATGAGATAGCCGTGCAGGCGGCTCAGGCCGGCACGCTGAACTGGCTCGCGGGCGCCGAAGCGGTCCGGAGCAAAGCGCAGACGCTCACGCAGCTGGGCCGACAAACCGAGGCTATCGCCACGCTCGCCGACGGCATCGAGCGCGTACGCGGGTCGCTCGGCGACGAGCACTCCGCGCTCATCGGGCTCGTAGGCCAGCTCGCCAAGGCGTATCGCACAACGGGGCGGCACGATCGAGCGATTCCGCTGTACCGCGAGGCGCTGGACCGGAGCCTCGTGTTTGCAGATGGCCAGAGCACGAACGGCCGGGTGATGACGAACCGAAACAACCTTGCGAACGGGCTGCTCGCCGCGGGCCAAGCCGAGCAGGCCGCCGAGCAGTTTCGGCGGCTCGCCGAGGCCGCGGCACTCGCACAGCCCGACACCCTGGTGCACGGCTGGGCGATGCGAGGGCACGGCCGATCGCTCTCGGCCGCGGCCAGGTTCGAAGAGGCCGAGGCAGCTCTGCTCGATGCGGTGTACGAGCTCGGCCGGACCCAGGGCCGTAACCACCCCAGGACCGCCCGGGCGATCGAATCGCTTCTTGACAATTATGGGAAATGGCAAGAATCAGGCCCGCTGCCAAGAGAGGCACGCCTCTCTCACGACGCCTGGCGAGGTGTAGCCAACTCGGCAATACCGTGGCCGGAGCGGGCCGCCCATTGACTCCACGGCATCTCGTCGATGCACATGGCGTTCGGGCTGCTGCTGAGAGCCAGCCCAACCTTCAGCAGGGCTTGCGTAAGCACGGGCGGAAGGATTCGAACCCTCAACCTCCTGATCCGTAGTCAGGTGCTCTATCCAATTGAGCTACGCCCGCGTCGGGACTCGGAGCGTAGGGCGGTTCGGGCGGGGCGGCAAGGCCAGGGCCGGCCGGTGGCTTGATTCCGCCCCCCGACGTGCGAATCATCGGAGCCCGGCGTAGGGATGCTGGCAGAGCAGACTGCTGGCCATTTTCGCCGATCTATTTGGAGAACGACCCGATATGGCTCACTCGGTCTCGGCCAAGAAGCGGATCCGCCAGAACGCGACCCACCGTGCTCGCAACCGGTGGCGCCTCCGCACCATGCGTGCGGCGATCAAGGCGTTCCAGCAGGATCTGGCGGGCGAAGACCTGGGGGCGGCCCGCGAGTCGTACCGCAAGGCGTGTGCTGTGATCGATCGCACGGCCCAGAAGGGTGTGATCCACCGCAAGCAGGCCGACCGCCGCAAACGTCGGCTGAACGCGAGCCTGAAGGTCCGCGCGACAGCGTGAGCCTCGCCGCGTCCGACGCGATCCGCTCCGACCCAACCCATGTCGGCTACATCGTGCACAGCCGCCGCCCCCTGGTGGTGCTTGTTTTTTTGCTGCCGCTGATTCTGGCGTACGAGGTCGGTGCGGTCCTGCTTCTCAACGAGGCGGCACTGGGAACGCCTCTCGTTGCGCGGTCGATCATCGCTTCCACATTCGGGCTGTTCGGCGTTGCCGGGCTTCACCTGCCCGCCGTGCTCCTGATCGTTGTGCTGCTTGCTCAGCATGCGGTCGCGAATGACCCGCTTCGGGTTGGTGCTCGCACGCTTGTGATCATGCTTGCCGAGTCGGCGGTCTGGGCAATGCCGCTGCTGGTGCTCGCGATGGTGCTCGGGCTGATCGCGGTTGGCGGGCCGTCGGCCGACGACCTGTGGCGTGTGGGGACGATCGCGATCGGGGCCGGGCTATACGAAGAACTGGTCTTTCGTTTGGCGATGATCGCCGGCGTCCATGCTTTGCTGGTCGATGTTTGCGGTGTTCGGAGCAAGCCGGCGGATGTGCTGGCGCTGATCGCATCGACGATCGCCTTCGCCGCTTATCACCGGCTCGGGCCGGAGGGCGAAGCTGTCCTGGCCGTTACGGTGTTTTATCTCATCGCGGGGCTGCTGCTGGGCTGGTTGTTTCTGGCCCGCGGCCTCGGGATCGCGGTGGGGGCCCATGCGGCGTACGACCTGGCCGTGCTCGTCGTGCTGCCGGCTCTGGCGGGCGGTCGGCCTGAGGCCTAGAATCTGCCTCGATTTCCTGGCCGGCCCCATCGTCTAGTCTGGTTAGGACGTCAGGTTCTCATCCTGAAAACCGGGGTTCGAATCCCCGTGGGGTCATTGCGAAAGACGGGCCGTTTTCGGCCCGTTTTTTCGTTGGCGGACGTATTCCCCGCGGCCCGCTTGCTCGGCGGTGCAATACCCGACCCCTGGCATCGGTTGGAGACCATCGGAGCCTGCATCGTTCGCACTCCGCGGCGAAAACCGGCTCGCGATGGAGAACCCAGCCATGTCAGACCGAACAGCCGTACCGATGTCCATGTCCAAGCCCGTCGTGACCATGAGCTGGGTGATCCAGGTCGGGATCGCCGGCCTCTTCGTTGCACTCGCGATGCAGAAGTTCTCCTACGCCCCGATGACGCAGGTTATCTTCGGCGAGATCGGCGGCCGACCCGCGGCGACCGCGAGCGGCGTGATGGAACTCGTCGCCGCGGTGATGCTGCTCATGCCCAGGCTGATCCCGGTGGGCGCGATGCTGGCGATGGGCTCGATGGTCGGCGCGATCGGGACGCACCTGGCGGTCATCGGCATCACGCTGACAGACCCGACCACGGGCGAGTCCGACGGCGGATCGCTGTTCGGCATGGCCGTTGGCGTGTTCATTGCCGCGGCGATCGTCTTGGTGATCCGCCGCCGATCACTGCCGATCATCGGCAGCCGGCTGGCTGGAGGGGAAGTGGAACGGAGCGGATTCGAACCGCCGACCTATGCATTGCGAACGCATCGCTCTACCAACTGAGCTACCGCCCCGGGTTGTCCGATCCGGCACACCAGATCGGCCACAAGCATAGGCCGTCGGCCCGCCTTCCGGCGCACACCGGGGCGGGCCGGCTTCTACAGTCGGCATCCCGCCGAGCGAGCAACGCAACGCCCGGCTCGACCCAACACCACCGACACCGGAGTCCCGCCATGAAGGCCGAAACCATGCTCGCCGAACTCAACCGCCTGCGGAAAGACCTCGACGAGGATCAGACCGACATCGAGTGGCTGACGCTCCATCATGTGTTCTGCTTCGTGTCCTACCAGACCGGGGCGTTCCAGGCCTATCTGGACGAGCAGGCCGAGAAGGGTGCGTTCGAGGAATTCGATGGCTGAAATCCCGCATAGCCAGGTGGATTTTTCGTGCGATCTGTGGAAAGTGTGCATCCGATCGCCCAACAGACGATAATCTGAATACGGCGGGCGACGGCCCCGTATCGCTGCCCTGGAGAACCCGGGCCACAGCGGGCGGAGCGGCCTGCCGCGACCGGGCTGCGGATCCGCGACCGAAGCGGGCAGCTCGGGCGATGGGTTCCCGGTGACGGCCGGGGAAGAGTGAGCCCGGCGGCGGTGTCGCACAGCACCGCGACGGCTGGGATGGCTCTTTGCAAAGGAGGTGATCCAGTGATTGATTGTGACTGTATGAAAGGGCTGCGCCGATAACGGCCGGTCGACGGGTCTGCCGTTGACGCAGCCCATATCAAACGCAGGAATTTGATTCCTACGGCTGCCGTCCTCAGGGGCGGCAGCTTTTTTTGTGCGTCCATCCCTCTCCCGTACACTGTGCCAGTGCCTTCCGCGACCCCGGTCAGCCCGAAGATCCGGCCAGACGAGTCGCTTGCCGACTCGGTCGTGTTTAATGACATCGTTTCGGCGGCCGCGACGCTCCGAGGCATCGCCCACCGCTCGCCGGTTTTGACCAGCCGCGCGATCGACACGCTCACCGGCGCATCGGTGATGCTCAAGTGCGAATCGTTCCAGCGGGTCGGGGCGTTCAAGTTCCGCGGCGCGTACAACGCGATCTCGCAGTTGCCCGGCAACGCGAACGGCGTGCTGGCGTATTCGTCGGGCAACCATGCGCAGGGTGTCGCGCTTGCTTCGGCGATGCTCGGGGTGCGGGCGGTGATCGTGATGCCGGCCGATGCCCCTGCCGTCAAGATCGCCGCGACTCGGGGCTATCTTGAGGCCGGCGGCGCACAGACCGGCAGCGTGAAAGGCAGCGAGGTCGTGACCTTCGACCCGGCGACCACCGTCCGTGAAGAGCTCGGCGCCAGGATCGCCGAAGAGCGTGGGCTGGCGATCGTCCCTCCGTACGACCACCCGCACATCATCGCCGGGCAGGGCACGGCCGCGATGGAGCTGATCGAGGACCACGGCCCGTTCGACGCGCTGTATGTCTGCTGCGGCGGCGGTGGGCTGCTGTCGGGCTCGGCGATCGCGAGCCGTGCGATGCAGCCGGGGTGCCGCGTGGTCGGCGTCGAGCCGGAGCTCGGCGACGACGTGACCGAGAGCTTCCGGACGGGCGTATTGCATGCGGTCCACCGGCCGCCGACGATCGCCGACGGCGCGCGGACGCCGCGGCCCGGCCGATACACGTTTCCGATCATCCGCCGCGATGTGGATGCCATGATGACCGTGGCCGACGACGAGCTCCGTTCGGCGATGCGGCTGGTTTTCGAGCGGATGAAGCTGGTTGTGGAGCCCTCGGGCGTGCTCGGTCTCGCGGGCGTGTTGCGTGATGCGAAAGAGCGTCCAGAGCTGGTGCGCGGCCGGCGGATCGGGGTTCTTCTCAGCGGCGGCAATGTCGACCCGGCGGAGTTTTCTGGGTTGATTTCGGGGGGAGGAAGAGCCTGATGGGTGTTCAGATCTCAGGGTGGTCGGTTCATCGCCGTTGTATCGTTGCGTTCGTGATGATCGTGGGCGTCGCTTCGCAGGCGGTCGCTCAGGCCGTGCGGCTGGACCGGGTCGTCCCCGAGCGGGTGGAGACGGCGATCCGGTCGCTCGCTGATGGTGGTGATGCGGGCGCGATCGCGGGCGAGATGCTCGCGCTGCGGGACGCGGCCGCGGTCGTCGCCGAGCCGAACGAGTTCCGCGCGCTCGCTGAGGCCGAGGCGGGCCTGCGGATCGCAAGGCTGATTGAGACGCTGGGTGCCGAGGACGGCGGCCGCCTGGCAGGGCTGGCCGTGGAGCACCCGGAGTTGGTGCGGCGATTGGTGTTTGAGCTGGACGCCGATCACGATGAACACGCGGCGGCGGCGCGGCTGCTGCTTCGGCTGATCGACGCGACGAGCCCGGGGATGGTCGACGAGTTCGGGAGCCTGGCGGTCGCCATTGCGGTGGTGCACGATGCGCCGCTGATACGGCGTGTCAACGAGAACACGGTCGAGGCGGGCGATCCGGTGGAGCTGTTCCGCTACTTCGTGGCCAACGCGCGGCAGGCGCAGATCGATCCGCGGCGGCTGCCAACGGAGTTGCTGGTCTTCGCGGTCTCGTCGACGGAGCGAATCGACCAGCTCGAGTGGGCGCGGCAGCGGTACCGAGCGGACAAGAACCACGGCCGTCGCTTCTTCGAGATCCAGTATGACCTGGAGCATTACCGCACGGGTCGGCCCAAGGCCGTCTCGCTCGCGCCGCGATACTGCCTGGCGGCGATCAGCGAGCTGGGCGGGGTGTGCGCCGACCAGGCGTATTTCGCCGAGCACGTCGCGAAGTCGGTCGGCGTGCCGTCGGCGTATATGCACGGCCGTGCGGGCGAGGTCTCGCATGCCTGGCTCGGCTACCTGACGGTCTCGCGGAACCGGTACGTGTGGGACTTCGACGCGGGCCGCTACGACGATTATCAAGGCGTCCGGGGCAGCACCACCAACCCGCAGACCGGCCGGCCGATCACCGACGGCGAGCTGGCGATGCGGGCGGGCAACGCCATGCTCAAGGAGCCCGACCGCTGGCGGGCGATCGCCCTCAAGGCCGCGGCCCAGCGTCTCGACCAGCTCAACGAGCAGCAGTCACAGGCGGCGGCCGACGCGGTCTTCGAGGGCCGCGACGCTCTCCGCTGGGACCGGCCCGAGCACCGGCTCGAGCTGCTGGAGGCGAGCGTGCGGATCTGCCCTGGCGACACGCGGGCGTGGCGGCAGTTTGCACGGCTCGCGTCGAGCGGCGATGTCGACGGCCGGGAGATCGACCGCTGGCTGCGGGCGTTCGAGCGATCGGGCGGGCGGCAGTCCCTGGACATGCTCGTCGATCTGCTGGACATGCTGCTTGCTGCCGTGCCCGACGCGTCGGCCCGCATCGACGTGCTCGAGTGGGCGATGCCCAAGCTCCGCGGCCGCTCCGATCTGCAGGCTTGGGTGCGTCTGACCCAGGGGGCGGTGCTTGAGGGCAAAGGCGACAAAGCGAACGCATGGCGAGCGTACGAAGACGTTGTCCGCCGGTTCGTCAACGACGGGCCGTTCGCGATTGACGCCGTCGATCGGATGCTGGCGATGCTCGACGGCGCGTCCCGGCCCGGGCACGACATCGAGCTGCTCCGCAGAGCGTTCGACGAGGCTGAGCAGCCGTTCTCGGTCGGCAGCTTCCGGACGCAGAGCAACTGGTACCGCCTGGGCCAGCGGCTGGCGGTGCGCCTCGAAGAAGCCGGCCGGACGAAGGAAGCCGAGCACATCGTTGAGCAGATCGGGCTGCAGCCGATGCGTCGGCTCGGGGGCTGAGACCGGCGCGAGGGTACGGCTCACTCGTCGGCCGGCTTGCCGTTGATAGTCAGCTCTGCCTCGCGGCGGGCGGGGTGGCCGAACCACTGGTTGTCGCCTTTGGGACCCGGATAGAACTTGGAGAGGGCGGCGTCGACATCGGCCATGGTGCCGTCGGACGGGGCCCAGCCGTTGTCGACGTCGGGGAAGTCGACCTTGCAGTTCTCGCATTTCTTCGACGAATCGAAGCGGATCGGGCACCAGAAGCTCTCGACGTTTCGGAGCATCTCTGTGCCGAGCGACCAGACGCCGGTCATCCAGTCGCAGTAGAGGCACCAGATCAGGTCGTGGCCAACGAGGCCGCGGAACTTGTGGCGGCTGACGTTGACCCAGTCGGCGTCGTTGTGCTTGGGCAGCCGGATGAGCCACGTCAGCGGCGGGTAGACGATGTACTCGGCGATACGCACGAGCGCGAACAGCGGCACGGCCATCGCTGTGACCCAGAGGGCCGCGTGGTTTCGGGTCGGACCGACGCGGGCGTTGATATGCGAGACGATACGCGGGCCCTTGATGTGCTCGCGGTTGGCGAATTCGTGCAGCGGGGTCCAGATCAGCAGCATCGTGATCTGCGAGAGCGTGCCGACGGCGAAGCCGAGCAGGGCCCCGAGGACCGTATCGAACGCTTGAGAGCCGACGATCAGACCGGCGAGCATGGGCGCGACGGAAAAGTAGGCGATGAGCACATCGAGCCCCGGGGCTTTGCAGAGCCAGGCGCTCAGCGACTTCCCGCCCCCGCCCAGTTTCGGGATCAGGTGAAGCAAGCCCGCACCGACGAGCAGGCAGACCGAGCTGATGAAGTACAAGGCGATGAGAGTTTGCATGGCGTGAGCGTAGGGGAGTGCGGGGTTTGCTGCTTCGTGGGCACAGTTTGGAAAAAGCCCACGGATTCGGATCCGTGGGCTTGGGCCTTGCCGTCGCGGTCGTAGCACACGATCAGCTCGTCGTACCCGTTGTTGCCCGGGCCCCACACGTACTCGCGGTGCACCTGGCGTTCGGCTGCGATACCTTCAAGGTCCTGCGCTTCCTCGAACGACGCCGTGGTGTTGGAAGGGTCAACAGCGGCCCCGGCCGGCGTGTTCGCGTCGGCGAGCGTCTGGAGCAGAGGCGAGGCCGTCGCGCCGCCGAGCGTGATGACACCGTCGCTGACAACATCCACAATGCGCCGGTAGCCGTCGTAGTAGTGCCGGGTGATCTCGTTGATGGTCGCGGGCTGCCCCGTACCGGAGGTCCGCTTGGCCGAGCTCGTTCACACGAGTCGCCCGAGGCCGTCGTAGGTGTACTGGCGAACGAGCGGGCCGTTGTGCACGACGCCGCCGATGCCCGGGACCGCCTGGCTCACCTGGATCAGACGGTTCCACGCGTCGTATTGGTAGACGAACCGGTGATCGGTGATGAGGTTGCCCGCGTCGTCATAGATCGGGATGCCGGCGAGCGGCTGAGCAAGATCATCACCGATCGCCGCGTCCTGGAAGATGTCGGTGATCTTGTTCGTGGCGTCAACAGCGAAGGTCGTGCCCTGCTCGTCGGCCGTGGCGTCCGCGGTGGCGAGCGCCCACGGCGTGCCGTAGGCGTCCAGGTTGCCGGTCCGGTGCCGCCCCGCGTCCGAGATCGCGAGCGACCCCGCCCCGGAACCGCCGTCCCAGTTGCCGAGCGCGTCCATGTGCCAGATGTCATCTCGGATATCGACAGTGCCCGGTCCACTATGGCTGTAGCCGCTCATGGAATGGCGTGCAAGGCGTCCCAAGCCGTCGTACGTGCTGTCGGCATCGATGTAGAGATAGTGGCTGCCCGCGGAACTTGGGCGCTGAAGACGAGACTGGATGCGCTGACCGGCCGCGTCGTAGGCGTAGGTGGAGCAACTGAGGAGATCTGTGATCCCGGGATCATCCGCATGCGACACCAGTTTCTGGATCCTTCCGAACGGGTCCAAGCCGCCGAACTCGTTCGGGCCATCGGTCGCAAACTGGAGCGCGTCTTCGATCTCGCTATCCGCCCGGAGCATCGCTCGCCTGCGAGCAACGCCGATGAAGCTGAAATCGGCGATATCGGGAGACATGAGGTTGGATCGCATGGAGGCAATGCGGCTGACCTGGTCATCACTGCCATCGACAACACCATAGCCGAGATCGATGTCTCGGATCGGAGATCCAAGCACGTGTCCCGGGTATCTGAGTGTGGCGAGGCGATCGTGCCCGCTGTGCGGGATGGCCCCAAGCACATCAGTGGGCCGGTAGTCCCAAACGTATCGCGCTGCCGGAGTGACCTGCCCCCAGCTATGACGCCAACGGCAACATGCTCAACGACGGCGACACGTACGAGTACACCTACGACGTCTTCGGCCGAGTTACCGAGGTGCGTGCGCGGCTGAAGATCTTCGGCATGAGCGATGTCCGGGCCCGCTACCGCTACAACGGCCTGCACCAGCGCACCGTCTGGCGTGAGGACCGCGACGGCACGGCGGGCCTCGATGACGTCGAGTACCACCACGTCTACGACGACCGCTGGCGGACGATCGCGATCTACCGCAAAGTCCTGACCGGTACGCCGACGCGGGACGCCGATCCCAAGGAGGTCACGCTCTACCACGCTGCCGGCTTGGACGGCCGGGGCGAGTCGAGTAAGCTCGATAGCGTGATCGCCCGCTACCGCCACGACGATGGGAATGCGTCGACCTCGCCGGCCGAGGAGTGGGCCGACGCCGCCGGCACGCTCGGCTCGCGAGGGATCTTCTTCCAGAACTGGCGGGGCGACGTCGTCGGCCACGACGAACGCGGCCGGCTCGAGCGGGTGCGGTACACGCCGTACGGGCGGCCGATGGGCTTCGTCGACGCGGACCAGGATCAGGACGGCGATATCGATGGTGCCGACCAGACGGCGTGGTCGGCGACAAGGGCTACAGCTACCCGAGTGTGCGCCGTTGGTGTCAGCGGCGCGGCATTTGGGGTGTCATCCCGCAGCGGTCCGATCAGCTCGAACGCGACGGGCGAAGGATATTCCGGGGCCGGAACGTCGTCGAACGTTGCGTCGGTCATCTCAAAGAGAACCGCGCATCGGCACGCGATTCGAGAAGCTCGCGACCGCCTTCATCGCCATGCTCAAGCTCGCCTACATCAGCAGATATCTCAGGCTCTTGGAGCCGTTAGACACGACCTAGTGGCTGTTGCGGTTTGCGGTCCGCTCCATCGCACCCTGTGCATCGCGGAGGAGGTTGTCCATCCCGCGTCGGAACATCCAGGCTCGCTCGGCGGCGTCGCGTTCAGAGCGTCCGCGGTCGAGGGCGAGTTCGAGCACGCCGCGTTCGCGATCGGTCAGGCCGGTATCAAGCGCGAGCGCCGATACGATCGCGACCTCGTAGATCGCGGCACAAGCCGCCTGCTGGTGCTGGTTGAAGAGCGGCACGCCACGCTCGATCGCGAGGGCAAATACACCCTCCACCGAGCCGGTGGTTGGTCTCGCGGCGGTGTCGGACGAGGAGTTGCTGGGGATCAGCACCGCATCGATCACGTGCACCACGCCGTTGGATGCGTCGAGATCGGTCGCCACAATCCGTGAGTCGTTGATAAAAGCCTGACCGTCGCGGATTTCGGCGGCCAACGCCTCGCCGGTGGCGGTTTCAACGGAGCCCGAAGCGAGCAGGTCGTTGGCGTAGACACGGTCTGTGACGACGTGGTAGGTCAGGATGTCTGTCAGCGTGCCTCGGTTTTCGGGGTCGAGCAGCGAGGCCATCGTTGCCTCGCCGAGCTTGGCGAAGGCCTCGTCGGTCGGTGCAAAGACGGTGAGCGGGCCGGCGCCAACGAGCGTGTCAACCAAGCCGGCTGCTTCGGCCGCGGCGAGCAGGGTGGTGAACTGACCGGCTTCGGTGGCGACTTCCGCGATGTTTGCTTTGGCAGGGATCAGCACCGTGTCGATCACGTGGATGATGCCGTTGTCAGCCTCGATGTCGGCCGCGGCGACGCCCGAGCCGCCGATGGTCAGCCCGGCGCTGGTCTTGATTTCGAGCCGCTGGCCGTCGAGTGTGTTCACGAAGCGTCGGTTGGCGAGTTGGGCGGCGGTCAGCCGTTCGGGGATGACGTGGAACTTGAGCACGTCGGCCAGCCGCCCGGTGGGGTTCTGCCGGATCGTGTTGTTGAGCGCGGTCTGATCGAGCGCGGCGAAGGCGGCGTCGGTCGGGGCGAGCACGGTGATGTTCGTCGCATCCCGGATGTCGTCGACGAGTTCGGCGGCGGTCAGCGCGGAGACGAGCGTCTCAAAATCGGCATTCCCAGCGGCGATCTCGACGATGTTTTGCGGCTCGCTGTGGTCAAGCAGCGACGCGGCGCCGAGCCCGGTGGTGAGTGTGGTGGCGGCGCACGTTGCGATTGCGCAGAGATATCCTACGGCCATAGCTGTGCCCTCCTGCCAAACGTTTTGCGTTCTGAATGATTGGGTCACCGGATCAGCCCGTTGCAGACCCGGGATGCTTGCCTTGGCTTCGGGGGTGTCTTTCACTCAGATTCGGCGCATGAAAAAGCCCCGGCCTGGCCGGGGCTTGGAGATGCTGATTGGATCAGGCGATCAGTTGAGGCCGATGGCGGCGCCGATGATCGGCCCGTAGGCGACGATCAGGCCGGCGAAGACGACCGAGACCACCGAGATCAGCTTGATCAGGATGTTGAGCGACGGGCCCGAGGTGTCCTTGAACGGATCGCCGACGGTGTCGCCGACGACGGTCGCCTTGTGGTCGTCCGAGCCCTTGCCGTAAACGTACTCGTCGCCATTGCCGGTTTGGACCATCTCGTCGGCGCGGGCGAGGATGGCATCGCGGACGGCGGCCGGCACCTTGTTTCGGGTCTCGGCGTTGTTGACCATGTCGTTGGCGGAGATGCGGCCGTAGGACTCGAGCAGCTTCTTGGCGTTGTCCCACGCGCCGCCGGCGTTGGCCATGAAGACCGCGACCGCGAAGCCCGAGGTCAGCCCGCCCGCGAGCAGGCCCATCACGCCCGGCACACTAAGAACAAGCCCGACCAGGATCGGCACGACGATCGCGAGGATGGCCGGGAAGACCATTTCCTTCTGCGCGCCGGCGGTCGAGATCGAGACGCAGTTCGCGTAGTCGGGGTAGTCCTTGCCGTCGACGACGGTCTGCTTGGGCCAGCTCTCGGGGTTGGCGATGTCCTCTTCGGACATGCCCGAGGCGCGGAAGCCGTCGCGCATGATCTTGAACTGCCGGCGGCACTCGCCCATCATCGCGTAGGCCGCTCGGCCGACCGCGTTCATGGTCAGGGCGCAGAACAAAAACGCGAGCAGCACACCGATGAAGATGCCGCCGAGCAGGCGCGGGTTGGTGATGGTGACGTCATAGAACGCAAGGACATCGCGGACCGATCCGTTGCGACTGGAGATGATGTCGAAGTCCAGGTCGTGGCTGTGGTCGCCGTGCGCCAGGACCATCTCGATCGAATAGACGCGATCGCCGGTGTGGTGCGAGGCGTGCGAGTGCTCGCTGTCCGGGGTTTCGCCGTCGTGGTGGTGGTCGTGGTGGTCGTGATCGAAGACGATGTCGAGCACGGTGCCGACTTCGAGGTGGCTGTAATCGTCGCGATTGATCTGGGTGCGATCGACCAGCATGCCGCCGTCGACGAAATCGGAGCCGTCTTCCTCGACTCCCGGGAAGACGACGGCGAACTTGCCGAAGCCCTCGTAGACCGCGTATGGCTCGCTGTGAGCGGGTTCGGAGTACGTGGCTTTCTCGTAGAACGTCACACTCTGACTGGTGATCTGGGTCTGGACGACCTGAACATAGGCCGCGAAGAGCGCGAGCGCGGTGAGCGCGGCCGAGCCGATGGCGAAGCCCTTGCCGGTGGCGGCGGTCGTGTTGCCGAGGCTGTCGAGCATGTCGGTTCGCTCGCGGACGTGGGGGGGCTGGCCGGTCATCTCGGCGTTGCCGCCGGCGTTGTCGGCGATCGGGCCGTAGGCGTCGGTGGCGAGCGTGATGCCCAGGGTCGAGAGCATGCCGACGGCGGCGATGCCGACGCCGTAGAGCCCCATCAGGAAGCTCTCGCTGCCGCCGGCGAGCGTGAACGCCGCGATGATCGCGATGACGACCACGAGCAGCGAGGCCCAGGTCGACTTCATGCCCTCGGCGATGCCGGCGATGATCACCGTTGCCGGCCCGGTCAGGGCCTGCTCGGCGATGCGCTTCGTAGGCTTGTGCTCATAGCTGGTGTAGTACTCGGTAGCGTAGGCGATGACGTTGCCGGCCAAGAGGCCGACGACAATCGCGAGCCCCAGCTTCCACCAGCTCGTGCCGACCGATGCGAGCGCCGGGCCGGCGATGCCGTTGTTCAGGACGAGGTACAGCATGCCGAACGCGGCAATCGCGACGAGGAACGAGGCGACGTAGACACCCTTGTGCAGACCCTTGAGCAGCTGCGCGAAACTGGCGTTCTCCTTGGCCTTGACAGTGAAGATGCCGATGATCGAGCAGAAGATGCCGAGTCCTGCTAGCGAGAGCGGGGCCGCGGCGAGCATGAAGGCGAACTCGGTCAGCTGCGCGTCGGTGTTGAGCGACATGGTGAAGGCGGCCGCGGCGCCGAGGGCGATCGTGGCCAGGATCGAGCCGTAGTACGACTCGTAGAGGTCGGCGCCCATGCCGGCGACGTCGCCGACGTTG
>JBCDEF010000053.1:0-14840 GCA_039179915.1 Planctomycetota bacterium | reverse complement strand
GCGCGTGCCCGGCGATCACTCGCCGGGGATATAGCTGATCGCGCCCTCCATGGGGCTGCTCGCGGTCGCGTAGAGCTTCTTGGCGATGCGGCCGGCGAGGTAGCTCTGCCGGCCGCCGACGGTCGCGTGCCGCATGGCGTGGGCCATCATGACCGGGTCGTCGGCGTGGGCGACGGCGGTGTTGAGCAGCACACCGTCGGCCCCGAGCTCCATCGCGAGGCTGACATCGCTGGCCGCGCCCACTCCCGCGTCGACGATCACCGGGTACGACGGGTCGCCCTGCTTGAGAAGCTCGAGGCACAGCACGATGTTGTTCCGGTTTAGCACGCCCTGACCCGAGCCGATCGGGCTGCCGGCGGGCATGACCGCCGCCGCGCCGGCGTCCTTGATGCGCTGCGCGCTGATCGGGTCGTCGCTTGTGTAGCAGAGCACCTCGAAGCCGTCGGCAACCAGCTCGCGCGTCGCTTCGAGCGTGCCCACCGGGTCGGGCAGCAGCGTCTTTGTGTCGCCGAGTACCTCGAGCTTCACCCAGCTCGCGCCCGGGTTGTCGACCTGCTCGAGCAGATCGCGGCCGAGCTTTGCCACACGCACCGCGTCCTCGGCGCTGAAGCAGCCTGCGGTGTTCGGCAGGATCGTGTACCGCGACAGGTCGAGATACTCCAGCAGGCTCTTGCCCTCGTCGTTGAACAGCCGCTCGCGGCGGACCGCGACGGTGACGATCTCCGACCCGCTCGCGCCGAGCGCGTCGCGCATCATCTCCATCGAGGCATATTTACCCGTGCCCACCAGCAGCCGGCTCTGGAAGGTCCGGTCACTGATCCTCAGCGGCGTCACGCCCGGCTCGGTCTCGGCTGGGGCCGATGGCGATTGCTGGGCCATCTCAGCCGCCCCCGACCAGGGTGACCAGCTCGACCGAATCGCCCTCGGCCAGGCGGTGCTCGGCGCGGGTCCGCTTGGGCACGAGCGACTTGTTGACCTCGGCCGCACAGGCCGAGCCCGCGAGGCCCAGGAGGCCGATCAGCGCCTCAAGCGTGCAGCCCTCGGGCACGGTTTTCGACTCGCCGTTGACTCGGATCTGCATCCTTCATGCTAGGCGAGAATACGCTTTGGTATGTTCCGCCTTGCGCTCGGTTCGGGGTTCCTCGCCGCGGTGGCGGTCGGTCTGTTCGTGCTGGTCCCGGCGTGGCAGGCCGCGCCGCGTGTCTACGACCGTTCCTCGCCCGAGGCGGTGGTCGAGTCGTTCGCCACGATGGTCGAGACCGGCGACGCCGGCCGAATCCATGAGTTGCTGTTCGTCGAGAGCGAGTCGATGCGGGCCGCCTATGCCCGTCTGGGTGCGATGGCCGACGAGCTGCTCCGCCTCGCGGCAACGCTCGAGCAGCGCATGCCCGAAGAGATCGACCGGCTCCGCGCCGAGGCAGAAGAAGCCGCGGAGCGCGGCGAGGCGACCGGTTTCCTCGGCCGCGTGACCCAGGGCCTCGCCCAGCAGCGACGCCGACCGAACCGGGACAACCGCGAGCGGGACCGCGCGTTCAACCTCGCCGTCCGACAGCTGCTGGCCAGCCCGCTCAGCTCGTTCGAAGAGGCCCGCGGCCGTCTGACGACCGTGAGCATCACCGACGACGCGGCCGGGCTGCTCTGGGACGGCGCGCCCGTGCTGCCGCCCTTCGGCGTCTCGATGGTCCGCGACCCGGGCGACCAGACCTGGTCGATCGTGCTCCCGCTCGACCTGCCCCTGCTCAGCCGGTATCGGCCGCGGACAGACCAGCAGTGGCAGATCGCTGCGTATCTGTTCCAAGCCTGGGAGAACGCGGCCCGGGACATCCGGCTCAAGGTCGACGCCGGCGAGATCCGCAACCTCGACCAGGCCGCCAGCGAAGCGGGCGCGATGGTCCTCCCGCCGACCGTCATGATCGGCGTCGCCTACGCGAAGCAGCTCGAAGCGGCAGAGGAAGCTGCTGATGCGAGCGATGCGGATGAGGACGGCAGCGAAGGCCCGGGCTAGCCGCCCAGCGGCGAGTCGTTCCGCCGGCCCGCGCCCTCGGCGCCGAAGCCCGCCCGCGAGGCGTCGCCCTGGCCCAGCGGCTGGAAGATCACGCCCAGGCTCGTCGTGTCGCTGTCGTTGTTGAACCCCAGCGAGGTGCCGACCACGGCCGACTGGAAGTCACGGAGCACCTCGACCCGCACGCTCTGCACGTCTGTGTCGTCCGTGTCGTACGTCACCTCGCTCGAGATGCTGTACTTCTCGCCAAGATCGAAGTCGAAGCCTGTCGAGAGCAGGGTCGAGTCGACTTCGTTGAGCTGCCGGTACCGCAAGAACGTCGAGAGCGTGGGCGTGTTCTGGAGCACGATACCGGCGGTTGAGGTCGCGAAGACGCCGTCGCGGAAGTCGTAGATCACCCCGCCGACGAAGCTCAGCGAGTCGGTCGCCTGCCAGGTGCCGCTGAGGGTCATGAAGTCGCTCAGCCGAGAGAGCTCGGGCCGCGTCGGGTCGTACCGGCCGATCGAGCTCTCCGGGTCGAGGTCTTTGCCGGTGAACACGATCTCGGTATCGAATGTCAGCAGGTCGACGGAGTAGGACTGCCCGGTCCCGCCGCGTTTGGTTTGGAGCGTCTGCTCCAGGCCGAACCGGTAGATCGTGCCCTCGGCGAGCGATTCGACTTCTTCGTCGAACACGGGCAGCTCTTCCTGCTCGACGGTGCCCTCGGCGTGGTAGAACGTGAAGCTCGGCCGGATGATGTGCCGCAGGCGGTTGACGTCCAGCAGCCGACTGAACGCGCCGTCGTAGACCCGCTGGACGGTGGTCGCCAGCGTCACGCCCACGGCTCCCCACCAGCGGGCGGCGTTGCCGGTGCCCGGGCCGAAGTCGGAGAAATCGTCGTCGTACGCCGTGAACCGGCCCACGACGAACGGCGTGACCTGCACCGGACCCGCGTCGAGCTGCGCCGAGACCTCGTGCCGCGTGTCGAACCGGAACCGGGGCGACTCGTCGAAGCCTTGTGCGCTCAGGGCCGCGGCGATGTTGTCGTTCGAGTTGATGCCGAGCGCTTCCAACGCTCGGGAGTTTTCGACCAGCCCGAACTCGGCGGGCGTCGCATCGGTTAATTGCAGCCGGAGGAAGCCGATCCGAGCTTCGGGCGTGTAGGTGAGCAGGCCGGGCATCTCCGGGATGACATCGATCGCCAGCCGCGTGTACGAGGCCTCCGGGTACCGCTCCACCGCGTACCCGTCGGACTGGAGGAGGTACTCGTTGGGGGTGAAGTCGTCGATCTGGGTCGTGGCCTCGATCCAGAAGGCCGAGTGCTCGGTCAGCTTGCGGAGCCGGGCCCGGGTCTGGAACTGCCGACCGGTTTCGGCCAGGTCCTCGAAGAAGACGTCGAGAAACGCCGCGTCCGTCACGTGAGCGACCTCGGTGAACAGCGTCCACTGCCCCTGGAGCTTCGTGACGTTCTCGCCCCGGACCAGCCCGCGGGTCTCGCCCTCGCGATCGATCTCCCCGCCGCTGGACGTGACGTCCGTGCCCGTATCGTCGAAGATCCAGTAGGTCAGCAGCCCGCCGGTGTGGGGCCCGCGGTCCCAGCTGCTCGACAGGCCCAGCGCCCCACCCCGGTCGAACAGTGCATCGGCCAGCAGGCTCGCGCTCACCCCGTCGGGCGCCTCAACGCCGAGGAGGCTGAACAGGTCCCACCGTGTCCGCAGCTCCTCGCCAGACCCCGTCGATGTGACAAACTGGATGTTCCGCAGCGCCACCCGTTCCGGGTCGCCCCGGAACCGCGGTAGATAGCCGATCGGGATCGAGCCCGCTCGGAGTGTGATGTTCTTCGCATCGACAAAAACCGACTGCCGCTCGTCTCGCGCCGGCCCCTCCGCGGGGTCCCGGTCCACGCCGCGACGCGTGATCGTGATCTCGCTGGTGCCCAGCGACAGGTTGGGCCTGGCGAACGCCACGTTCGATACCCGCGCGTTGTCCGCCACAAATTCCGTTCGGCTGAGCTGCCGGACCGCATCGGCCCGGACATAGAGCGGGAAGCCCTGGCCCGCGTTCTCGACGACGAAGACCGCATCGAGGATCAGGGCCTGGTCCCGGGCGACGTCGTAGAAAACCCGCGGCCCGCGGACCGTATACCCATCGTCGGCGGCGACGACATCGCCCTCGAGGTAGATCCCGTCGATCTCGGACGCGCCGAAGCTCGTCCCCTGGCTCCGGTCCGCGTCGCCTTCGGCCAGGAAGACGACCACCCGCTGGGCCGACAGCTCGAGCACTCTCGTCTCGCTGAGCCGGGCGCCGGGGGTGGTGTAGGTCGCGGTCATGCCGCCGCTGAGCACCACGGCCGCCCGTCCACCAGAGGTCGTCCGCACGATGTTGTCGGCGGCGAGGGTGATGAACCCGTCGGCCCGCAGGATCGGCGCCGGCGCGTCTCGCGTTTCGGGCAACGCGGTCTCGGCGGCCGCCGCGCCCGGATCGATACTCTCGTCGCCCGGTTCGCTGAGCTCGCCGGTCTCGCCGATCAGAGGCGTGTCGATGCCCGCCGTCGGTTCTCCCGCGGCGGGCCTTGGCTCGATCGCCCGCGCCGGCTCGCCGCCGATCTCTCGCGGCGCGAGCATCTGCCGGAACTCCAGGTCGGCACGGGCCGAGAAGGCCGCCGCCTCGGCTTCGCCCGCCTCACCGGGCGCCCGCGGCCGGAGCCGGTCCGAGGTCAGCGCGATCGGCTCTTCGAGATCGATCACGCCCTGCACCCGCAGGTCCTCGGCCGTCACCGCGACCGCTGCATCCGCGCCCGGGGTGTCGACCGACTCAAGAAAGGCAACAACCCGGACCCGCTCGCTGTCGTCAGGATCCGAGGCGAGCCAGAGCGCGGCCCGATCGGCCGCCAGGTCGTAGCCGCCGAGCCGAAGCCGCACATCCCGCTCGAGCACGACCCGCTGGAGCGTCGACCCGTCGCTCGCCTCGGCCGACCACGCCCAGACCCGCGATGCCGACGCCTCGACCCGCCCGGGCACCGCTTCCATCGCCAGGCGGATCGGCGGAACTGATTCGCCGACTGGCTGACCGATCGCCTGCCCATCCGCCTGACCGATCGCTTGGCCGGCAAAAACGGCCAGTGCAGCCGCTGCACACCGCAGCGCACCGGCTCGCGCCAGACTTCGAGATCGGGTTGTCCCAGCGTTTGGAAGCATCCGTGCGGCTCACTATACCGGCCGCGAACGCAATCCGCGGGCTCGACGCATCCGATGGAAACCGGACGCCGCACAGCCGCGAAGAGCGTTCCACACCGGTCACTCGACCGTGGGGGGACGAAGGAGAAAATTCATATGTTCAAACCATCTCTGCGCTCGCTCGCCGTCCTGGCACTCGCCGCAGGCAGCGCCGCGTCGGCATCGGCAACCGACAACGGGATCGAGATCGTCGGCGGCCGCACCAGCGTCGCGCTCGACTTCGCCACGCTCGCCGCCGCCGCCTCGCTCGATTTCTCGTCGGTCTCCGACAGCGTCTTCGCCGCCGGGGTGATCCCGGGATCGGTCGCCTTCGGCATCAACCCCCGCGACGCCGTCGGCGACCTGCTGCCGACGACCTTCAGCTACACCCTCGGCAGCTTCCTGACGACTTTCAGCGGCACGATCGAGCACGAGGGCTCGGTCTTCTTCAACAGTGACACCGTCGAAGTTGGCAACTTCACCATCGGCTTTGACGCTGCACGCATCGATGCCCTCGACGGTGCCAGCGGCTTCTTCGTCGAGAGCACCGTCGGCATCGCCGCCGTCCTGTTCGACATCGCAGCCCCGAATGACCTCGTGGACAACGGCACCCACCTCGGCATCGAGGCCGACCTGCTCGTCTCGCCCGAGTTCGGCCAGTTCCTGTTCGACAACGGGCTCTCGGCCAGCAACCTCCAGGGCGCCGACGTCGGAGACGCCCGCGTCAGCGGCGACCCCGGGTGCACGGCCGTCGACCAGACCGACGACGGCGCGATCAATGCCGACGACTTCAACGCCTTCGCGACCAGCCTCGTTCAGGGCCTGACCAACGGCTCGGCCGCCGGCGATTTCAACGGCGACGGCATCACCACCGGCAGCGACTTCTTCCTCTACGTCCGCAGCATCCGGACATGCAGCACGCCCAAATTCGCGAACTGACAAACACGTGTTCAACCCAGGCCGCCGCCGTCACGCCGACGGCGGCGGTTGTTTAGTTCCTTTTCCAACACGATCGAGTGTGGCGGTATGCTGCTCAAATGGGTGGGCTGATTCTCGTCATATTGATCCTCGGTCCGGTGCTGCTTGCACTGTGGTTGGCAACAAAGTACCTCGCTTTGAAGCAGCGGGATGCGGCATCGAGTGACGACGCCGTGGGTCCAGAAACAACCGCTGCGGGCCGGTACCGAGTTCGAGAGGATGCTGTGCTGACGCAGGCCGAGCGCAACTTCTCTCGCCATCTCGAACGGGCGGCCCGTTCACTCTTGGATGACCTCGGTCCGCTCCGCGTTCTTGCAAAGGTAAACCTTGCAGACCTGCTCGAGCCGGATTGTGCGAATGGAAAGCGGGGGTCTCCGGAGGCAAAGAGGTGGTTCAGCTGGTGGCAATCGATCAACCGTCAGCACGCTGATTTCGTACTCGTTGATGACGATTGGCTGCCGGTCTGTGTAATTGAACTCGACGATTCGAGCCATCGCCGCAGCACAAACCGCAAGCGCGACGACAAGAAAGACGACGCGTTCGCGTCGGCTCGATTGCCCTCAATACGTTTCGAAGGCAAGATCACGCTCGACAGCGGCGGGATGGCCGATGCAATCCGGGCTCGCGTCGCAGAGTCTCGCGCGACCGGCTAGGACAGCCTCAATCCCATGTGTTGACCGTTGCCCCCGGCTTCGCCTGCCCGTTCTGCCCATCTTTCTGCAAGGGCGCGTGGTGGTCCTCCCGCCAGCTGTCCGGGTAGTTCGGATCGTCCATGTCCACGGCCGCCTTGGTCGGGAACATCGGGCGGAACGTGTCGCACATCACCGCGAGCTCGTCGGTGTACGTCTTGCCGAGCGACTTCTCGACCGTCCCCGGGTGCGGGCCGTGGGGGATGCCCTGCGGGTGGACGCTGATCGAGCCGCTGGTGATCCCCCGGCGGGCCTTGTAGTTACCCTCGACGTAGTACAGGATCTCGTCGCTGTCGATGTTGCTGTGGTTGTACGGCACCGGGATCGCCTCGGGATGGAAATCCAGCATCCGCGGGCAGAACGAGCAGATCACGAAGTTGTGACCCTCAAACGTCTGATGGATCGGCGGCGGCATGTGCAGCTTGCCCGTGATCGGCGCAAACTCGGCGATGTTGAACGTATACGGGTAATAGCAGCCGTCCCAGCCGACGACGTCGAGCGGGTGGTAGCTGTACATGTAGCTGTGGACCGTGTCGCGAGCCTTGATGCGCACCTCGTAATCGCGGTCAGCCGAGCCGTCGAGCGGGGCATGACACAGCGGATTGGCGTCATCCGAAAACGGGATCACCAGGTCGCGCTCGCAGTACGGCGCGTGCTCGAGGAACTGGCTCGTCTGCTTGCTCAGGTACCGCGGCGGCGGCAGGATGTGACTCCCGTTGGCCGTCTCAAACGTGACCATCTTGCCGAAGGGCATGTCGGCTTTGCTGTACCCGCCGAAGCGCTCGTTGTCGCTGCCGTCGTCTGGCCGCGCGTCGAACTCCATGTGGTAGATCGTTCCCTTGGGGATGACGATGTAGTCCTTCTCGGCGAACTTCAGCGTGCCGAACATGGTGCGCACCGTGCCCGATCCGAAATGGACAAACAGGCACTCGTCGCCCTGACCGTTCTTGAAGTGGTACGGCATCGTCTCGGCCGGATTGCAGATGCCCATCTCGACATCGCTGTTGCCAAACAAAACCACCCGGCCGGTCACCGGATCGCCCTGCGGCTTGACGTGCTGCGTCATCGTGTGCCGCATGCGCATGACGTCCTGCTCGACGTACTCGGGCTTGGACTTGTAGATCGGCTTCCAGCCCGAGACCTGGGTCGGCGGGTGGACGTGGTACAGCGTGCTGGTCGGGCCGACGAAGCCCTCGGTGCCGAAGAGCTCTTCGCTGTACAGGGCCCCATCGGGCCGGCGGAACTGCACGTGTCGCTTCTTGGGGATCGATCCGAGCTGGGTGTAAAACGGCATGGCGGTGAACCTCGTTCTTCCCGGAGCGGGCCCCGATCTGGTCTGCGATCTGGGACGCTCGGGAGGGCGCGTGCTGTATACATCCAAGTGTAGGGTGACCCGCCGCGGGGTCCAAAATTGTGCCTCCCGGTCGGCCCTGCCGATATCTGCGAGATGCCACGGCTTCCACGCGTCCGACCCCACGCCTACATCGCCGCCATGGGCCGCTCCGGCAGCACCGTGCTGGCCAACCTCTTCCACGACCCGCCCGAGCGGGTGATGCTCCTGGAGCCCAACCTGCTCGAGCCCGAGCCCACCGGCGAATGCCGGCTCCAGCTCACCGACTCGCTCGGGCCGGGGGCGACGATCGAAACACTCGGCGAGACCGAGCGGTGGGGGATAAAGGAAGTCCGTGCCGACCTGCACGGCCCGGCCATCGACCGCCTCGATCCCGCGCACATCGTCGTGCTGCTCCGCGACCCGGTCGCCGCCTCGATCAGCCTGCACGAGAAGGGCGAGCGCGACGGCGATCTCGCCCGGCTCGCCTGGCTCGAAGCGCGGATGACCGACCCGCTCCGCGTGCTGCCCCGGATCGCCGAGCGGCACAACGCGATCGTCGTCGCTTACGAACGGCTGGTCGCCGATGCCGACGCCCGGGCCGCCCTCGCCGATCGACTCGGCTGGCCCATGACCGGCGACCTCAATCGTGGCCTGACCCGCTACGGCCGAGCCCGCGAGATCGACCTGCACCGCGGCGCGATCACAACGGCCAGCCTCGCCCGCTCGCTCGACAACGCAGCACCGCAAGCCAGGGCCTTCGTCGAGCGCGTCACGCGGGGCGCCGACGAAGCCCGCGCCCTGCACGATGCCGCGGCGAACGCGGCCGACGGGTTCCTTTGTCACACAGCATCGCGCAGGACAGCCTGATGCGATACCTCATCGGTCAGCGGCACCGCGAGATCATCCTCGAGCACCTGCCCGCCGGCGGGAGGCTGCTCGAGTTCGGCTCCGGGACGTCGTCCGTGTGGCTCGCCGAGCGGCTGCACGAGGGCGCCAGCATGCTCTCGGTCGAGCACGACGCGGCCTGGTTCGACCGCGTGCAGCAGATGCTCGCGCCCTTCGACCGCTGCGAGCAGATCCTCCGTGTTCCAACCGGCACGCTCGGGCCCAACGCTTCGGCAGGCGAAGAACGGCCCGACCTGCTCCGCGAGTACATCCACGCGGCCGATGATCGAGATCCGTTCGATGTCATCCTCGTTGACGGCGTCGCGCGCGATGCATGTCTTGAGCACGCCCGCTCGCTGCTCAAGCCCGGCGGCACCATCGTCCTGCACGACGCCCAGCGGCCCTGGTACGACCGGGGCAAGCAGACGCTCACCGCCCACGGCCACGCCGGCTCATGCCCCGACTACCCCGGCCCGCACCTGTGGTGGGGGGGCACCGCTGAATCCGCGCAGCCGAGCGAGTCACACGGCGAACTGCCGCTGATCGTCAGCTACTACACCAAAGACACACCCTACGAGGATGAGGCCCGGGGCTTGATCGCGTCGCTCGATGCGCTCGGCCTCGAGCACCGCGTCACCGGTCTGCCGGTGACCGGATCGTGGATCGAGAACTGCGGCCGCAAGGTCCGCCTGATCCGCGAGACATGGCAAGACGCACGCCGCCCGGTCCTCTGGCTCGACGCCGATGCGCGTGTCCATGCGCGGCCCGACCTGTTCGCCGGCATCGACGCCGACTTCGCCGTCCGATGCTTCCTCGGCTGGGCCTTCGGCTCAGGAACGGTCTTCTTCAACAGCACCGCACTGGCCGGCATGCTGCTCGACGACTGGCTGCACCGTGTCGAGACCGAGCCGACCATCGGGGAGCAGATCCACCTCGACACGGCTTGGGAAGCGCTCGCCTGCCGGGCCGAGCTCCGCACACTCTGGCTTCCGCCGAGCCACGCGATGATCTTCGACGAGCCGGCGCGCAAGCACATCAGCCCGGTCATCGAGCACTTCCAGGCCTCCCGTCGCCTCGCACCCGAGCAACAGACCGAACGCCGCATCGAGGTCAACCATACCGCGGCGCGTGTCGCCCGCCTTGCTCGTCGGCCGCGGGAAGAGACCGTCCGCCACACCTGGCACCACCCCGATGTGCCCACCGAGATCGCCCAGCGCCCGCCGGTGGGCCCGACGTCCATGCCCGACCCGGTCAAGCGCGGCCTGGCCGACCGGCTCGCGTTGGAGCTCGTTCTCGCCGGCGTCCAGCGCGTTGCCCTCTATGGCGGTGGTGCGTTCACGCGTTCGGCTGTTCTGCCCTCGCTCGCCGACCGCGGCATACGCGTGCTCTGCATCGCCGACGACTCGCCCAAGGACACCGAAATCGACGGCATCCCCGTCATGCCGCCCGCCGACGCCGCCCGCCGGCCCGGCCTCGAAGCCGTGGTCGCCTCCTCCGATGCCCACGAGGCCGCGATCGCCGACAGGGCCGCCGGGCTATTCACGGTGCCCGTGCTGCGTGTGGTCGATTGGCCGCGGAACCGCGCGGCGCTCGCCGCATCGCTGGTCGGCTGACGACCGATCGGTCAGGCGAGCCGGGCCTCGATGCCCTCGATCAGCGTGTGCAGGATCAGCATGTGGATCTCCTGGATCCGGTCGGCCGTGGCGCCGGGCACGATCCACTCGTGCTCGCACGCGCCGGCGAGCGCGCCGCCGGTCTTGCCCAGTAGCGCCACCCGCGTGATGCCCAGCTCACCCGCCGCCTCGCTCGCCCGAACGATGTTCGTCGAGTTCCCGCTGGTCGAAAGCAGCACGATCGCGTCGCCGGCCTTGCCCAGCGCCCGCACCCACCGCTCGAAGACGGCGTCGTAGCCGTAGTCGTTCGCGACGCACGTCAGGTGCCCGGGATCCGTGCAGGCGATCGCCGCCAGCGGTTCGCGCTCGTCGCGGAACCGGCCGGTCAGCTCCTCGCAGAAGTGCATCGCGTCGCAGCACGACCCGCCGTTGCCCACCGCCAGCAGCTTGCCGCCGGATCGCAGCGAGTCGGCCATCGCGTCGGCGACCGTTTCGAGCCGGTCGAGGTTGGCCGCGTTATCGAGAAACGCGCCGAGCGCATCGTGCGCGTCACGGATCGATTCGGCGAGCGTGCGGCGATGTCCCATGCCGAGCCTCAGACCGCCGCGGCCGCGTGCATCGCGGCCTGCTCGTCGGCGTACACCGACTCGAGCGCGCCCGCGAACTGCGGGTCGCTGAGATAGTTCTCGCCCCGGTCGCACACCAGCACCAACGCCGTCTTCGGCTCGGTCTGCTGCCGGCACCACTCGGCCGCCGCGTGCAGCGTGTAGCCCGTGCACGGCCCGCCCAGGATCCCGGTCGCCCGGGCCAGCTCGGCGCACGACCGGACCGCCTGCTCACGCGAGACGTAAACCGCGTTGTCAACCACGCCAAGGTCAAGGTTGCCCGGCATGAACCGCTCGCCCAGGCCATCGGGAGCGTCCTGATGCCGCTCGGCCGGCAGCTCGCCCCGCGCCCGCGCGGTGAGCGTGCTGCCCTCGGGGTCGACCATCGTTACCTGGAGCCTGGGCATGCGGCCAGGCCGCTTGAGCGCGCGGCTGATGCCCACCAGCGAGCCGCCCGTGCCCGCCCCGCCGAAGAACGCATCGATCCCGCCGCCGAGCTGCCGCGACTGCCGCCAGATCTCAGCGCCCGTGCCCCGCTCGTGGGCCCGGATGTTGATCGGGTTCGAAAATTGGTCGAACGTCAGGAACCGGTCCGGCTGGGAAGCTGCGAGCGCGAGCGCCTCGTCCCGGCGGTTGTTCGTAAACGGGTCGCTCGGGTCCGGGTCGAAGAACCGGCAGGCCACGCCCATCGCCGCGTGCAGCCGCTGCTTCTCTTCGGTCATTTTCCGCGGCACGAAAGCCAGGACCGGGTAGCCGCGCTGCCGGGCGACCGCGCCGATCGCGATCGTCGCGTTGCCCGAGCTCGCCTCGACGATGGTCATCCCCGGCCGCAGCCGGCCCGATGACTCCGCCTCGGCGACCAGCTCACCCGCCACGCGGTCTTTGACCGACCCGGTCGGGTTCAGGTGCTCGAGCTTGGCAAGGATGCGGCACACGCCGGTGTCCAGCCCGCCGCCGGGACCGGCCTCGAAGCCCGATCCGGGACCGGCGATCTGCACCAGCGGCGTCTGGCCGACGATCTCATGACGCGTGCGGAGCAGCGCGCGGGCCGTCGGTGTGGTCTGAACCATCGGAGCATCCATGCTCGCCTCCTCCATGATCATCGGCCCCTCCGTCGATCGGGCCGGTGGGCAGGATATCCCATCCGCGCCAGCGGCGGGGCCGCGAAATCACTTCAGCCCGCGGGCCAGAGCCACCGGATCATCCCCAGGTACAGGGGGATCCCGATCGCGATGTTGAACGGGAACGTGATGCCCAGCGACATCGGCATGTACAGCCCGGCGTTGGCCTCGGGCACTGCAAGCCGCAACGCCGCCGGCACCGCGATGTAGCTCGCCGAGGCCGCCAGCACCGCCAAGAGGGTTGCATCGCCCACGCTCAACCCCAGCAGACGGCCCACAGCGATCGCCAAAGCCGCGCTGATCAGCGGCATGACCACCCCGCAACCGACAGCCTTGCGCTTGACACCAGACAACTCGCGCAGCGTCTTGCAGGCCGTCATGCCCGATTCGAGCAGGAACAGCACCAGTACACCATGGAAAATATCCTCGCAGAACGGCTGCAGAGTCTGCCAGCCCCGTTCTCCCGACAGAGCCCCGGCCGCAAGCGAGCCCAGCAGCAGAAACACCGGCCCGCCGACGACCGCCTCGCGCACCAGCGGCCCGATCCCGGCTTTCTGCGTCGGGTCCTGCTTCCGGGCCTGCATCCGGTACAGCACCACGCCCACGATGATCGCCGGCGCCTCCATCAGCGCAAGAGCCGCGACCATGTAGCTCCCCACGGCGACGTCCTGCGCTGCCAAGAAATTCTCCGCCGTGATAAACGTGACCACCGAGACCGAGCCATAGCTCGCCGCGATCGCGCACGCGTCCGCCGGTTTGAAGATCCGCCGGAGCACCGGCCAGAACAGAATCGGGGTCAGCATGCTCAGCACCACCGCCGCACCGATCGGCAGCGCCACCGACAGATCAAGCCCGGCCTCCCGCAGCTTCGCGCCGCCCTTGAACCCGATCGCCCAGAGCAGGTAGAGGCTGAACAGCTTGGGGAGCGGATCCGGGATGTGCAGATCCGATCGCGCCGCCACGGCCAACATGCCGAGCGCAAAAAACAGCACCGGCGGGCTGAGCACGTTCTCGAGCAGCAAATTCATCGTCACGGCGGCGGCCTCTTGCTGATCGTCGAAACAGCCTACCGCCTTCGCGGCGTTGTCGCCGCGTGCATCTACGATGGCGACGGCAACGCGTAGAACCCCTGGCCCGCGTCGCGCAGCCGACCCTCGGCGACCAGCGCGGGCCACATCGCTGCTGGGAACCCGTCCGGCGGCTGGATCGCGCCGATCGCCGAGGTCTTCCCGCCCGATGTATACCGGCCGCCGAGCCGTGATTCATCATTCAGCTTGGCAAGCTTCAGACGCTTCTTGAACGCCCGCATCGCCGCGGACTTGTCGTCGTGCGAGAACGAGCGGCCTTCGGCCGCGGGCGGAGGAGCCGCTTCCGTCGAGCCGGGTGATTCGAGCGAGGCGATCAGCCCATCGAGCGCATCCGCGTCTTTCGCCCGGCAGGCCGCGGCCGTCTGCCCCGCATCAACGGGCAGCCGGGCCAGCAGCCGCTCGGCGAGCGACCACGCATCGACGACCTTGAACCCGTCTTCCGCGGCAATAATGTCGCTGTGCAGCTGCCTGAGCTTCTCGACGACGTTCACGCGGCCACGATCCGTACTCGGCCGGGCTCGTGACCCCGACGCATCAGTTCACCCTCGCCTTGTCGGCGTCCTCGACCCGCAGCCCCGCCCGCCGCGCGAACGCGGCCAGCTCGACACGGTTCGCGCCGTTGAGCTTCGCCCGGATCGAATCAAGGTGCCGTTCGACGGTTCTTGGCGACCGGTGCATCAGCGATGCGATCTGCGCGGTCGGCAGCCCGTGTCCGACCAAGGCCAGCACCTCGAGCTCCCGGCGCGTCAGCGTGTTCAGCGGCCCGAGGTGAACGACGTCGCTCTCGATGATCTCGAACTTCGACGGGTCGTCCGGCTCGTGCTCGCCCTCGACCGTGATGACCAAAAACGACTGGTCGTCCTGATCATCAAGACGCAGCGGCCGAACGGTGCTCTGGATGCGGCGGCCGAAGCGGATGTGCCGGCTGATCGCCGGCTTGCCCGACGCGATGATCTGCCGCAGCATGTCGATCCGCCGCGTCGCCCATTCCTCGCCAAAGAGCTCGACGAAATTCTTTCCGATGCACGACTCAGGCGTGGATTCTGCAAAAAGAAAAGCCGACCGCGCGTTGCAGAAGCAGACCTTCCCGTGCTCGTTCACGACCGCAAAGCCGATCGCCGGCTCCTCCAAAAAAAGGCACCTCAGGGCGTCTCGAACACCCCCGTCCGCCGGGACCCTGCTGTCTTGACCGCCCACATCCGTCACGTTCTGAGTGTATCCGATGCGATGCCCGTTGAAACCCAATTCCATCCCAGAGTTGATGACCCCTCACAACCGCATCACCCCCCATATCCGGGTACGTGGGCTCGCAGCAGGTCAGGCAGATCGGCG
>JBCDEF010000052.1:0-15076 GCA_039179915.1 Planctomycetota bacterium | reverse complement strand
GCTGGATCTACAAGACCTACGGCAGCACGCACGACATCGACCTTGGACACGCCCCCAATCCAGCCGAGGCGCTCAAAGTCTCGTGCAACATCTACTTCTACGAGCTCGGCCGCAGGCTCGGCCGCGAGGGCATTCTCGACCTCTACCGCGACTACGGCGTCGGCACACCGATCGATCTGCCCATCCCCGGCGCCCACCGCGGCTGGCTCGGCCCCCGCGGGTCGGGCCGCGTCACCACCGATGAGGCCATCCTGATGGGCATCGGCCAGGGACCCGTCGCGTGGACCCCGCTGCACGCCGCCGACGCCATGGCCACCCTCGGCCGCGGAGGCGTCCGCGTACCCCCCGCGCTCGTCGCCGGCCAGTACAACATCGGCACCGATCTGGGCTACGACCCCGGCATCCTCGCCGAGACGCTCCGCGGCCTCTGGCTTGCCGTCAACGATCCGCGCGGCACCGCGCACTCGATCGGCTTCGGACAAGCCGGCGAACGATTCGAGATCTTTGACGCCCCCGGCGTGACCGTCTGGGGAAAAACCGGCACCGCCACCGCGACCGATCTGGTCATCGACGGCGCGGTCCTCCGCCGCGGCGACCACTCGTGGTTCACACTGCTCTGCGGCCGGGAGCGGCCCGAATACGCCATCGCCGTCGTGGCCGAATACGGCGGCAGCGGCGGCCGCGTCAGCGGACCGATCGCCAACCAGATCGTCCACGCGTTGATCGACGAAGGCTACCTCTGAACCCCGGCGAGCACACACCGTGAGCCTCGGCTGGATCGAGTCCATCGTCCGCGGCACCTTCGGCGGCCTCGGCTCGCTCCGCCAATCCCTCACCGTCGTCAACGCCGCGTGGATCACTGTGCTCGCCTCGCTCGCGCTCTCGCTCATCGGGCTCTACGCGATCGACCTGGCCGAAGCGCCAACCCCCGACCGCAGCCCTTCCGGCACCTCGATCCGCCAGGCCGTCTTCCTGATTGTCGGCCTCTCCGCCGCGTTCGCCGCCGCGATCCCGCACTACCGATGGTTCCGTTTCCTTGCCTGGCCCGGCTACGTGCTCTGCGTCGCGCTGCTGGTCTTCCTGCTGCTGCCGTTCGTCCCGTCCTGGCTCGTGACGCCGCGAAACGGCGCCCGCGGCTGGATCGATCTTGGCGTCGCCGACTTCCAGCCGGCCGAAGTCACCAAGATCGCGTTCGTGCTCGTGATCGCGGGCTACCTGCGCTATCGCCGGGAGCACATGCAACTGACCGGCCTGCTCGCGCCGGGGCTGATCGCGGCGGTGCCCGTCGGCCTGATCACGCTCCAGCCCGACCTGGGCTCGGCCTCGCTGTATGTGCCGAGCCTGTTTGCGATGCTGCTCGCCGCGGGGGCTCGCCTTCGGCACCTGGTGCTGATCGTCTTTATCGCGACGCTCGCGGCGCCCGCGAGTTGGCCGCTGCTCCGCGATCACCAGCAGCGCCGGTTCATCGCCATCGTCCAGCAGCTCCGCGGCTCCGACGAGGGCGCCCAGGACATCAACTTCCAGAGCTTCACCGCCCAGCGGCTCGTCGGCGCCGGCGGCATCGCCGGCACCAACGATGCCAAGACCCGAGCCCTCGTCCGCTACAACCGCCTGCCCGAAGCCCACAACGACATGGTCTTCGCCGTCATCACGCTCCGCTTCGGGCTGATCGGCGGCGTCGCCACCATGCTGCTCTACATGCTCTGGACCGTCGGCGCGATCGGCGTAGCCGTCGCCTGCAAAGACCCGCAGGGCCGCGTGATCGTCGTCGGACTCGCCGTCTTCATCGCGGTCCAGGCGATCATCAACATCGGCATGACCGTGGGCCTCCTGCCGATCATCGGCGTCACACTCCCATTTATCAGCTACGGCGGCTCGAGTATGCTCACCTGCTGGCTGATGACCGGGCTCGTGCTCAACGTGGGCCTCCGCCGAATCCAGGCTCCGCTCGTCCGCGGCGTCGACGACGAGTACTACCAATGACAGCTATCCCCCCGCCGACCGACGCTTTCCAAACCGCCTGCTCCGACTTTGGGCTCGAGCTCGCTTTCGACGAACTCGCCCGGCACGCCGACTTCCTCCGCCTGCTCTACGACACCAACGCAACAACCAACCTTACCGCGATCCGCGATCCTGCCGAGGCCTGGCTCAAGCACACGTTCGACGCGCTCACGCTGCTGCCCGCACTCGAACAAGCCTCGCCCGCGGAAGACCGCCTCAGCCTCTGCGACGTCGGCGCCGGCGGCGGTGTGCCGGGCATCCCGCTGGCCATCGCACGCCCCGACATCGACATCACCCTTCTTGAGGCCACCGGCCGCAAGTGCGACTTCCTGCGCGCCGCCGCCGAGACGTTGGGGCTGGCCAATCTCCGCATCGTCCAGGGCCGCGCCGAGACGGTTGGGGGATTCCCGGCCGGCGAGCTGCGCGACCGGTTCGACGCCGTCTGCGCCCGCGCGCTCGGCCGCGTCTCGGTCGCCGCCGAGCTCTGCGTGCCCCTCGCCCGCGAGCGAGGGCTCGTCCTGCTGATCAAGGGCCAGAAAGCCGACGAAGAACTGGCCGAAGCCAAGCGTGCCCTGCACATGCTCCATGTCGCCCACGCCGGCACGATCGACACGCCCACCGGCAAGATCGTGGTGCTCGAAAAATCACGCCGAACACCCAGGGTGTATCCGCGACGTGACGGCGAACCGAAGCGAGCCCCCCTCGGCGTCAGCCGCGGCTCGTAGACTGATCCCGTGCCCGATCAGGTCAACACCATCCTCGGCCCCGACGGCCCCCTCGCCGCGCACCTCGGCCCGACCTACGAAGCACGCCCCGAGCAGCTCGAGATGGCGGGCGCCGTCGCCAAAACCATGGCCGCCGGCGGCACCCTGCTCGCCGAAGCCGGCACCGGCGTCGGCAAGTCCTACGCCTACCTCGTGCCAGCCATCGACCGCTGCCTGAACCACGGCGAGACCGTCGTCATCGCCACCAACACCATCGCACTGCAAGAACAGCTCGTCCGCAAAGACATCCCGGTCCTCCAGCGCGCACTGGGCCTCGCCGAAATCGACGCCGAATCGCCCACGGCCCCCTTCGATCCCGACGCCCCGCTCCGGCCCGCGCTCGTCAAGGGCCGCGGCAACTACGTCAGCCTGCGAAGACTGGAATTGGCCAGCAAGCGGCAAGACAAGCTTTTCGCCGACCCCGCCATGCGCCGCTCGCTCCACCAGATCGAGGACTGGGCCGCCGAAACCACCGACGGCAGCACTTCGACCCTACCCCAGCTCGAGCGGCCCGGCGTCTGGGACCGGGCCCAGTCCGACAGCGGCAACTGCATGGGCCGGCGGTGCCCGAACCACGAGATCTGTTTCTACCAGCGCGCCCGCCGGAAGATGGAAAAGGCCAACCTGCTGATCTGCAACCACGCGGTGTTCTTCAGCGACCTGGCGCTGCGCTCGCGCGCCGTGGGCTTCCTGCCGCGCTACGACCACGTCATCCTCGACGAGGCGCACATGGCCGAAGACGTCGCCAGCGAGCACTTCGTCGTCTCGCTGACCGAGGGCCGCGTGAACCACCTGCTCGGCTCGCTCTTCGTCGAGCGCGGCGCCAAGGGCTACCTGCCGAACCTGGCGACGAACACCACAGAGACCGCGCCGGTCGAGCGGGCGATCCGGCATGTCCGCAACGCGCGCGACGCCTCGGGGGCCTTCTTCGAGGCGCTCATGGTCTGGCGCGACGGCCGCGGCAGCAGCGGCCGAGTCCGCGAGGCCGGCATCATCGACGATATCGTCAGCCCCGCCTTCCGCGAGCTGGCCGTGGCGCTGCGCGGCCTGCGCGAGTTTGCGATCGTCGAAGCCGACAAGTTCGAGCTCAATGCCTACGCCGAGCGCGCGTCCAACATCGCCGACTCGACCGAAGTCCTGCTCACGCAATCACTGCCGGGCTGTGCGTACTGGGTCGAGGTCACCGGCGGCCGGGCCGGCGGCGGGCGCACCCGCGTCAGCTTCGCCTGCTCGCCGATCGAGGTCGGCCCGCTCCTCAACGAGCACCTGTTCGCGCCGACGATGCCCTCTTCGTCTGGCGATGAAGAGCAACCCGAGCGGTCCGGGCCGGTCTCGGTCACGCTCGCCAGCGCGACGCTGACCACCCGCGCCAAGGTCGAGGGCGAGCCCGCCGAGCGGGCCGAGACCGCGTTCGCGCACGTGATCGAGCGCCTCGGCTGCGCCGGTGCACGCGTCGTCCAGCTCGGAAGCCCCTTCAATCACGCCGCGCAGATCGAGTTCTACGTCGATACCACGATGCCCTCGCCCGGCCCGGCAGGCAGCGACCGCTACCACCGCGAATTGGCCGAGAGCGTGCTGCGACAGGTCGAAGCGACCGACGGCGGCGCGTTTGTGCTCTTTACCAGTTTCAGAGCGCTCTACGCCGTCGCCGACCTGCTCGACGCCGACCTCCGCGAGCAGGGCATGCCGGCGCTCGCCCAGGGCCGCGACGGCTCGCGGTCCGAGCTGCTCGACAGGTTCCAGAACGATCCGAGGTCGGTCCTCTTCGGCGCCGCCAGCTTCTGGCAGGGCGTCGATGTCCGCGGCAACACGCTCCGCAACGTCGTCATCACCCGCCTGCCATTCGACCCGCCCGATCGACCCCTGACCGAAGCGCGGCTCGAGATGATCAAAGACCGCGGCGGCGACCCGTTCCGCGACGAAAGTATGCCCCGCGCCATCATCCGCTTCAAACAGGGCTTCGGCCGGCTCATCCGCAGCGCCGACGACCGCGGCCGCGTCGCCGTGCTCGATCCCCGCCTCATCCGCTCGTCCTACGGCAAGCGGTTCCTCCGCGCCCTGCCGCCCGGCATTGCGCCCCGGATAATCGAACCGCCGCCGGACAACTTGGAAGCAGAATACCGAACATAATCGCAACAAACAAGACTATCGTCGAGGCCTTGTCTACCGTGTTCGTTCCGGTCGCGACGGCGGCCGATGCCAACCACGCTTTCGAGGGGACACCATGCTCGGCCGAGTCTTCAAGGCATACGACGTTCGCGGCACCTATCCCGACCTGCTCACCGACCAGATGGCCTGGCAGATCGGCTACGGCGCGTCGCAGTACCTCATCGAGTCCGCCGCCGCGGACGGCGACACCACGCCGATGATGCGCAACCTCGTCGTCGGCCGTGACATGCGCACCAGCAGCCCCACGCTCGTCGGCCGGCTGATCAAGGGCATCACCGACCAGGGCGGCGATGTCATCGACGTCGGCCTGTGCGACACCCCGCTGATCTACTTCGCCGTCAACTTCTACGACTGCGCCGGCGGCATCATGACCACCGCCAGCCACAACCCGCCGCAGTACAACGGCTTCAAGATCTGCAAGCGCAAGGCCAAGCCCGCCGGCGAGGCGACCGGCCTCGGCGAGATCAGAAAGCACGCGGCCATGGTCGACCGGGCCGGCGCCAACAGCACCGAGAAGCCCGACGGCGCCGGCCGCGCCGAAAAGCGCGACCTCTGGGAGGCCTACGCCGAGCACGTCCTCAGCTTCCTCGACCTCAACGGCAAAACCATCAAGGTCGTCATCGACGCCTCCAACGGCATGGCCGGCACCATGGTCCCCAAGATCTTCGGCAAGAAGGGCGCCACCATCGACGGGCTCGAGATCGTCGAGCTCAACTTCGACAACTCCAAGGGCGAGTTCGTCCACGAGCCCAACCCGCTCGTCGCCGAGAACCTCGCCCAGCTCCAGCAGGCCGTCGTCCAGCACAAGGCCGACCTCGGACTCTGCTTCGACGGCGACGCCGACCGCTGCGTGGTCGTCGACGAGAACGGCGGCATCGTCGCGTGCGACCACCTGACCGCCGTGCTCGCCCCGCACTTTCTCAAGGACAGCCCGGGCACGACCGTGGTCTACGACCTGCGTTCATCAAAAGCGGTCGCCGAGGAGATCGAAAAGGCCGGCGGCAAGCCGCTCGAGGGCCGCGTGGGTCACGTCTTCATGAAGCAGGCCCTGGCCGAGTCCGGCGGCTGCTTCGGCGGCGAGCTCTCGGGCCACTTCTACTTCCGCGACAACTTCAACGCCGACTCCGGCGCGATCGCCATGGCCACCGTCCTGACCGTCCTCGCCGCCTCCGACGCCACAATGAGCGAGCTCGTCGCCCCGATCGCCGGCCGCTACGTCCAGTCCGGCGAGATCAACTTCGAGAACGAAGAAAAGGACGAAGCCATCGAGGCCATCAAAGACGAGTTCGGCCCCGGCTCCGATGAGGACGGCGACATCGAAGAGCTCGACGGCGTCACCATCGACTGCTTCGAACGCGGCGGCTGGTGGTGCAACGTCCGCAAGAGCAACACCGAGCCACTCCTCCGGCTCAACCTTGAAGCCCGCGACCGCGCCACCCTCGACCGCGTCGTCGAACAGATCGCCCCCATGCTCGGCACCAGGGTGGCGCACTGATCCCAACGAGCCGATAGCCTCTCTAGGGCACGCGGCAACCCGCCCGATCCAACCCGCCCGATCCAGCCCGCCCGACGCCCCCGAGGACCACCATGAACCTCACGCAGTTCTTCGAGCACTGGTCGATCAACGAGAACCCCTTCCGCGGCGAGGAGGCCCGACAAGACGCCGTCTTCTCTAGGATCGGTGTCGAGGGCGACCAGGCCCTCCCCGCCTCCAGCCACTCCGACTTCGAGAAGGTCCTGGGCCAGCTCGACCGGCCCAGCACCTCGATCGTCTTCGGGGAAAAAGGCAGCGGCAAGACCGCCATCCGACTCCAGATCGCCGCCGCCATCGCCCGCCACAACAAGGCCCAGCCCGACGGCAAGGCCATGCTCATCGCCTACGACGAGCTCAACAGCATCCTCGACCGCTTCCACGAACGCGCCCGCGGCGGCGACGTCATGGACACTCTCAAGAAGCTCCGCCTCGTCGACCACATCGACGGCCTGCTGCTCAAAGCCATCCCCGGCATCGTCGACACCATCGTCGGCGAGACCGCCACCGGCCGCTCGACCGACCTGGGCGAGGGCGTCCGCCGCCGCGCCCGCGGCCTCGACCCGACCAGCAAGCGCGACCTGCTTCTGCTTCAAGCCGTCTACGATCGGGCCGAGCGAGCCGACGACCGCACCACCAAGCTCCGCAAGGCACTCAAGGTCGGCCTGCCACCGGCCGCCATCGTCTGGGCCGGCCTGGCCTACGCCGGCTGGCTGCTGCCCGCGGCAGTCGTCGTCGGCTTCTTTACACTCGGCAACGGCGAGGCCAGCGTCATCTGGAACTCGCTCTTCTTTGTTGCGCTCGCCGCCTGGCTTTTCTTCCTCTTCAAGCGTGTGCTCTGGGACGCCGCCGCCGACCGAAACCTGGCCAAAAAGGTCCGCAAGCAGGTCCGCGTCACCACCCGCACCGAGCACGGCTTCGCCCGCAGCCTCGCGCAGATCGACGACCGCCAGAAGCACCCCGGCGCCCTGCCCATCACCGACTCCGAGGACACCCGCTACGCCCTGCTCGACCGGCTCCGCCAGGTTTTGGTTGCCTTCGGCTACCGCTCGATCATCGTCGTCGTCGACCGCGTCGACGAGCCCTCGCTGATCAACGGCGACGCCGACCGCATGCGGGCCGTCGTCTGGCCCATGCTCAACAACAAGTTCCTCCAGCAGGACGGCGTCGGCATCAAGATGCTCTTGCCTATCGAGCTCCGCCATGCGCTCTACAAAGAGTCAAGCCAGTTCTTCCAGGAGGCCCGGCTCGACAAGCAGAACATGGTCGACCGGCTCAGCTGGTCGGGCGCCATGCTCTACGACCTCTGCGAGGCCCGCCTCCGCGCCTGCCGACCGCCCGAGGCCGAGCACATGTCGCTGCTCGATCTCTTCGCCGAAGACGTCACCCGCCAGGACCTGGTCGACGCCCTCGAGCAGATGCACCAGCCGCGCGACGCGTTCAAGTTCATCTACGCCTGCCTCAACGAGCACTGCCAGAACGTCACCGCTGAGGAGCAGGCCTTCCGCGTGCCGCGGCTCGTGCTTGACGCGGTCCGCAAGCGCCAGGCCGAGCGTGTCCAGCAGCTCTACCGCGGCATCGGGCCCGCCTGATGCGAGTTCCTACGGTCGGCATCGTCACCTGTCGAGTCCTGCCCGAGCCCGATCCGGACCAGGAACTGATGCTCAGCGAACTGTCATCGGCCGGCCTAAGCGTCCAACTCCTTCCATGGGACGATGAATCTGCCGATCCTGCCGCGTTCGATGCCTGCATCCTCCGCTCCTGCTGGGACTACCACGAGCGCCCTGACGACTTCCTCGCCTGGTGCGACGCCGCCGCGACCCAGACCCGCCTGCTCAACCCGCCCACCGTCGTCCGCTGGAACGCCCACAAGCGCTACCTCCGCGACCTCGAAGCCGCCGGCATCCCGATCGTGCCGACAGCATTCTTCGACCGCGCCAGCAACTCCGACCTCGCATCGCTGCTCGATGACCGAAGCTGGACCGACATCGTCATCAAGCCCTGCGTCTCCGCCGGCAGCGCCCGCACCCGCCGCTTCCGCGACGCGGCGCGCACCGACGCCGCCAATGCTGCCGCGTTCCTCGCCGAACTCACCACGACCGCCGACACCATGATCCAGCCCTTCATGCCAAGCGTCGAGACCACCGGCGAGCGCGCCGCCGTCTGGATCGCCGGCCAGCCCACGCACGCCATCGTCAAGCAGCCCCGATTCCACGACGACGACGAGAGCGTCTCCGAGGCCGTGCCCGTCACCGACACAGAACGCGAATTGTTCGACCGCTGCCTCGCGCTCGCGTCCGAGCCCGTGCTCTACGCCCGGCTCGACACCATGCCTGCCGCCGACGGCACGCCGCTGATCAGCGAGCTCGAGCTCATCGAGCCATCGCTCTTCCTGCTCCAGAGCGAAGCCGCCACCCGCGCATTCGTCGAAGCCGTACTGCGAGCTGCCGGCTGAACAACCGGTTTCGGGCCACGTTCGCTGGTCATTCCATGAGACCGGTGTACGTTCGGGCTATGCGAACCGGCCACATCATCACCGCCGCTGCCGTGGCGTTCTCTGCCGCTGCTCAGCCGACGTCGATGGAGTTCGTGACCATCGGCGACCCGGGCAACATCGGGTACAACAACATCAACGATTTCGGGTTCCCGACCGCGTTCGAGGGCCGCGGCTCCGTCGACTACCGCTACCGGATCACCACACAGGAAGTCAGCACCCGTGAGTGGCTGGAGTTCTTCAACCTCTTCGTCGCCCAGGACCCGGCTTTTGAACGCATCCTCGACCCGAACCGCTGGGGCGCGGACCCGATCTTCCCCGGCTCGACGACCAACCGTGTCCACGAGCTCCAATCGTTCTCGTTCGCGGCCGACATCCCGATCGCGGTCTCGTTCCGTCAGGCGACGATGTACCTCAACTGGCTGCACAACGGCCAGACGAGCGATCCGGCCTCGCTCGAGTCCGGCGTGTACGATGTGTCGACGTTCACAGAGAACCCAGACGGGACGCGGAACGACCAGATCGAGCCGAGCCCTGGCGCCCGCTTCCGCCTGCCGACGGTGGACGAGTTCCTCAAGGCGGGGTTCTACGACCCGGACAAGAACGGCGAGGGCCCTGGGTGGTGGGAGTACGGCCACAGCTCCGACGAGCTTCCGGTGCCGGGCCTGCCGGGTGAGGGAGGCGAGACGATCAGCGGCGTGCCGGAGAGTGTCCGCGAGGCGGCGTTCGAGGGGATCAGCGCCACGGAATTCCCGTTGAACCAGTACCCGGATGTGACGAGCCCGTGGGGTCTGCTCGACATCAACGGCGGCAACCGCGAGGTCCTCGCCGACCTGAGCGACGTGGCGGCCTTCGCCGATCTCCGCTGGCGGTTCTTCTGGCAGGCGCGAAACTCGAATGCCCCGCCGAGCGATTCGGATTACCGCGCTGACCTCGGCTTGCAGGGCAGTGCTATGCCTGCGTCGGGTTTGTACTCGTTTCGGATTGTCACGGCCATCCCATCGCCCGGTGTGGGTAGCGTGCTTGCGTTTGGTGCATTGACGCCGGGGCTTTTGTGGAGACGAAGGCGGGCGTAGCCTGCGTCGAGTTTCCTAGAGCGTCTCAAGCCGGGCGTACTCGAGCACCAGCGTCTTGACGCCGACGGCGTTGAACTCGATCTTCGCCCGCGCGTTGGCCCCGCCGCTGACGCCGCGGACGATGCCGACACCGAACCGCGGGTGCCGCACGCGCGTGCCCTCGCTCAGCCCCGCCGCCGCCTTGTTGCCGGCCGCGGCCCGCGCAACTTCTTCCGCCGATGTGTGCTCCCGCGGGCCGGCACCTTTCAGCTCGGGCCGAAGCAGCGGCCGATCGCTCGTCGGCCCGCCGCCGCGCGTTCCAAACGTCGGCGGGCTGTTGCCCAGGTCGTACCCGCCCAGCGGGTCGGACTGATCGCTGACCAGCACGTGCTCGCTGCCGAGCTCGTCGATGAACCGGCTCGGGATCGACCGCTCGCTGATGCCGCGGACCGTCCGGTACTTCGCGGCCGACAGCCGCAGCTCCCGCATCGCCCGCGTGATGCCCACGAAGCACAGCCGTCGTTCCTCTTCGAGCTGCGCTTCGGACTCGTGCGCCCGCGAGTGGGGGAGCTGGTTCTCCTCGAGACCGATCATCGCGACCGCCGGGAACTCGAGACCCTTGGCCGCGTGCAGCGTCATGAGCGTCACCGCGCCCGACTCGGTATCCGCGGCGTCCGCGTCCGCCACCAGCGAGACCGACTCCAGGTACGCCCGCAGCACGCCGAGCAGCTCGGGCGTGGTCGACTCGCCGCTGATCGCCTCGTCGAAGCGCATCGGGTCGTCCGCCGGGTCATAGTTCTCTTCGAACTCGGCCGCCGACGAGACCAGCTCGGCGAGGTTGTCCAGCCGGTCCTCGCCCTGCTGCGCGTCGTCCTCGTGCTTCGCGGCCAGATTGGCGTAGTGGGCTTCGAGGCCGCTCTCGCGCACCACACGCTCGGTCAGGTCGTGCAGGCTGCCGGCGACGCTCTGGCCCATGAACGATCCCGCGCCGGTCCAGCCGTCGATCATCGCCACGAACTCGGTCATCGCGTTCTTGGCCCGCGCGCTGATCGCGGGTATCTCGCCGGCGTGCCGGAGCGCCTCGAACAGCGGGATGCCCCGCCCGCCCGCGTAGACCTGAGCCGCCGCCAGGCTCGTCTTGCCGATGCCCCGCGTCGGCGTGTTGACGATCCGCAGCAGCGAGACATCATCCGCCTGGTTCGCCACCAGCCGCAGATACGCCAGCGCGTTCTTGATCTCCTCGCGCTGGTAGAACGCCGTGCCGCGAACAACGACGTACGGCACACCGCCGCGGCGAAGCTCGTCCTCGATCGACCGGCTCAGCGCGTTCGTGCGGTAGAACACAGCCATATCGCGCCACGCCGTCGGCGCATCTTCGTTCTCGGCCAAGGATTTGAACCAGTCGACGATCAGCTCCGCCTCGTGCCGCTCGTCGCGGCAGAGCGTGACCTGCACCTTTGCGCCGCCCGGCGTCGACGTAAACAGATCCTTGTGCTTCCGCTGCTGGTTGTTGCGGATCAGGGTGTCGGCCGCGGCGAGTATCGGCTCCGTCGAGCGGAAGTTCTCGCCCAGCGGGATGACCCGCGCGCCGGGGAACTTCTCCTCGAACTCGAGGATGTTCGTGATGTCCGCGCCCCGCCAGCCGTAGATCGCCTGGTCCGGGTCGCCGACGACGAAGATGTTGGGGTCCTCGCCGCGCTCTTCCTTCGTGCCCGCCAGCAGCGAGGCGATGACGAACTGCGCGCGGTTCGTGTCCTGGTACTCGTCGACCGAGAGCCACTGCCACCGGTCCTGGCACTCGCGGCGCACGCCCGTGTCATTCGCAAGCAGCTTGGCCGTGTGCAGCAGCAGGTCGTCGAAATCGACCGCGCCCGCTTTGCGTTTCGCAGCCTCGTAGCCCGTGTAGATCCGGGCGAGGTTCCGCGAAAAGAAATCACCCGCCTGCCGCTCGTACGCCTCGGCATCGACCAGATCGTTCTTGGCCGCGCTGATCGTCGAGAGCACCGACCGCGGCGGGAAGTTGCTCGTGCTCAGATCCAGCCCCGCGATCACCCGCTTGACCAGCGCGAGCTGGTCGGCCGTGTCGTAGATCGAGTAGTCGCTCGGCAGGCCCGCCGCCTCGGCGTACCGCCGCAGCAGCCGGGCGCACAGGCTGTGGAACGTCGTGCAGATCAGCCCCCGCGTCGCCCGCGAGCCATCGCCGCCGGTCAGCGACGCGATCCGCTCGCGCATCTCTTTCGCGGCCTTGTTCGTAAAGGTCAGCGCCAGAATCGACCACGGCGGCACGCCTCGCTCGAGCAAAAAAGCCACCCGCCGCGTGATCACCCGCGTCTTGCCGCTGCCCGCCGCCGCCAAGACCAGCACCGGCCCCCGCAGCGCCGTCGCCGCCGCCCGCTGCTGGTCGGTCAGGCCCTCAAGAAGCGGCGAATCCGTCGATGTCGTTGCGTCATCCTGCACCCGGCAGCGTAGGTCCCGGCTCGTCGAACAGGCCGAGCTGGCCGCTCAGGTCCGGCCGCCGGAACCCCGCCCCCGACAGCGGCCGCACGTCCCGGTTCAGTCCGTACCGACGCGTGAAGACGTCGAATGTCTGCGCGATCTGGGCGGCGATCGCCCCCTCGCCCCGACGCCGGTCCGGGCCCGCCCGATAGAGCTTCCCGCCCCGGGCCTGCCGCAGCAGCGACTCGACCTTGTGCGCACGCTGCGGGTGCACGCTGCGCCCGAGCCACTCAAGGAAGACCTCTTTGAGCTGGTGCGGCAGCCGCAGCAGCACCCACGCCGCCCGCCGCGCACCGGCCTTCGAGACCGCTTCGAGGATGGCGGGGATCTCCGAATCGGTCAGCCCCGGGATCACCGGCGCGACGTTGACCGTCACCGGAACGCCCGCCGATGTCAGCTCACGGATCGCCCGCAGCCGGCCGGACGGGCTGCTCGCCCGCGGCTCAATCGCCTGCGCCAGATCGTGGTCCAGCGTCACCAGCGTGATGGTCACCCGCCCCGCATTGACCGCCGCCAGCCCCTGCCACAGGTCGATATCGCGCAGCACCATCGCGCTCTTGGTCATCGTGGTCACCGGCTGCTGGTGCTCGGCCAAGATTTCCAAGCACCGCCGGGCGATCCGCATCTCATGCTCGATCGGCTGATAAATGTCTGTGATCGCCGACATCACGATCGGCTCCGGCTTCCACCCCGGCCGGGCGAGTTCTTTCAGCAGCAGCTCCGGCGCGTCGGGCTTGGCCACCAGCTTGGTCTCGAAGTCCAGCCCGCTGCTGAAGCCCAGGTACTCGTGGTACGGCCGCGCAAAGCAGTACACGCACCCGTGCTCGCACCCGCGGTACGGGTTGACCGTCCAGTCGAAGGGCACATCGCTCGTCGGCTTCACCCGGTTGATAATCGTCTTGGTCCGGTCGGCGTAGACCTGCCGCTCGACCCTTCGGAGCGAGCCGTCGGGCTCTTCGCGCTCGATCTGTTGCCGATCGATCTCCTCGCCCAGCACGTGCAGGCGCACATCCTCGAACCGATTGCCCGGGTTCAGCCCGGCTCCCCGGCGATGGGCCGGCCCGCCGACCAGCTCGTCTCGATAGGTGTAGTCGTCACTTGACACCCTATCATGATACAAACACATATCCGCCGAGCAAGCTTTTTGTTCGAAATATGTTTGTTATTTTGAACGAGGCGTCAGGTGCGGCGTGTCCGCGCTGCGGGTGATCAGCGCCACATCGTCCGGCAGGTCCTCGGCAACGCTCATGACCACATCGCCTTCGAGCTTGCGGCTGAAAAGCGACCGCCGGCTCTTGCCCATGATCAGCGTGTCGCAGCCATGGGTAACGGTGTAGTCCAGGATCTCCTCGGCAATGTTCGCGCTGGTCACATAGATCGGCACAAACGGCACGCCCGCCTGTTCGGCCAGCAGGGCCGTGGTCCCGAGCGCCGCCTGCGCGTCGGCGTCCTCCTCGACCCGCGGTACGCGGCCCGGCTGCACATCCATCACCCGCAGCGTGCGCACGAAGATCGCGAACAGCGCCGCCTTGCGTCGCCGGGCCATGTCGACGGCGAACTCCGACTGGTACCGCCCCCGGGCCGCGAGCATGATTTTGGGTTGCGACGGGTCGATCTCGATCGCTCGGTCCTTGACCTGGGCCAGCCAGCCCTGGGTGGGCTCGTCGAGGGGCTCGGGCGCGCCGCGCCGGGCCTGCGCGAGCGCCCAGCGCGTGCCGAGCACCGCCGCGATCAGCCCGCCGCTGAAGGCTGTCGAGACCGGCTGCGTCACCGCGATCGTCAGGCTCACCGCCGCCAGAAACACCCCCAGCGCCCACAGCCCGCCCCGCCGCCAGCCCTTGATATCCAGGCCCTTATTAAGTGCGCAGCTCAGCAGCGTGACCGTGATCGCGCCGCACACACCAAGCACATACAGCTTCGCGAGCAGCGTGACATCCGTCGTCCATGCGATCACGCCGATAGGGACGACCACCGAGATGATCAGGCCCACCCACGGCACGCCCGAGTAGTTCAGCTTGCCGAGGCCCTTGGGCAGCTCCTTGTCCTGGCTCATGGCAAACAGGACCGAGACCATCGCCATGATCGCGGTATTGGTGGCGCTCAAGAGCAGCAGACCGAAGGTGATCCCGGCGACCTTGCTGAACGCGAAGCCGGCCGTCTCGCCGAAGTGGTGCACACCCGCATCGTGGGCGATGACCTTCATCGCGGCGTTGGTGTACTCGGCCGTTTCGGACCGCACGCTCTCGAGCTGCTCGGGCGAGACGGTCCCCGCCGCGACGCCCGCTTCCAGCTCGATCAAGAGGTCCGCGTGGCTGCTGGCGGTCTCGGCCAGCGAGACGCCGTTGACCGTAAACGCCAGCCCGGCCAGCGCCAGCCCGAAGACCATGTTCAGGACGACCACCTCGATCGTGACGGGCCAGATCGTCCGCTTGGCCGTCCGGTCGACCGGCTTTTTCATCAGGCCCGACATGTTCGCGACCGCTTCGACCCCAGCCAGCGCCAGGCAGATGCCCGTAAACGCCACCCATGCGTCCACCGGCGAGTGGCTGAACAGGTACTCGAAGCT
>JBCDEF010000051.1:0-15144 GCA_039179915.1 Planctomycetota bacterium | reverse complement strand
CGGCCGTGCCGAGAAGCTGACGCGGCAGACGCCGGAGCCGCGATCCGAATCGGCGGGCCGGGCGCCCGTGGTCTGGGCGGCGGCGGTGGTCGATCCGGACCGGTCCGGGCTCGGGGCATCGCGGGATCTGACCCGGCCGCTGGTCAACGGCAAGACGGCGCTGCGGCTGATGCTCGAACGGCTGGCCGCGGTGGACGGGGTATCGGGCCTGGCGTTGGCGACGGCCAAGCGCGGCGAGACGGCGCGGGCGGCGGGCATCGACCCGGCCGGGGGGCGCATCGGGTCGATGGACGTTCGGATCATCGAGGTTGACGACGAGCCGATCCGCGACCGGTCCGACGCGATCCGCGGCGCGCGGGCGGCGAGCCAGCGGTGCTGGCGGGGCGGCATCGGCGGGTGGACCTACGCCGACGAGTTGGTGTTTCCTGATGCGCTGCTCGCGGTGCTCGGATCGACCGGTGCCGACGCGCTGCTGCTGGCCGGGGCAGATTGGGGGCTGGTCGACCCGGGGCTTGGCTCGGCGATGGTCGCGCGGCACCGCGAAGCGCCCGAGACCAACACGCTGGTGTTCAGCCAGGCGGCGGTCGGGCTGAGCCCGGCGCTTGTGGCCAGGCCGGTGATCGAGTCGATCGCCGCCAAGCGCGGCGATGCGGGCTCGTTCGCGTCGGTCGGCGGGATCCTGGGCTACCTGCCGGTGCGGCCGGCGAACGACCCGATCGCGGGCGAGGCGTGCATCGCGGTGCCGCCGGCGGTCCGTGATCTGGGTCAGCGCGTCACGCTCGACACGCCCGAGCGGATCGACCGGTATGCGGCGGCTGCCGGTGACGCGTTGCAGCCGCTCGACGGCCTGGCCGAGCGGCTCGCCAGGCTGGAGCCGGCGCGGCTGGCGTCGCCCGAGCATCTGGTGATCGAGCTGGTGGGCCTGGGCGGCGAGGTGATGCCGTTTGAAACGGCGCGGCAACTCGTGCGGGAGGTCGCGGGCGTCCGGCCCGATGCGGCGATCACGCTAACGGCCGAGCGCGGCACCCGCGCGATCGCCGACGCGCTCGACCACCCGGCGGTCGATCGGCTGGTGGGCGCCGCCCGCGGCGCTGGCGCGGGCTGGGTGCACCTGCGGACACCGGCGCTGGCCGGGGGCGACCGGCTCGTATCGGCGGCGGCCGCGGGGCTCGACGCGGTCAGTCTCGATCTGGTCGCTCACCGGGCTGACACGTACGAACTGCTTGCGGGCAGGGACGGGCTGGATGACTCGCGCGCGGCGATCCAGACGCTGATGGACTGGCGCGAGCTGCGCGAGCCGTTCGACGGCGTGCGGCTGCCCTGGCTGGTCGCGCGGCTGACACGCCGCGACGCGGTCTACGAGCAGATCGAGACGATGTACGACCGGTGGCTGCTGGCCTGCGGGTCGGCGGTGCTGGACCCGTTGCCCTCGGCGATCGAGGGCGAACGGATCGCGCCGCTGACGGTCCCGGCGCACGCGGCCGCGCGGCTCTCGCGCACGACCGCGGTCGTGCGGGCGGACGGGACCCTCCAGGGCCGGCCGCTGCGGGACGGGCTGCTGGCGGCGTGGCGCGAGGGCCAGGAGGCTGTCGCCGAGGCCAAGCCGGCGGGCGCGGGGGCGGCGGCATGAGCGCTGTTGTCTCTGGAAACACCACAGGAAAGGCGACGGCGATCGTGCTCGGGCGGGCCGGCAGCACCGGCGTGCCGGGAAAGAACACGCGCGAGCTCGCGGGCAAGCCCTGTGCGGCGTGGACGATCGAGCACGCCCAGCGGTCGGAGCGGATCGGGCGTGTCGTTGTCTCGACCGATTGTCCGAGGCTTGCAGACATCGCCCGGTCGATGTCGGCCGAGGTCGTGCTGCGGCCGAGCGATTTGGCGAGCGACACGGCCACCGTCGACAGCGCTGCTCGGCACGCCGTGGCGGGCGCGGACATCGACGGGCTGCTCGCGCTGCTGTACGCGAACGTCCCCGTGCGGCCGGAGGGCCTGATCGATCGCGCAGTGCGTGTTCTTCTCGAAACCGGCTGCGACAGCGTGCAGAGCTACGAGCGGGTCGGTAAGCACCATCCGTGGTGGATCGCCCGCGTCGATGAGGCGACAGGAACCGTCCGGCCGTGGGAGGGCGGCGTGCTCAACCACGGCGTGTACCGCAGGCAGGACCTGCCGCCGGCGTACCTGCCCGACGGCGGCGTGATCACGCTCACGCGCGAGGCGCTGATGCTCGAGATCGACGGCGCCGGCGACGGGCCGCACGCGTTCTTCGGCAACGATCGCCGGGGCGTGGTCAGCGAGCCGGGCTCGGTGATCGACATTGATACAGAGGCCGATCTGCACCGGGCCGAGGCGGCGCTCGCGTCCCGGCGCGTCGCATGACAACACCTTCGATCCGTATCGGCGACCGCAACATCGGGCCGGCGCACGAGCCGTACGTCATCGCCGAGATCGGTGTGAACCACGATGGCGATCCGGACCGCGCGGTGATGCTGACCGAAGCCGCTGCAACGGCCGGTGCGGACGCCGTCAAGTTTCAGCTCTTCGAGACCGACCGGCTGATGTCAAAAGCGGCGCGGCTCGCTGCCTACCAGAAGAACGCGGGCGAGGCCGACCCTTTCAGCATGCTCCGGCGGCTCGAGCTGTCGATCGATGAGCTGGCGCCATCGGTCGAGCGGGCGCACGATCGTGGTATTCACGCGATCGTGAGTGTGTTTAGCGTGGAGCTGGTTCCGGTCGCGGAGCAGTTGCCGTGGGACGCGTACAAGAGCGCAAGCCCGGACATCGTGAATCGGCCGCTGCTTGACGCGATGGCGGCGACCGGAAAGCCGCTGATCGTGAGCACCGGCGCGAGCACGCTCGACGAGGTCGAGCGCGCGGCCGGGTGGCTCGGTGGTATCCGCGATCGGCTGGCGATGCTGCAGTGTGTGAGCAGCTACCCGGCACCGGACGCCGGGCTCGGCGGTATCGGCTCGATCTGTCGCGCGGCCGGGCTCGTCACGGGCTACAGCGATCACACGCCGAGCGTCGAGACCGGCGCAGCAGCGGTGGCGGCGGGGGCGTGCGTGCTCGAAAAGCACTTGACAAACGACGCATCTGCCGCGGGCCCGGACCACGCGGCCTCGCTCGAGCCCGAAGCGTTCGCGCGATATGTTGAACTCGCGAAGTGCACGCCGATCGGTGACGCGGTCACCGGCGAGAAGCGATTGCTCGATTGCGAGGTTGACGTACGTGCCGTCAGCCGGCAGTCGCTGGTCTCGACGCGCGAGCTTGAGCCGGGACACGTGATTGGGTTGAGCGATCTGACCATCAAGCGGCCGGGCACGGGCATCGAGCCGTGGCGGATGGATGAAGTCGTCGGCCGGGCTGTTGCCCGCGATGTTGAGGCCGATGTGCCGCTGGTTGACGGAGACCTGTCGTGATCGGTCCGGAGTGGTCGGGCCCGGAGCGTGATCGGCCGAGCGCCGGCGGTGGAGGGCCGCGGCGGATCGCTGTTGTCACCGGCACGCGGGCCGAGTTCGGCTTGCTCGTTCCGATCATGCGCGCGATCGAGGCGCGCGACGATCTGGAACTGCTTGTCATCGCGGCCGGAGCGCACCTTGTACAGCCGGCGCTGACGTTCAAGGAGGTCAAGCGGCACTTCGCCGTGGCCGATTCGATCCCGATGCAGACCGCCGGCCGCGTGGGCCGGTGGCACGATGTCGAGTCGCTCGGCAAGGGTATCGCGCGGTTTGGTCGGAGCTTTGATCGGCTTGCGCCCGACATCGTGCTCGTGCTGGGCGACCGGATCGAGGCGTTCGCGGCGGCGAGCGCGGCGAGTATCGGCGGGCTGCCGGTCGCGCACGTGCACGGCGGCGATCTGGCCGAGGGCGTGGCCGACGAAGCCATGCGGCACGCGATCACCAAGCTCGCGCACATCCACCTGCCCGCGACCGAAGCGAGCGCTGCCCGCATCCAGCGGATGGGCGAGGACCCGTCGCGTGTGACCGTCGTCGGTTCGCCGGCGATCGATGGGCTGGCGGACATCGAGCCGATGACTGACGACGCGGCGCACGAACTCGGCGATCCGCAGGCCGTGCTGCTGATGCATCCGGTCGGCCGGCCGGACGAGGTCGAAGAGGCCGCCGCGTCGGCTGCGCTCGAAGCGTTGAATGATGTGCGCGCGCTGGTGCTGATGCCGAACCTGGATCCGGGCCGGCGCGGGATTGTCCGCGCGATCGAGCAGGCTGGTGCATCAGAAAACATGACGACACGCGATCATCTCCCGCGCCCGGTCTTTGTGTCGCTGCTCAAGCGGTTGTCCGAGAAAGGCGGCGTGCTCGTCGGCAACTCGTCGGCCGCTCTGATCGAGGCCGGTGCGCTCCGTGTGCCGGCGGTCACCATCGGCACGCGGCAGACGGACCGCGAACGCGGGACCAATGTCGTCGACGCGGCGGGCGAGACGGCCGAGCTGATCCGCATCGCTCTTGATCGGGCGAGGCAGCTCGACCCTGCTGCCATCACGCATCCCTTTGGTGCAGGGCAGGCCGGGCCGAAGTCGGCCGAGCTGCTGGCATCGATCAATCTGGCGGAGCGGTCACTGCTTCGGAAGCGGTGGCATCAGGGCGATTGAGCGCCGCGCTGGACCTCAGCGCCGCGCGGACCCTCCGCCCGGTACTCAGTGCGCCGCCGGTCGTCCGCCATCGCTCGCCCAGGTGGTCCGGGTGGGTCTTGCCGCACTCGGGACAGGGCTCGCCGAGCGGCAGCCGGTCCGAGATGTAGAGACAGTGGGTGCAGATGTGGGCGATGTCGTCGGCGTCGCGGAGCGGTTGGCGGATCAGCACGAGCGGGCGGACGGTTAACAGATAGACCATCGCGAGCAGGACCGCGGCGTTGTAGGCGAGGATCGCCGTGCCGAGCCAGTCGGGCTCGCCGGGACCGAACAGGTCGAAGACGTGGTCGGAGGCCCACCACACCGGCACGAGCGTGAGGCCCGGAACGATGCTAATGCGCCACCAGCGCCAGTAGATCGGCAGGTGGCGGGCTGGCGGGAAGTTGCGCATGCTCGATTGTATAACAGCCCCGGACCCCACCGGTTCTGGTGGCCGATCTGCGGATCTGTTCGGTAAAGTTGTAACGCCCCGCAAAGTCGGGGAGTCGCACGTCCGATGTGGCCTGGGAACGAATCCCCAGAAGGAGCCACGGCATGGCGACGGACGTGCAGCGCGAGCAGATCTTGTCGGAAGCGATCGGCGAGATCAGCCACATCGCGACTCTCCCCGAGATCACCCTGAAGATCATCGAGCTTGTCGAGGACCCGTCTTCGACCGCTCAGGACCTGCACAACCTGATCTCGTGCGACCCGGCGTTGTGCTCGCGGGTGCTCAAGGTTGTCAACAGCTCGTTCTACGGGCTGCCGGGGCAGATCGCCTCGATCAACCGGGCGATCGTGATGCTGGGGCTGAACGCGGTCAAGAACATCGCGATCGCGGCGAGCCTGGCCAAGCTGTTCCGTGGGGGTCAGCTGACGCCGTTCTTCGCCGCCCGCGACCTGTGGGACCACGCGCTCGCCTCGGCCGCGGCAACCAAGCTGCTGGCCGACAAGCTCGGCTTCGGGCTGACCGACGAGGCGTTCCTCGCCGGGCTGATCCACGACATCGGCTTCATGGTCGAGATGCAGTACGACCGCAACAAGATCATCGACGTTGTCGAGCGGGTCAAGCCCGACAACGACGGCGTGCCGACCGGCGACATGCTCGCGGTCGAAGAAGAGTTCTTCGGTGTGAACCACCAGGACTTCGGCCACGCCCTGTGCGAGCGGTGGAAGTTCCCCAAGACGCTGTGCAGCGTGACCAAGTACCACCACGACCCGCTGACGGCCCCGGCCGAGCACCGCACGCTGTGCAACCTGGTCTACGTCGCCGATCGCATCGCCGGCGAGCACGAGAACGGCTTCCGGCTGGACCTGCCCGACCTGGACATGAACCCGGCGGTGCTCGAGGCGCTGAACCTGAGCAAGGACAAGCTCGAGGAGATCCGGGCGGCGTTCCCCGAGGCGCTCGAGGGCGTCAACGACCTGATCGGCTGAGGCCGGCGGCAAAAAAGCTCAACAGAACGAGTGCCCCCGCCTTGGCGGGGGTTTTTTCGTGCGCACATGGGGGAGTATCGGCCGATTGCAGCGCGGTGCTTTTCTGATCGTGCGGGTTGCGGCTATGCGGCGCGATGCCGGATGCTGCGGTGGGCGGATCGGCTCAGGCCGCGTCGCGGATCGCGTTGCCGGCCGTCTCGCCCTCGGGCAGCAGCCGGCCGGTGCTGGCGAGGTCGACCAGGCGGACCATCTCTTCCAGCTCGGGCTTGGCGATCTGGGCGCTGGCGCCGACCTGGCGGCCCTTCTTCTTGTTGTCCTCGCTGATCAGCGAGCTGAACAGGACCACGGGGAGGTCGGTGAACGAGCCGTGCTCGCGGATCCGCTTGCACAGGTGCAGCCCGTCCATCTGCGGCATCTCGATGTCGCTGACCACGGCATGGACCGGGTCGGCGACGATGCCGCCGATGGAGCTGGCTTCGATCGCGTCCCAGGCGTCGGCCCCGTTGGCGAAGGCCTCCAGCCGCGTGTAGCCCGAGTTGATCAGGACTTTGCGCATCAGCTCGCGCATGAACGGCGAGTCCTCGGCGAGGACCACGCGCTTCGAGCCGCGGTCGACATTGTCCGGGTTGTCCACCCGCTCAAGCCGGAGCTTGTCGTCGAGCAAGATGGCGTCGGCGACGGACTCGAAATCGAGCATGAGCACGAGCGAGCCGTCGAGGTCGAGGATGCCGGTGCAGGTCGAGATATCGACGGCTCCCGCGTCCCGCTTTGAGGTATCGATCGTGTGCACGTCCGGCGCTTGGCGCACGGCCTGCCACGTCACGCGGTGGATCTGGTCGACGCTGTCGACGACATAGCCGGAGCGCAGGCCGTTGAACTCCATGACGATCACGCGGACGTGCTCGTTGCAGGGGTTGACCTGGCCGAGGCCGAGGTGTGTCCTCAGGTCGATCAGGGGCACGACTTGGCCGCGGAGGTTGATCATGCCCATGACCGATGGGTGTCGCATGGGGCTCTCGGTGGGCGGGGTGAGGCGGATGACTTCTCGGACCTTGGCGACGTTGACGCCGTATCGGCCGCCGTCCATGGCGAAGACGAGGATCTCGAGCTCGTTGGTGCCGGCGTCGAGGAGGATGTCGGTCTGTGTGCTGCGCATGCGTGGTCCCTGCGGGTGGAAGCCCCGCTTGGGCATCGGCCCGGGGCGCGTGCGGCTTGATGCGGATCCGGCGGCGTAGGTCGACGAGAAGCAGAGCCGCCGATCAACTCGGCGGCTCTGCGGGTGTGCTGACTCCGCGCTCGGATCGTCGCACAAGCGCTGCTGCGTTGTCCTGGTTCTGCGTTGCTTATGGGCAGACAAGGCTCGACCACGCGGTCCAGTCGTCGAAGTCCACCACGCCGTCATCGTTGATGTCACCGTGGTAGATCCCGAGCCCGTCGTTGAAATCGCCGGTGGCTGCCCAAGGGCCTGGGTTCGGCGGTCGCACAACCGCTCCGACCATAATCAGTGTGAGCAGGTCGCCGTCAGCGATGTTGAGCTGGCCGTCGCCGTTGACATCACCTCGTTCGCAGTCGGTCAGCGAATCGATGGGGAAATCGTAGATCTTCCGGATCATGAGGTTATGATTTGGCTCGGCGAGCGTGGCGCTCCATGCGGTGTAGTGCCCGCCCGGAGTGTAGTACTGTGTCGGGTACTCGGCGATGTTGTTGATGCTCCACGCGTTGGTGTTGATTCCGTTTCGCCATTGGATATTGATGTGGATCTCTGTTGTCGGGTCACCCGTCGCTGAGCCCCTTGGCGCTGGGTAGTTTAGTGCTCCGGTTTGCGGATCGATGATTTGTCCGAAGTTCGGGTTGGTCACAAAGTTCGTGTACGCCATCATGGGGTACTTGTTGGCTTCCACATCGTTGATGATCGTGGTGTCCGGCGGGACGGCACCGTCCGTGACGAAGGCCTCCGCTGCGAGGAACGTCGTGCCGTCGAAATCTGGTGAGTTGCGGAAGTCAGGGAAGAACCCGTTCGTGCTCCCGCTGTAGTTGTCGAACGTGGCTCCGCTGAAGCCGATGTTCCAGAACGGCTGGAGGTTCGAGTATGTGCGCCGCATGAATTCCGCGTTGCTCGGATCGGATGGCGCGTACTCGGTGCCGAGGCAGTTGTAGCAATCGGTTGATGTCGGATCGGTGATATCCGGCAGTGTGACCACCCAGGAGCCGCTGCACGGGTTCCAGGGCTCAGCCGAAGTCCGGCCGAGGTAGAGTGTCATCTCGACGTCGGGGTGCTCCTGGATCCAGTAGCTGACCGCGAGCGTGAACGCGTCGCGCTCGTCTTGGTGCAGGAACCACCACTGCGCCATCGTGACCAGCCCCCCGGGCACGGACGGGATCCCCGTGACAACCTCGACCGGATGCCGCGGATTCGGCGGGTCATCGGGGGTTGTGGGAGCAAGGGCAATCTGGCCACCTGGGTAGCGGAGTTGGATACGGCGCCAGCCCTTGTCGTACATCCGATCGAGAGTATCGACAACAAGTTGGATGCCGGCGCGTTCGCGGTGCCAGTAGATGCCGGTCGGATTCTCAAGGGTCCGACGGTCCGGGCTCGGCTCTGAGAATTGGATGGTCATGATGGGGCGGGGATCTCTGTCGAATCCCCGGGTGACGTTCGGCGTCTGGAGGATCGTGCCGCAGCCATTGTCCGACTGCCAGTGTGTTCCGTCCGCCGACAGCACCCAGGCGCCGGTGTTGTCGGGCATGCTGTCTGGCTTGATGGGCGAGACGCTCTGAAATTGGCCGAGTGTGGGTCCGCTCGCAAGCAGCAGGATCGACGCCGAAGCCATGGTGGTGCGGTTCATCATCTGAGGTTCCCCTAAACAATGTCCTATGTAAAATAGCAGACGCACGACTATGTAAATCGAAGAAGAGTTGCCATCAAGAGCCCGCGGCATTTCTTCATCGATTTATCGCAAATCGGCCGCCAAGCAGGGGAGAAACTCCCCGTGGCAGGGGATCGGCTTGGGGTCTCGCAGGCCTGATTTTGGGGAGGTCGCGCCATCGAGTCGTTGTTCGGCTGCGGACTCGATCTGCGGAGCGGGCTCAGCCCAGGCGTTCGCGCCAGTGGGTCAGCGATTGCCGGTCGGTCAGGTCGAAGGTCAGCGGGGTGACGGTGATGTGGCGCTTGAAGAGCAGGTCGACGTCGGTGCCGGGCTCGGTCTGGTGGAAGTCGAGGCCGCCGGCGGCGGACCAGTAGTAGGGGTGGCCCGCGGGGCTTTCGCGGCGTTCGAAGCGGTCGATCAGGCCGTGGGTGTTCATCGGGCAGACGGCGATGGGCATCGTGGCATGCGGGTCGATCTTGTCGTCGCGGTCTGGGCCGAGCTCGAAGGCGGGCGTGTCTGACGTGTCTGGCATGGCCGGCGCTGGCTGCGGGTCGCTGCCGGCGGGCATGCCGGCGGCCTCGTGGTCGGCCCGCACGCGCTCGCGGCCCTCGGCGGTGTTATCGATCGGCGTCTCGCAGCGCGGGACATTGATGTTGGTGCATGAGTGCGGCGCGAGCGGGCCCGATGCCAGCACCGTACGGATCGCGCGGGCGGCGTGCTGCGCGCCCACATCGTACATCGTCCGGCCCGGGCCCAGGTGCAGGCTGACGGCGATCGAGGGGATGCCGAGGAAGGCGGCCTCGATGGCGGCGGCGACGGTGCCGGAGTAGATCACGTTGATGCCGCAGTTTGCACCGGCGTTCATGCCGCTGATGACCAGATCGGGCCGGGTGCCGGCGCCGAAGCGTTCGGGCCAGAGCGTGCTGAGCGCGAGCTTGACGCAGTCGGCGGGCCGGCCGTCGACGCTGGTGCCGTCGAGGTGCTTGGCGGGGCGTGCCATGAGCGGTTCGCTGAACGTGACGCCGTGGCTGGTGGCGGACTGGACGGTCAGCGGGGCGACGGTGTAGACCTCGATGGGCTCGTCGGCGATGCCGGGCCAATCGGGGTCTGGGCCGGCGGTGATCGCCTCGTGCAGGGCGAGGATGCCCGGGGCCCGGATGCCGTCGTCGTTGGTCAGCAGGATGCGCATGGGGCCGAGCCTAGCGCCCGGGCCGGCGGCGGTCAGCGGCAGTTCAGCGCTCGGTTCGGGCGTCGGCTTCGATCTCGGGGCCGGCGGATGCGAAGAACGGCGCAAGATGGCTCTCGTAGGGCTTCCAGCGGGCGACGGCCTTGGTGTTGATCGCGCTGCGGACCTGGTCGCGGCTGGCGGTCATGACGACGCGGTCGGCCTGCTCGGGGCTGAGCGCCCGTTCGTCCCAGGGCAGGCCCAGGAAGCCGAGGATCTCGCGCATCGCCGGCTCGGGCTCGCGGACGAGCCGCTCGTACTGCACATCGAGCATCTCGGGCCGGCCGGCGGGGGCGGGCAGGGCGCGCCAGGCGTCGACCACGCGGCGGTAGCCCCGGTAGTACGCGCCGAGGGCGGCCATGTCGGCGGTGAAGTGGTAGCGGCGGTTGAACCACTGGCTGTAGCAGCTGATGGCGGTGTCCGCCGGGTTCCGCGCGATGTGCAGCACCCGGGCGCCGGGCAGCACTCTGGCGATCAGCGGCAGATGAAAGAAGTTGAACACCTGCTTGTCGACGAGCGTGGCCGCGCCGGGCTCGACGCGGTCGGCGGCCTCGCGGTAGTCGGCCAGGACCCGGGGCATGATCTGGCCCATGTTCTCGGTGGTGTAGCGGCCGATGGCGGTCACGAGGGTGGGCATGTCCTCGCGGTCGGGGGTGTTGATGCCGCCGGCGAGCCGGACGATCTCGGCGCGTTCGCCCATGGGCGCGACGCCGGGCAGCCGTCCGAGCATCTGCTCGAGCAGAGAGGTCCCGCTTCGGGGCATGCCGACGATGAAGACGAAGCCGGAGCCGTCGTGGTCGGTCGCGGGCAGGGCCGCGCCCTCGCCGTCGGTCCAGAAGGCGATGCAGGCGTCGATGCGTCGGCGGTACTCGTCGGCGTCGAAGGCGAGGTTGCGGTACGACTTGCCGAGCGAGAGCGCGGCGAAGGCGTCGTCGGCCCGGCCGGCGTTGTCGTAGGCGCGGCCGGCGTGGGTGGCGAGCGCGGCCCGCGTGTCGGGCGTGAGCGATTCGTTCTCGGCCTGCCGCAGCGCCGCGTCCGCGTCGGCGGTCTCGCCCGAGATCCGGGTGCGCGCGATGGTGATGCGCGCGGCGATGGCGTCGCTGATCGCGTGGGAGGGGGCGTTTGCTTCGAGGTCGTCGAGCAGGGCGACCGAGGCCGCGTGCATGCCGAGCGCGCCGTAGATATCCACCAGCGAGAGCACCGGCGACGGGGCCCAGGGCTCGGTCTCGCGGATGCGTTCGATCTGCTGGATCGCTTCGTCAAAACGCCCCATGCGGCGGAGGCAGACGGCGAGCCGGTGCCGGGTGTCGTGGGCGGTGTGGTTGCCGCGGAGGATCTGGCGGTAGTAGTCGGCGGCCTCGGCGTGGTGCCCCTGGCTGGCGCGGACGCTGGCGTAGAGGTCCAGCACCGCGGGCATGGCCTTGGCGTGGGGCATGACCGGGCCGAGCAGGGCGGCGGCCTGCATGAGCTGGCCGCGCTGCGCGAGCGCGTAGGCCTGCTGGGCCTTGGCGTTGATCTGCTGCGGCGTGGGCTTTTTCACCGTCCGGCTTCCGCTTCACGCCGGGCCCGCAGGTCGGCGAGCAGCTCCTTGTACTCGTGCTCGCCGATGCGCAGGACCTCGCTGTTGGAGAGCGTGACCTCGGCGCCGGTGATGTCGTCGGTGAAGACGGCCGCGCCGGTCGTGTCGCGGGCCGACTCGTCGAGGTTGCGCGTGAGGTACTCGCGCTCGGACGTCGGCTCTGTGATGTGGTGGTAGCTGGTGCAGCCGGTCAGGAGCAGGGCAGCGGCGGCGGTCGCGATCAGGCGTCGCATGGTCGGGGTCCTTCCCTGGTGTGTCCGTCCGTCGGTTGATCGAATCAGGCCATCAGCTCGCGGCAGGGGGCGAGGCTCTTGGCGTAGGCCGTATGGATCTCGCTGTAGTGCCGCTGATAGATCTCGTCAATCGCGTCGCAGCCCGGGAAGCCGTCGCTGAATCCGGCGACTTCCTTGTCGAGCGTGTTGCGGGCGGCCGAGACGAGGTGGGCCATCAGCGTCCGCGGGTCCTCGGTGCCGATGGCGACGCGGGTGGTCGTCAGCGCGATGCCGGCGTCCTTGAGCGCCTCGAGCGACATCTCGCTGTGGCTGGTGATCGCCGGGCAGAGGCAGACCGTGTTGGGCTGGCCCAGGCTGACCTGGTGGCCGAAGGCGGGGTCGAGCATGTCGAAGAAGCGCTTGAACGTATCGCGCGAGAAGATCGGTTTGCTGTTGCCGTCGCCCTCGAAGTCGAAGGTGAACAGCGGCGCGGGCAGGCCCATGAACAGACACTTCTCGGCGATCTTGGCCGTCGGGTTCTTGGGGTTGGCCGGGCCGTGCACGTTGATCTGCGGGTGGCGGCTGAGCCACTCGCAGAAGGCGCGGGTGCTGATGCACTTCTGGAGCATGCGCAGCTCGAGGGTGTGCATGCCGTTGAGGACTTCGAAGGCTTTCTCGGAGTCGAGGAAGGCGCCCTTGATGTAGTAGACGTTCCAGAAGAGCGTTTCTTCGCCGGTGAAGGTTCGCTCGGTGCCGTCGACGTCCATGCCGGGCATGCTGTCGTGCTTGCCCATGAACATTCGTTCGTTTCGGCCGATGACGACGCCGGCGGTGGTCGAGCCGTGGCCGGCCAGGTCCTTGGTGTAGCTGTGGATGACGAAGTCGGGCCGCTCCATCGGGTCGTCCTTGCGGAGCGGGCGGTGGAGGAAGGGCGTGCCGACGGTCGAGTCGCAGATGACAGTTATCTTCTCGCTGTGCGCCTTCTTGGCGATGGCGGGGACATCGAGCACGTTGCCGTGCGGGTTGCAGGGGCTTTCCACATACACATAGATCTGCCGGCCGTTGGCGAGCCGGTCGGCGTACTTGGCCTTGGTCCGTTCCAGCGCTTCGGTGAAGGCTTGCTCGTCGAAGCCGTCAAAGAACTCGATGCCGATGTTCAGGTTCGAGTGCTTGCCGAACCAATCGACCATGAGCTGGTAGGTGCCGCCGTAGACATTGCGGCTGGTGAGAATGATATCCTCGTACCCAACGAGGTGGCTGAGGATGCCGTCGACGGCGGCCATGCCCGAGTTGAAGTTCCAGGCGAAGTACTCGCCCGCGAGCTCGCCGGCCTCGACGTCGACGATGTGGTTGGCCAGCGCGACGTTGGTCGGGTTGAGCAGGCGAGAATAGATCTCGAGCATCAGCTCCTTGCCCTGGAAGGCGTCTTCGACCCACTCGGCGCAGGCATAGATGTATGTTGCCGTGCGGGTGATGACCGGCTGCGCGCTGAAGAGCGCGGTCACGTTGTCGAACGCGGGGTACGGCCCCTTGCGGCTGCGGTTGCTCGGGTCGTTGACGACCGACTGATACGTCTTGCGGCTGTGCTGCTGCAAGGTATCGAGCATCTTGGCGAGCTGGTAGCTGAGGAACTTCTGGGCGGCGAATCGCTGGACCCGGTCGTCGCGCGGCAGGTTGGCGAGCTCTTTGACGCCGACCTGGTACATCTCGCGGAGGTCGGCGTGGCCGGCGTAGAGGTGGGTCGCGACGAGCGCGAGCCGCTTGCCGTACTCGGTGGTCGGGTCGACGCCGAAGTGCTCGAGCTGCTCGTGGACGAGGCCGGCGACGTCGGACGACTCGGTCGAGTGCCGTCGCGGGCTGATCTCGCGGGCGAGATCGAAGTCGGGGGCGGTCGCGAATTCGGCGGGGGTGTCGGCGAGGCTCATTCGGTGGTCCTTTCGGGTGCTGCAACCAGTGTAGGGAAGCAGCGGCTTCGCGCCCGCGGTTATGGCGTGGTCAGCCCGATCACCAGCCAGCCGCCGGGGATGCCCAGGGCCAGCAGCCAGGCGGCCGCGATCAGCAGCCGGCGCCGGGCCCGGCTCATCGAGCCGTACCACCACGGCTCGATCAGCAGCGACAGACCCAGCCAGATGCCGGCAACGGCCAGCGGCAGCAGCACCACCGTTGTGATCAGGCTCAGCGAGGCGAGCAGCACGCCGACCGCGGCGATCGTATGGCCCGGCGGGCTGGTCCGGCTGCGCAGGATCAGCTCCGGGGTGATCGCGGTGCCGCACTCGGGGCAGCGTGGGGCGTCGAGGCCGGCCAGGTCGTAGCCGCAGGCGGGGCAGGCCGCGCAGCCGCCGGCCCGGTCGGGGGTCACAGGTTCCGCCTCGCGCGTTTGACGATCCGCGCCGTCGCCGGCGTGTCGCTCTCGGCCAGCCAGCGGTCGGTCAGCGACAGCACCCAGTCGGGGCTCGTCTTGCCCGCGTCGTTGAGCCAGTTGGCGACGGCGTCTTGCACGTACTTCTCTGGGTCGGCCCGCAGCGGCTCGAGCAGGGGCCTGCCCGGCGACGGGTCGGTCTTGAGCGATTCGATGTGCGGGCACCAGACGCCGCGGGGCCGGGTTGCTTCCACGGCGAAACGGCGGAGCCACGGCCGATGGCTGGCGGTCCAGGGCGTCAGGACCTTGAGGGCCGTAACCAGGTCATCGATGATCGCCCGGCGCACGCCCATCCACGCCCATTCGCGGACGTTGTGGTGCGCATCGTCGGCTAATGGTGTGATCGCCGCGAGTTGTTCGCGGGCAGACGACCCCGGGGTGAGGCCGATCATCGTGCAGGCCCAGCCGCGGACGGTGTCGGAGGGGTGGGCGGCGAGCTGGTTGATCTTGCCGGGCCCGAAGCGAGTCAGCAGCAGCTCGGCGGCGAGCCGCATGCGCTTGGTGATGCCGTCGCCCGCGGCTTCGCGCATCCGCAGCAGCGCCGGCTCGCCGACGTCCGGGCAGGCGGCGGCGAGGAGCGTGTGGAACTCGACCGCGAGCGACTCGGCCAGGTTCACGCTGGGGATTTCGCCGAGCGAGAGGGCGGAACGGATCTCGGGGTCGACCTGCGAGGGCGTGCTGGGGCCGGTGCGGTTGGGGTCGATGGTGGGCATGCCTGGTCATTGTAGAGAGCGCGAAAAAACAGCCCCGGCCGAACGTGCGGCCGGGGCTGTGTGCAGCGGCG
>JBCDEF010000050.1:0-15286 GCA_039179915.1 Planctomycetota bacterium | reverse complement strand
GACCTGACCGAGACCAGCGACAGCCTGATGCGCGCCGGCGCGACGATCGACGAGCTCAATACGGTCCGCAAGCATCTCGATACGACCAAGGGCGGCGGGCTCGGCCTGGCGTGCCGCGGCCGACGGGCGAGGATCGGGGTCGTGTCCGATGTCATCGGCGATCGGCTCGACATCGTGTCGTCCGGTCCGTTCTTCGGCGATCGGTCGACCTTCGCCGAAGCGACCGGGGTGCTCGACCGCTACGGCGTAGGGAATGCGCCGGCGCGAGCGGCGATTGCCGCGGGCGCCGCCGGCGATCGGCCCGAGAACCCGCGGCCCAACGACCCTCGCCTCCAGCCGCTCCGGCACGAGGTGCTCGCCAGCAATCGCACCGCGGTGCAGGCGGCCGCCGATGCACTCCGGCAGGAAGGGATCGATCGGCCGCTCGTCCGCTTCGATCAGCAGGGCGAGGCCCGCGGATGGGGCGAACGCCTCGCGGCCGACCTGCGCTCGGGCGCCGAAGCCGTGGTGCTCGGGGGCGAATCGGTCGTCAGCGGCATCACGGGCGATGCCTCGGGCGGCCCGGTGCAGGAAGCGGTGCTCGCCGCCGGGCTGGCGTTACGCGATCTCGGCGGATGGCTCGTGGTGGGGCTCGCAACCGACGGCATCGACGGCCCGACCGACGCAGCCGGCGCAGCGCTCGATGCCGAACGCTTGGATCGCGTTCCCGACGCCGCTGGCCTTCTGGCACGGCACGACAGCTACCGCGCCCTCGAGCGTGCCGGGGCCCTGGTCCGCAAGGGGCCCACGGGGACCAACGTCAACGATGTGCTCGTCGGCCTCTGCCTGCCGGGAGGGATCGCCAGATGAGTGTGAGCTGGTGGCATCAAGAGCTCGCCCCGCGTGAAACAGCGGCGTGCGATGTCTGCGTCATCGGCGGCGGGATCGCCGGGCTGGCCGCGGCCGACGCCTGCGCGCGGGCGGGCGCGTCCGTGGTCCTGCTCGAACGGCACACGATCGGCTGGGGCGCGTCGACCCGCAACGCGGGCTACCTGATGCGCGGCGCTGCTGACAACTACGCCGCCGCCTGCGATCAGCTCGGCCGCGGACGCGCGATGGCGGCCTGGCGCGACTCCGAAGCCAACCTCCGGCTGCTGATCGACCGCTTCGGCATCGATCGGCTCTCGACGTTCCGCCGCACGCCGTCATGCCTCGTGGCAGCCTCTGACGATGAAGCCGCCGACCTCCGCCGGTCCGCCGAACTCATGACCGAAAACGGTTTCGATGTGCGGCTTCTTTACAGCGGCACCGACTCGCTCTGGCGTTCGCTTGAGCCTGATGTCGCCCTGGAGAACCCGGCCGACGCGGCGATCAACCCGGCAGAGATGGTCGCGCACATCGCCGACGTCGTGCGCGAACACGGATCTGTCACGATCGTCGAAGGTGCCGAGGTCTTCGGTATCCGCAGCCGAGGTGGCCGTACCGAAGTCGCTTCGCCTTCGTGTACGGTCAACGCGGGCTGCGTGCTGGTGTGTACCAATGCCTATGCGTCCGAACTGCTGCCCGAGTTGGTCGGCACAGTCAAGCCAAACCGGGGCCAGATGCTCGCGATGCGTCACCCGACCGCCCAGCTCGATGCGGCGTACTACCTCGACCGCGGTTCCGAGTACATCCGGCAAACCCACGACGGCACGATCGTTGTCGGCGGCATGCGCAAGCGCGTCGCGGCTGCCGAACGTACGTCTGATCCGACGCCGACCGCCGCCGTGCAAAGCGCGCTCGAGGACTTTGCGCGCCGAGCGATCGGCGCCGGCGGCAAAGTCATCGCACGCTGGGCCGGCACCATGGGCTTCTCGCCCGACGGCTTGCCGATCGTCCGCGAGATCGGCATCGAGGGGCTCGAGCCGGGCCGGGCGGTCTTCTGCGGCGGGTTCACGGGGCACGGCATGTCGCTCGGGGCGATCACGGCGTCGCGGGCCGCCGAGCGGCTGCTGGCGGGGCTGCCCGCCGATGGCTGACGCGGCCGGCTGAACCGTCAGAGCGGGCCGGGTAGAATGCCGGCCTTCGGCAGCCCGCCGGAGCGGCCGCCACTTTAGCTCAGTTGGTAGAGCGGAGCTTTCGTAAAGCTCAGGTCGCCGGTTCAAGTCCGGCAAGTGGCTTTCCGCATCGCCTAGCGGCCAAGCTGCTCCCGAGCGGCACGCAGGGCCTCTCGTTGTGCCCCTTTCGCTCGATCATGATCTTTCTTGAACCGCTCAACACGCTCGTCGTCGGGGGCGATCTCCTGAAGCGATGTCCTCACCACGTAGGCCGTCGAGTAGCCCATCCAGCGACGACCGAGTTCTATGAGATCGTCGATCAGTTCCGCCCCGTCCGGGCCGAGACGACCCGCGGCCGCCGACGCCGCTACGCGCATGCTCCCGCGCGGATCACTGAGGTGCTCACGGATCAGTTCGACCTGCTCCGGCGTAGTCGGCCGTAGCGCGCCGAGCAGACGCATCGCGGACGTCGGGCCGCCCTCGCCAGGCCCGAACAGCACGGCTTGCTCGGTCAATCGCCGCACCTCGGCGTCGTCAGCGCCGTAGTAGCACAGCACGGGATTCGGGATCGGCACGCTGTCGCCGGACTGCAGTCGCATCTCATCGAGTAGCGCCCGGCGGGCGATCTGCCTTGCGTGATCGCTCAGATCGGCCGGCGGTTCAGGCGCATTCGTCATGTGCGGCCGGCCGGGGATCGCGGCGGACAAGACCAACGACAGCGCCCGCCGATCGTGAGTGAGTTCGAGGACGACATACTCGAACTGATGAGGATGCCGATCGATGATTTCCGCAATCGTTCGCGCGACAGCATTGATCACGTAGGCTTCTTGATCCGCCGAGAAGGTGTCCCGAGCGTCGTTGCGACGAAAGGCGATCCGGTTCGTCATCGCTTCGAGCAGGGCGTCGACGATCTTCTTCTCGGGATCGCTGATCGTGCGGAGCGCGTTCGCCGCCCGAAAGCGGCGTTCCCGCTCTTCGTTCCGTCTTGTCAGTCGCTTGATCCGATCGTCTGGCCGAGACGTTGGCTGTGCAGATTCACGCAGGGCTGCATTGTCTAGAAGCTCAGCGATCAGCCGGTCCGCATCCCGCTCGAAGACGTCTCCGAACGCGATGAGTGGATACAGGCCCGATACCGCATCGTGCAGGACATGCTCCGATGAGCGAATCGTGGGCTCGGCCAGAGCCTGCACCCAGCCTGCTTCGGGTATCTTGCGAGCCAGTTCCTTCAGCGCGCTGTGCGCGACGAAGGCCGGATCATCCGAGCGCTGTGTGACGCCCTCGATCAGCCGCGTGAGCGCCTCGATCACGGCCGGATCATTCGGTGCGATCGCGATCAAGGCGATGGCGTACACCGTTCCGTGGTGCTCGGCCCGGTCCCGCTCAAGCAGCCGAATCAGCTGCGGGACGGCTTCGGCCGCGTCGGGCCCGAGTTGCCGGAGCACGGCCGCTGCCGCCGGCGACAGCCCGCGAGCGTCCGAGTCCAGTGCTTCGAGCAACGCCGGCAAGGCCCGCACTCCCAGCCGCGCCCGCCCGTCGCGCCCTCCCATCACCGGAACGATCAGGTCCGCAGCGAGGTTGTAATCCTCGCGAGGAACGACAGCCGACGGCAATGCTGCGACGATCGCACGAATGTCGCTCTCGTCGAATAGATCGTGATCGACGGCCGCTAACGCGCCGCTGGCTTTGAGCGGCCGTGTGCGCAGTACATCAATGATCGTCTTGATCGATCCGCGCTTGTCTTCACTCGTTCGAAGGTACGCCTTCATCGCACTTGTCCGCAGGCCGTGTATGGTGTCATCGCTGCGCCAGATCGCCTCGAAACGGTCCTGAATCGCGAGGCTCGGGCTGCCGTACTCCGCGAGCACGCCGGCGGCAGCGAGGACGATGCGCTGGTCATCGGAGTCCAGAAGACGTTCGAGGCCCTTAATGTACTTCTCGAATGCGTCCGGATCGGTCTCGGCAAAGCGCCCGATCCAGTGAGGATAGATTTGGTGGGCAGCGGCCATGCGAACCTGTTCATCGGCGTCCGCACAGAGTTCAATCAGGTGCTTGGCCTTCAGTCGCCGTGGCAGAAGGACCGTGATGCTCCCAACGGCAGCCTGGCGAACAACGGTGGAGTCTGAGGCGATGAGTCGCGAGAATACGGTCGCCGGATCAATGCCCGCGGCGCGGATCACTTCATGTAGCTGATATCCAACTCTGGGTTCGCCAGCCTCGATGCGGTCCACGAGAGCGTTGATACCAGCTTCTCCAAACTCCGCGTAGGCCTCCGCAATCAGCTGTGTAAGCGACCATGGCCCGGTTGGCATCGGCGTTGTCAGCGTGTTCAGCGTCTTGAGGCCGGGGTCGCCGGACCGAACGACTGATTCCACAATGTGTCGCCGAACATCGTACCGGTCCGTTGCTGTCCATAGTTCGATGAGCCGGGCTTCTCGGGTCGGCAGATCAGCCGCGATGGTTGCGACAGCCTCTGCCTGCACCCGCCGGTCCAGCGCGGTCAGATCGTCGATCGGCGACTGCGACATAGCCGACGCTCCTAGGAAGCACGCTGCAAACAATCGGATCATGCCATAAGTTTACGGGGTCAGTCATGCCGCAGGGCGACGATCGGGTCCTGCTTCGCGGCCTTCATCGCCGGGTAGAGGCCGAAGACCAGCCCCGTCAGCGAGGCGACGCCGAAGGCGACCAGCATCGACCAGCCCGTCAGCCGTGTCGGCGCCGACACGTCCGGCGGGATGATCGAGCCGATCACCGGCATGCTCGGCAGCCGGGGCGCGCCCCATTCGATGCCGATGCTCACCAGGATCCCCACGCCCACGCCCACCAGCCCGCCGATCGCGCTGAGCACGCCGGTCTCAACCAGGAACTGCCAGATGATGTGCTTGCGCGTCGCGCCGAGCGAGCGGCGGATGCCGATCTCGCGTGTCCGCTCGGTCACGTTCGCCAGCATGATGTTCATGATGCCGATGCCGCCGACCAGCAGGCTGATGCCCGCGATCGCGCTGAGCGTGACGGTCCAGGTGAGCGCTTGGCGCTCGGCCTGCTCGAGCAGCTCGTACGGAACGATGAGCCCGACGTCGGGCATACCCGGCTTCCGCTGATCGATGATCCGCCGCAGGATCTTGGCATCATCGAGAACCGCCTCGCGTGACGCGCTCTGCACGTAGACCTCGGCGACCTGCACCTCGGCGGCGCTGAACGAGCCGGACTCGCGTTGCACGACCGTGTCGCCGAAGGTCGCCCGGGCCGTGGTCATCGGCACGTGGACGTCTTTGTTCAGATCCCGCCCGACCAGCGCCGCGCCCGCACCGCCCGAAAGCCCCACGGGCTGGAGCACGCCGATGATCTGGAAGACCTTGTCGTCGATCCGGAGCGTCTGCTCGAGCGGGTCGACGAGCGAGAACATCTCCTTGGCGACCTCCGCCCCGATCACGCAGACCATCGCCGCCGCGTCCATATCGGCCTGCGTCAGGTACCGGCCGCGGGCGACGTTGAGCTTGGCCACGCTGAGCATGTCCGGCGTCGTGCCGAACGCCTGCGCCGTCTGCCGCTTCTCGCCGCGGAGGATCTGCGAGCCAAGCTGCTTGAGCGGCACGATGTGCGTCGCGTGCCGGAAGCCGCTCTCGATCGCGGCCAGGTCGTCCCGCGTCAGCCCGTACTTCGAGACCCAGCCCCGTCCCTGGCCCTGCGGCTGCTGGCTGGTCGGCGGCTTCTGGCTCCGAACGATGATGTTCCGAGCGCCCAGGCTCTCGATCTGCATCAGAGCCTGATGCTTCGACCCCTCGCCGATCGAGACCATCGCGATCACGGCCGACACGCCGATGATGATCCCCAGCGCGGTCAGAAACGATCGCAGCAGATGCAGCCGCAGGTTGGTCAGGCCGAGGCGGACGGTTTCGAGAAAGAACGTCATCGGGTGATCCTACCGACGCGGGTCCGCCGGGTCGCAACAATGCTGATGTGCCAAGACCAGCCACCGACATCCAGGTCGCCGAAGAGCAGGACACCGCCCACGGCTGGCGGCACACCGTCCACGTGACCCGCGGCGAGCTCGAAACCGAGCACACCGTGACCCTGAGCTTCCAGGATTATGAGCTCTGGTCCGGCGGCAGCGTCCCGCCGGCAACGGTGACCAAGCGGCTGGTCGAGCTGCTGCTCTCGGGTCGGATCGAGCTGGCTCCCAGCCCGCTGCCAGGATCCTTCGACGCCGCCCGCGCCAGGCGGTGGGGCGGGGTGGATGAGGTGCTGACGGCGGCAGTCGATTAAAGCATCGGCTTCAGATACCGACCCGTGTGGCTCGCCCCGACCTTCGCCACCGCTTCCGGCGTGCCGCTGGCGACGATCGTCCCGCCGCCGTCGCCGCCCTCGGGGCCGAGATCGAGCAGCCAGTCGGCGCACTTGATGACATCGAGGTTGTGCTCGATCACGACCAGCGTGTTGCCCGCGTCGGCCAGCTGGTTGAGCACGCCGATCAGCTTGCGGATGTCCTCGAAGTGCAGGCCGGTCGTCGGCTCGTCGAGCACATAGAGCGTGTGCTCCTGGCTCCGTGTGCCGTCGTAGCGGACGCCCTTGCCCAGCTCGGTCGCGAGCTTGACGCGCTGGGCCTCGCCGCCGGAGAGCGTGGTCGAGGGCTGGCCGAGCGTGATGTAGTCGAGCCCGACGTCGCGCAGGCACTCGGTAAAGCGCAGGACCTTTGGATGGTTCTCGAAGAACGAGCAGGCGTCTTCGACGGTCATCGCCAGCACGTCGGCGATCGACTTGTCGCGGTACGTGACCTCGAGCGTCTCGCGGTTGTAGCGCGCGCCCTTGCAGACCTCGCACTCGACGAAGACATCGGGCAGGAAGTGCATCTCGATCTTCTTGGTGCCCTGGCCCTGGCAGGCCTCGCACCGCCCGCCGCCGGCCTGGGCGGAGACATTGAAGCTGAACCGGCCCGGCTTGTAGCCGCGGATCTTGGCCTCTTTGGTCGCGGTGAAGATCTTGCGGATCTCGTCGAAGATACCGGTGTACGTCGCCGGGTTCGAGCGCGGCGTCCGCCCGATCGGCGACTGGTCTACCTCGATGATCCGGTCGAGGTGCCGCAGCCCGTTGACGCGGCTGTGCGCGCCGGGCTTGTCACGCGAGCCGGTGATCTCGTGCTTCGCGGCTTTGAGCAGGATCTCGTTGACCAGCGTCGACTTGCCCGAGCCAGACACGCCCGTCACGCACACGAACCCGCCCACGGGGAAGGCCGCGTCGATCGATTTCAGGTTGTTCGCCTTCGCCCCCTTGACGATGACCGCTTTCTTCTCGCTCAGTTTCCGGCGCTTCGCGGGCACCTCGATCGACCTGCGGCCCGACAGGTACTGACCGGTCAGAGACGTGGTGTGGTTCTCGATCTCGGCGACGGTGCCCTGCGCGACGACCGTGCCGCCGTGTACGCCCGGCCCGGGCCCGACGTCCACGACGTGGTCGGCCGCGCGGATCATGTCCTCGTCGTGCTCGACGACCAGCACCGTGTTGCCGATGTCGGCCAGGTGCCGCAGCGTGCGGATCAGCCGATCGTTGTCGCGCTGGTGCAGGCCGATCGTCGGCTCGTCAAGCACGTAGCACGCGCCGACCAGCCCGCTGCCGACCTGCGTCGCCAGCCGGATCCGCTGCGCTTCGCCGCCCGAGAGCGTCGCGGTGCGTCGGTCCAAAGACAGATACTCCAGCCCGACGCTGGTCAGGAACCGCAGCCGGTTGCCGACCTCGCGGATGATCGGCTCGGCGATCTGAGACTGTTCCTTCGAGAGCTCCAGCCCCTCGACGAACGCGATCGCGTCGTTGATGTTCAGCCGACCGATCTCGGCGATGTTCAGCACGGTGCCGTCCGTGACCGAGCGGCCGATCACGGTCTCGCTGAAGGCCTTGGCGGTGTCGACCGCGTGCGATGATTTGATGTGCACGTGCAGCGCTTCGAGCCTCAGCCGGTCGCCGTGGCACGCCGGACAGACTTTCTCGGTCTGGAACGTGTGCAGGTGGTCCTTGACCCACTGGCTCTCGGTCTTGTGGAACCAGTCGTGCAGCATCGGGATGACGCCGGCCCAGGTGCCGTCCTCGTCGCCGTAAAGCAGCAAAGAGAAAATCTCGTCGTCCATCGCGCTCATCGGCGCGTTCTGATCGACACCCCAATCTCGACAGAACTTCCGCAGGTACCGCGGGTAGACCATGCCGCCGGGCCCGTTCTTCTTCCATGGGGCGATGCCGCCGCGGCGGAGGGTCTTGGTCATGTCGGGCACGACCTGCTCTTCGTCGAACTCCAAGATCGCGCCCAGTCCGTGGCAGGTCGGGCACGCACCGAACGGCGAGTTGAATGAGAACAGCCGCGGCGACAGCTCTTCGAGCGCCACCTCGGGGTGGTCCGGGTCGGCGAAGCTGGTCGAATACGTCCGGTCGTGCCATGTCTCGCGGTCTTCTTCGTCGTTGACGGCGATGAAGACCGTCCCGCCCGCGAGCTTGAGCGCCGACTCGATCGACTCGGCCAAACGCTGCCGGGCGTCGTCGCGGATGACGACGCGGTCGACGACCGCTTCGATCGTGCTCTTGTGGTAGCGGCCGAAGCCGAGCGGGTTGTCACCGCCGACACTGAGAACATCGCGGATCTCTTTGACGTCCTTGTTGACGCGGATCCGGGCCCAGCCCTGCTGGGCCAGATCCTCGACAACGTCCTTGTGGTACCCCTTCTTCTCGCGGACGACGGGCGCGAGCACCATCAGCCGCGTGCCCTCGGGGAGCGCCATGACCGCGTCGACGATCTGCGTGCTGGGGGTCGCGACGATCGGTCGGCCGGACCGTGCCAAGACAGTGCCGTCTTTCTTCTCTTTGGTCGGCGCCCACGAGACCGGCGTGCCGCAGCGGGCGAAGAGCAGCCGCAGGTAGTCGTAGATCTCGGTCGTGGTCGCGACGGTCGAGCGGGGGTTGTGCGCGCTGCCGCGCTGCTCGATCGCGATGGTGGGGGGGATGCCCTCGACCTCTTCGACATCCGGCTTCTTGAGCTGGTCGAGGAACTGCCGGGCGTAGGCCGACAGCGACTCCATGTACTTCCGCTGTCCCTCGGCGAAGATCGTATCGAACGCCAGCGAGCTCTTGCCCGAGCCGGACAGGCCGGTCATGACGATCAGCCGGTCCCGAGGCAGGTCGAGGTCGACGCCCTTGAGGTTGTGCTCTCGGGCGCCGCGGACGCGAATGCACCGCTCGGCCGGTGCGGCCGACGGTTTCGGTTCCACGGCTGCCGCGGGCTTCTTCGCCGAAGCCGATTTCTTCGAGCCCGCTTTCTTTGAGGAAGGCTTCTTCGACGTTCGTTTCTTGCCGATCGTTTTTTTCCCGGTCGGTTTCTTGGGGGCTGGCATAGCGCGGGCGGAACTCGTCGTCGAGGAGGAAGGGGGCATATGAGAGCGATCGTAGACGGACGCCCGGCGGATTCGGGCCACGGCCAGTCAGGGCGTCGCTGGCCGAGAGGGTGCGGCCTCGCTCGCCGGTTGCGGGGCTGTCGCTTGCTGCGCCGACCGGGCCGCCGATCGCTTGTACTGGATGTAGCCCAGCATCAGCACGCCGATCGCCACGCCGATGAAGTAATACCCGAACCGCTGCAGCATCTTTGTCCGCTTCGACACGGACGATCGTAGGTCGTGCGACGGTGTGTGAAGCCCGCCTAGACCGCCCGGAGCACGACGTTGCCCGTGTCAAACCGGGCGAACGGGATGTCGTGCTTCTTGCAGAACGACTCGACCGCGGGTCGGCAGCCCTCCCACAGCCCCGGGACCCACGGGCCGTAGTCATCGACCACCAGCAGCCCGCCGGGCGAGAGCCGTGGGTAGAAGTACTCGAGGCTGTGCAGCGTCGGGTCGTGCAGATCGACATCGACGTGCACAAAGCGGTACCGCTGCTCGGGCACATCCGCGAACGCGTCCGGGATCCAGCCCCGGACCATCGTGACATCCGGGAAGGCGGCGAGCGTGTTGCGGACGTGCTCGACGGAGGTGTTGGCGAAGTGCCGCGTGTCGAAGCGATCGCGTGAGATCGGGCCGTCGGCCGCGACCGGCTCGCTGAGCCCTTCGAACGAGTCGATCATCCAGTGGCCGGCGCCGGAGAATCGGTCGTCCTCAAGCTGGCGCTCACGGCAAATCAAGAACGAGGTCAGCCCTCGGTAGCAGCCGGCTTCGGCTGTCGCTCCGGGCACGCCGCGGGAGAGCCGGAGCATCTCGAGCATGTGGAAGAACCGGGCCCGCTCCTGTTCGACCGCGAGGTATTCCTGGCCGGCCGCGAGCCGCGCCTCGTCGAAACGTGCGACATAGTCGGCGTGGCGGCGGTGGGTGCCGTAGCCGTCGGGCTCGATCGGTGCAAGCCGGGGCTGGGTTTGGACGGTCTGGTTCTGGCTCATGCGTGGTCTCCGCTCGGTCGGCGCAGCGCGGTACGCCCGTAGTAATATCGGGCGGCCGGCGGTATCTGCTGTCGAATCGGATGCGGCTCGGAGCGATCAGCCTCGTTGCTTGCCCTTCTTGCCGGCGCGGGTGCCAGGCGCGCCGGGCTTGCCGCCGCCGGCTTTCCGCGAGCCTCGCTTCTTGTTCAGCTCGCTCTTACGGACCTTGCCGCCCGAGCCGACGGTGCCGTCGCGGATCGCCTTGACCTGGTCGCGGAGCATGGCCGCCTTCTCGAACTCCATGCCCTCGGCGGCGGCCATCATCTCGGCCTCGAGCTCACGGGCCAGCTCGACCGAGTCGAATGCCTCGTCCGTCGCGTCGACCGCCTCCCGAGCCGTCTTGCGGGCCTTGAGCTCCCGGTCGAGCCCGCTGCGGATCGATTTCTCGATCGTCTTGGGCGTGATGCCGTGCTCGGCGTTGAAGGCTTTCTGCTTCTCGCGTCGCCGCTCGGTCTCGTCCATCGCCACCTGCATCGCGGCGGTGACCTTGTCGGCGTACATGATCACTTTCGCGTTGACATTCCGCGCCGCCCGGCCCATCTGCTGGATCAGGCTCGTCGGGCTCCGCAGAAAGCCCTCTTTGTCCGCATCGAGGATGCACACCAGCGAGACCTCGGGCAGGTCGAGGCCCTCCCGTAAGAGGTTCACGCCGACGAGGATCTGGAACTCGCCCTTGCGAAGGTCGGTCAGGATCTCGACCCGGTCGAGCGTGTCGATGTCGCTGTGCAGGTACCGCACACCCAGGCCCTGCTGATGCAGGTAGTTCGTCAGGTCTTCGCAGAGGCGCTTGGTCAGCGCCGTGACCAGTACCCGCTCACCCGCCTCGACGCGCTCTTTGCACCGCTCGAGCAGATCGGGGACCTGTCCCTGCGCCGGCACGACCTCGATCTCCGGATCGGTCAGGCCCGTGGGCCGGATGACCTGCTCGGCGACCTCGCCCGCGGTCGCTTCGAGCTCGTACGGGCCCGGTGTTGCGCTGACGAAAACAGTTTGCGGCACGATCGCTTCGAATTCTTCGAAGCGCAGCGGCCGGTTGTCCATCGCGCTCGGCAGGCGGAAGCCGTGGTCGACCAGGATCTGCTTGCGGGCCTTGTCGCCGTTGAACATCGCGCGGATCTGCGGCAGGGTCACGTGGCTCTCGTCGATGATGATCAGCCAGTCGCGGAAGTTCCGCCGCAGCGCCCGGGCGCCCTCGCTGGTGGGGCGTTCGTCGCCCGACTCGGTCGAGACGGCGGTTGTGCCGATACCGGTCTCACCCGCGGGCGGGGCGTAGTCGAAGAAGTCGAGCAATGTGAACGGCCGCTCGCCGGGCCGCCGGCCGTCCATGTACCGGCTGTAGTTCTCGATGCCGGAGCAGAAGCCGACCTCTTCCATCATCTCGAGGTCGTAGTTGGTCCGCCCGAGCAGCCGCTGCGCCTCGAGCAGCTTGCCCTCGTGCCGGAGCTGCATGACGCGCTGGTCGAGCTCTTCGCGGATGCTGTCGAGCGCCGACTTCATCTGGTCCTCGGGCATGACGTAGTGCACAGCCGGGAACAGGAAGAACTGGGTCTCTTCCGCGAGCAGCTCGCCCGAGGTGGGGTTTATCAGCTCGACGCGGTCGATCTCATCGCCGAACAGTTCGATGCGGACCGCGAACTTCTCGTACGCGGGCCAGACTTCGATTAGATCGCCCCGCACGCGGTACTGCCCGCGCTTGAACTCGATGTCCGACCGCTGGTACTGCATGTCGTTGAGGCCCAGCAGGAACGTCCGCCGGTCCATCCGCGAGCCCTTGGTGATCGTCAGGACCTTCTGCGCGTACGCCTCGGGCGAGCCCAGACCGAAGATGCACGAGACGCTGGCGACCACAACGGTGTCCCGCCGGCTGAGGATGTTGCTCGTCGCCGCGAGACGCAGCTGATCGAGGTCGTCGTTGCGGCTGGCATCCTTTTCGATGTAGATATCCCGCTGCGGGATGTACGCCTCGGGCTGGTAGTAGTCGTAGTAGCTGACGAAGTAGTTGACGCTCGACGCGGGAAACAGCTCGCGGAACTCTTCAAACAGCTGCGCGGCCAGCGTCTTGTTGTGGCTGATGATCAGCGTCGGCTTCTGCACCCGCGCGATCAGGTTGGCCATGGTGAAGGTCTTGCCCGTGCCGGTCGCGCCGAGCAGGCACGAGTACCGCTCGCCGGCCCGGATGCGTTTTTCGAGCGCATCGATCGCCGAGGGCTGATCGCCCATGGGCTTGAACGGGCTGACGACCTCGAAGCGGGTGGCGGTCATGTGGGCTGTCTGTTTACTCGTATCGCACGCCGGCGTGCTCGATCCAGCCGCCCTCGCGCCACTGCTTGGGGTCGTGGTGGGTCCAGTGCAGCACGCCGCCGCGGTCGTTCCATTCGTACTGGCCGTAGACCGTGATCCAGTCGCCCTCGTCGGCCGGGATGCGTTCGGCCAGGTCGATGTTGTGCGCGACAAGCATCGTGCCGCCGGTCTGGAGCGCGAGCAAAATCCGCTGGTGCCGCGATCCCTCGTTGTCGTTGGGCAGCAGCTTGACGATCTCGGCGTGCAGCTCGACCATCTCGCCCGAGGTCTGGGAGTCGATCAGGGCTCGTATGGCGGTCTCGTCGGCTTCGACGGTTTCGGTCGATGCCGGCTCGGCCTGCATCGTCGGCTGGATACGCCGGGCCGTCTGCTCGCTCGCTGCGCCTGCCGGCTGGTGTGGGGCGGTTGTTGTGCCGCTGTCGCTCTTGAGCAGCGCGGTCAGGTCCGGGCCGCCGAGCCATTTTGAGCCGAGGATCGCGCCGACAACGATCACACCCAGCACGGTCACGCCGCCCGCTTTCTTGCCCGCTTTTGTCATTGTGCCCGCCTCCGTCAGGGTCGAAGCGCCAAGTGTACGAGCCGGCCGGGCGCACCGCGTGTTTCGGCCCCGAAGCCCTTGGAAAGGAGCACACTCGTGAGCGATCTGCTGAACACCGGCCTGTTCGTGATGGACTTCGCCCGCCGGGCGACCCTCGGGTTTCTTGACGGCATCGAGGGCGAGGATCTCGTCCGGGCTTTCGCCGAGGGCGGCAGCCACGCGGCCTACATCGCCGGCCATATCGCGTTTACCGATGACATGACGCTCAAGATGCTCGCCCACCGCGACCCAACCCTGACCGAGGCGCAGCAGAAGCTGTTCGACGGCCGGGTGACGCCCAGCAACTCCCAGAGCGACTACCCGGCCAAGCAGGAGATCCTGAGCGTGATGGCTGCGGTCCGCGAGGATTTGATCGGTTATTTTTCGGGCTTGAGTAACGCCGAGCTGACCGCCCCGGTCGAGGGCCCGCTGGCCCAGTTCGGGGATACGCGGGCTAAGCTCATGGCCTCGATCGCGTGGCACGAAGGCATGCACGCCGGCCAGCTGACGGTGATTCGTCGGCAATTGGGCCTGCCAAGGGTCTTTGGCTGACCGAACCAGCGTACCGACCAAAATCTGACAATCTTGTGCGGTTCTGCGGCTGCTTCTTCCGGAGTTATTGGACGAAAAATTGGGCTGATCAGCGCATATTTTGCCGAATCAGCGTTCATACGGGTGTGCGCCAGCGGGCCAGCCAGCTACCCTGTTTTCTCCCAGATTGGGTGAGAGAGATGAGTTCAACCCGCCGGCCCCGAAACGGACTTTTTACCGAGTCTGTCGGGCTGGCACCAAGATAGGTAAGGCCATGCTTCGAAGCTCCGCTGTGTTTTTCGGTGTTGTGTTCGCTGTTGGTTCCGCGGCTCCGGCTCTTGCGGGCCCGCCCGCGATCGGCACGATCATCGCTGCCGGCGACGAGTGGATCTTTAGCGATCAGGCCTACGACGCGGACGCGGTGCAGGCGAGCCGGCTTGCGCTGAACATCGCCGACGCGATGGCCGGCGGTCAGGCGGGCGCCGATTTCTTGGTATACACCACCGAGAACCGCGTCCGCAACGGCAACCTGGCCGCGACGATGACCGACGCCGGCTACGGCTGGGACCGCAACACCACCCTGACGTTCGATCTGCCCACCCTGCAGACCTACGACGGCATCTGGCTGTCGGGCGACCTCGGCCGTTCGCCCGCCGAGATGGCGGTGCTCCAGGACTACGTCACGCAGGGCGGGAGCGTCTTTGTTCTCGGCGGTACGTCAGGCTCCGGCGCCGAGATCGCCGCCGCGTGGAACCCGCTCCTCTCGCTCGGCGGGCTGGCTTTCGACGATGAGAAGTTTCCGGGCAGCTTCACGGCCTCGTTCGAGGTGAACGCTGGTTCGTCAACGCTCGACGACGGCGTCAGCTCGATCTTCTGGGGCAACGGCCAGAACGTCCTCGGCGTCACCGGTGTGCAGCCGGATGTCGGTTCGATCGAGTTCGTCACCGCGGACTTCAGCGGGGAGGTCTTTATGGGCCAGGCCCTCTCGTCGGCCGAGCCGATCATCGGCATCTTCCAGATTCCGGCTCCGAGCGGCTTGGCCGTGCTGGCTGCCGCTGGTCTGGCCGCGACGCGTCGCCGCCGCGGCTGAGACACGCATATCCGAGCCCGAGTTTCTTCTCGCTCGCTCTTTGCGCAATCTTGTTCTCACGCGGCGGATGACGCTGTGACTATCCCGTAGCGGACGAGCCGCCGGGGGGTCGTGAGATGCGCAGCGCTGTTCTGGGCCACAGTCTGATGTTCGTGGCGGTTTCGTCGTCGGCGCTGCCGGCATCCGCGCAGCCGGTCGACGTGAGCAAAGAACTGGTGTCGATCCTGGTGCTCCTACGACCGCCGGATCGTAACGGACACTGTCACATACCGTACCGGACACGGCACTGACACGGACACAAACCGTACCGGACACGGACACAAACCGTACCG
>JBCDEF010000049.1:0-15577 GCA_039179915.1 Planctomycetota bacterium | reverse complement strand
CGGGTGACTCTCCAGCAGTCGCTGCAGGCGTGCGCGCTGCTCGGGCCCGGACGAGCGCACGAAGCCGCACAGCACGTGCACATCCAGCGCCTGCTCATGCCCCGGTGAGCGGCGCAGCGCTTCCTCCGCAAGCCGTTCCAGGTCCGGGCGGTGGTCGAATCGATCGAAGCGGCCACGGCGATCGTCTACTAACTGCCGCCCGACCCGACCGGCTCTGTCTAGAGCGGTCGGCGGTACGTCAGCTCGACATCGTCGCCGAGCCGCTTGACCCGCGTCAGCCTGAAGTTCCGCCCGCCGCTGAGGCTCGGGACCGTGCGGCCGCTCGCGGCCGCCATCGCGAGCTCATCGGCCAGCAACAGCGGCGCGACGTACACGACCGCTTCGTCGACCAGGTCCATCTCGAAGAACGAGCCCATCAGGCCCGGGCCGCACTCGAGCATCGCGTTCGTCACGCCGTGCTGGTCGGCGAGCTGCTTGAGCATGATGTCCAGGTCGAGCCGTCGGCTGTCGGAGCGCACGCCAATGACCTCGACGCCCCGCTCTTCGAGCGCCTCGCGCCTGGACCTCAGGTATTCGCTGTTCTTCAGCTCGTTCGCGCAGCAGACGGTGACCGGCGTATCTTGGGCGGTCATCGCCAGCTTCGAATCCGCGGGCAGATCCAGATCGGTATCGATCACGACCCGGCGTGCGATCCGGCGCGGCGGTCGGCCGACGCGGGCGGTCAGCAGCGGGTCATCGAACCGGGCGGTGCCCAGGCCGGTGATGATCGCGTCGACCCGCTCCCGGAGCTTGTGCACCCGCCGTCGAGAGCGATCGGAAGAGATCCACTGGCTCTGCCCGGTCCGCGTGGCCACGCGGCCGTCGACGGTCTGAGCCCACTTGGCGATCACCCAGGGCATGCTGGTTCGGGACCGCTTGACGAACGGATCGCTGAGCATCGCCGCCGCCGCGCTGGCTTCCGAGTGACGGCACGCGACGCCGGCCGCTTCGAGCTCGGCCGCGCCACCCCCCGAGGCCTCGCCCGGATCGTGCCGCGCATAGACAACCTCGCCGATCCCGGCCGCGGCGATCGCGTCCGTGCACGGCGGCTGCTTGCCCTGGTGCCGGCACGGCTCAAGGGTGACGTACATCGTCGCGCCGCGGACGTCCCGGCCGAGTTGTTCCGCGGCGCGGAGCGCCTCGCGCTCGGCATGCAGGTCGCCGAAGCGGCGGTGGTGCCCGATCGCGACGACCTGATCGCCCCGCGCGATCACGCAGCCGACGGGCACGCCCGGCTCGACGAGCCCGACCGCCCGCCACGCCGCTGCGGCGGCCCGATCGAGCATCAGCTGGTCGAGGTCATGGATCACAGTCAAGTGTTGCAGGCTCAGGCGTTACGAACCAACCGCCGGCGGAGATCGGCATCCGGCCGGAGCTCGGCCAGCCAGCGGCGTGCGTCGGTGACGTAGCCGGCCGTGGGCTTCAGGCCGTCGCGCTCGGCGCCGAAGTGAGCATTGAGCCGCCGCATCGAGAGCTCGCGGACAAGCTTGGCGGCCATCGACGCGAGCGCCGCGGGCAGGTGCGCCGACTCGCTCTCGGTCACAAACAGCACTCGCAGATCCGCGGCCAGGCCGTCGAGCACGTACGCGCTGCACTCGGGGGACTCGGCCACGGCCCGAACGCGGGCGGCCGGCACCGCGCGCTCCAGGATCGGGCCGTAGGATGCCCGCGCCCCGAGCCGGTCGACAACGATCCGGATCGCCGCGTCTGATCCCCCCCACCGATCCACGATCGCGCGGATGTGCCTGGCCACCGCACCCGCGGTCACGGCTGCTTTTGTCCGGTAGCGCTCGATCGTGGTGTTGAACTCGACCTCACCGATGACACGGCACGCCAGATCCTCGAACCCGATGCCGGCCTCGCGGCAGCCCTGACGCAGCAGGTTGGCGTCGATCGCCAGGTCGTCTCGCTCGGTGCCCAGCGGCAGGCGGACCGGTTCGCTGGCGTACCAGGGCTCGCCCGGCAGCTCGGCGCCGAGCAGCCCGAGCAGTTCGTCGTCGGTGTCCGGCGCTGCGCCCGCTGTGGACAACGCGCAGAGCACGCCGCGTTCGAGGTGCGTCAGCGGGTGCTGACGGACGGACTGGTTGGCGAGCTTGAGCTTCTTGGAGTCGCCGATGGGGATCAGCCGGTGATCACCGGCGCGGCGTTCTTTGAGCGTTCGGCAGACCCGGCCGCTGAGCCGCTCCCAGAGGTCGGGCACGTTGGCCGCCGGGTCGTGACCTTCGACGCGGACCACGCACCGTCCGACGCAGAGCGGTCCGAGCATCGGGCCGTAGCCGGCTTCGTCGATCCCGCAGTAGTAGAGCGTCATGTGCTGAGGCTACCCGGCGGCGGGCTTCGCCATCAAGCCGTTCCAGAAACGACCGCGGCCGACCCGGTGGGTCGGCCGCTGGGAGTCGTTCGCAATGCGGATGAGAGGGCTCGAACCTCCACGGGGTTTTACCCCCACTAGGACCTGAACCTAGCGCGTCTGCCAATTCCGCCACATCCGCAACGGGGAGAAGCCTACGCCCCCCCCGAGGCTGGTTCTAGCCGGCTGGTTCTCGCCGGCTGGTTCTCGCCGGCTGGTTCTCGCCGGCACGAGCACCCGACCGGCCGGCGACATCATCGGCTCAGGCCTCGGCCGGCTCCAGCTCACCCGCGGCGAGCTCGGCTTCGACCTTGGCCATCCGCTCGCGGACGGCCTGCGGCAGCTTGTGCTCGAGCACGGCCGCCCGCATCTCGTCGAACAGGTCCTCGTTCTCGGCCACGAACCGCTTGGCGGCCTCGCGGCCCTGGCCGAGCCGGGTCTCGCCGTAGCTGAACCAGGCGCCCGACTTCTGGGCCACCCCGGCGTCCACGGCCAGGTCGAGCAGGTCGCCGGTCGCCGAGATGCCCTCGTCGAACATAATGTCGAACTCGGCGTCGCGGAAGGGCGGTGCGACCTTGTTTTTGACCACGCGGGCCCGGGTGCGGTTGCCGACGTTCTGGTCCGCCTCCTTGATCGCGCCGATGCGGCGGACATCGATGCGGACCGAGCTGTAGAACTTCAGCGCCCGGCCGCCCGGGGTGGTCTCGGGTGAGCCGAACATCACGCCGATCTTCTCGCGGATCTGGTTGATGAAGATCACGGTGCAGCTGCTTCGGGCGATCACGCCGGTGAGCTTGCGCATCGCCTGCGACATCAGCCGGGCCTGGAGGCCCACGACCGTATCGCCCATCTCCCCCTCGATCTCGGCCCGGGGAATCAGGGCGGCGACCGAGTCGACCACGATGAGATCGACCGCGTTGGACCGGACGAGCAGCTCAACGATCTCGAGCGCCTGCTCGCCGGTGTCGGGCTGGGAGACCAGCAGCTCGTCGATATTGACGCCGATCTTCTTGGCCCACGACGGGTCGAGCGCGTGCTCGGCGTCGACGAAGGCGGCGACCCCGCCGTTCTTCTGGGCGTGGGCGGCGACGGTCAGGCTGAGCGTCGTCTTGCCCGAGGATTCCGGGCCGAAGATCTCGACGATGCGGCCCCGCGGGATGCCCTTGCCCCCCAGCGCGATGTCGAGGCTCAGCGTGCCGGTCGAGATGCCGGGCACGGAGAGGTAGGCGTCCTCGTCGAGCCGCATGATCGCGCCCTGACCGAAGGATTTTTCGATCTGGCCGAGCGTCCGGTTGAGGGCGTCCTGCTTGGCGGCGTTGTCGGCGGGCTTGGCTTCGAGGGTCTTGCCGGGTCCGGTGTTCTTCTTGGCCATCGTGGGCCTCCGTGTGCCGTGCTCGTCTCGCTCGGTGGCCGGCAAGAAACTCTCGCCGGGCCGGGCGTCGTCGCACCGTTGCCGATGCGGGCGGCCCGTGCTCCAGCAGCACGAGTCCGGGCGGGGGCGGCATCGGTCGCGTGCCCACTGGACATACCCTACCACATATGGATCCGTCCTGTCAATGTTTGGAGATCATTTCTCGAACATCGTGCAGCAGTCGTGCTCACCATCGCCAAGCCGCTGGACAGTGCAGGCAAGTTCCGATAGCTTCGCGGGCCCGAGAATGGGTCTTTTGCTGGAGAAGCGGCATGCGTCGATCGCGGAACGGATGTGACAACATGGCAAGCGGAAGGCTCATGCAAGCCCCCATCCTGGCTCTTGCGGCGTTGCTCATCCCGGCGATCGCCGGGGGATGTGTGCCGAACCGCGTGGATCTGATCTGGGCCTCGCAGGTGCAAATGCTTGAGGTGGAGTCTCCGGGAACGCCGAGCGTGTGGGTGTCGATCACCGATACCACCGGCGACGCGTTCGGAGCTGTCGACGGCATCGCACCGACCGTGCGGGCTGCATTCGAGGACCGCGGTTACCGGCTTGCGGACGATCCGACTACGGCGGATTTTGTGGTCCGCGCAAGCCTGCGGGCCATGGTCGAAGACATACTCACCGAGCAGACCTCCAAGAACAAGGCACTGCTTTTGGGTGCCGGCCTCGGCGTCGGCGTGGTATCTGATCGGATTATCAGAGAAGCCGACGACTCGGCCGGGTTCCTCGGCTTTCTGGGCGGGATCACCACCGGGCTTCTGGCGATTTTTTCGCTCGATTACTATCTTGAAGAGCGAGAATACGCGCTGCTTGTTGATGTGAACATCGGCCGGCGACTCCCGCAACCGCTCGAAGTCGACCAGCGGTTCGCGATCGTGAATCGTGCTCTCGACCTCAACGCGTCGGCCGGCAACAGGCTGACGGATACAACGGGCTTCAATCTTGCAACAACGATGGTCGGCGATGTCGAGTCCGATCGCACCCCGTCCGGCGGCTCGCCGCTCCAGTCTGTCACGCTGCACCACACGCAGAACCCGAACACCGTTGCTGTCTTTGCCAGAGGCCGCCAGTTGGAGCGCCGCGTTGCGTGGACCATGATCGTTCCGAAGCTGGAGAATGCCCTCATCGGGGTGCTGCCGGGCGTTTGGGCGGGGGATGAGCAGGTCCGAACTCCGGGAGAGTCACGGTGAGCCGGACGCGGAGACATCGCATTTCACTCGCACGGCGCACGCTGCCGACGTCGCGCCGAGGCCTTGCGCTGTTCGATGTGCTCGCGATCCTGCTTGTCGGCGGCCTGGGGCTTTCGCTCTTCCAGTTGGGCGTTCGAGGGCCGGATCTCGAGGGCCGCCCGCTGGCGGTTCCGGACCGGCCTCCCGGCTCGATGGAGTCTTTGCGAGCCGCCCGCTCGTCGGCCAGGCTGCTTCGCGATGCCGACCAGCAGCGGGCGATCCTTCAGGCCATGGTGATCTTTTCGCAGGACAACGACGACCGCTACCCGATGCCGTCCCGGCTCGATCGGAACGGCTCGACCATCGATGGCCCGGACTCCGCCAAGGACACGACGGGGAACGTCTTTGCGGTGTTCATCCAGATGGGTGCGATCACGCCGGAGATGCTCGTGAGCCCGGTGGACCGCAACGAATCGATATCGTCTTATGAGGCGTATCAGGTCGTCGAGCCGGAGGCGGGCGCCGACCCGATTCGGGCGCTCTGGGACCCGGCGATCCGTGCCGACTTCACCGCTGAAGGCGGCGGGCACATCAGCTATGCGCACCACCTGCCCCGCGGTCAGCGATGGATGAACACGTTCTCGTTCCGCGAGGCGGTGCTGGCCAACCGCGGACCGGCGATCGGCGAGATTGAACTCCGCGAGAACGGCCAGACGGTGACCAGGTTTGCTGATCCCGGGTCGTTGTCGCTCAACGTGTTTCGGGAGCACGAGACGGTTGTGCCGAGCTGGACCGGCAACACGGGGCGGAACGACGGTGCGGTTTTCTTGTCGCCCAAGCTGTACGGCCATCGGGCGGCGGTCTCGGCGGAGATGGCCGAGCCAACGCAGCCGCGTGTCGGCCCGGACGGCGAGGTCCGCGAGTACGCCGATGTGCTGTTCGCCGATGAGTCGCCGCACGGCGACGCGCCGCGGGCTGTCACCGAGCGGGTCGAGGGCAACCACTGGCTGGGCATATTCGTGGAGTCCGGCGAGACGCGGGACGACTTTCGGGCGATCCACGATTAGCCCGCCCGGTCCGCCGCTACGCTTGCCGCATGGCTGATTCCCCCACTGCTTCGCCGCTGCGTTCCGCGACCGACGAGTTCCTCGATCAAGAAGCCGCGATCCGGCTCGGCGGCGGGCCGAAGGCGATCGATCGCCAGCACGCCAAGGGCCGGCTGACCGCACGCGAGCGGATCGATCGGCTGGTCGACGACGGCTCGTTCTTCCAGGAGCTGGGGCTGTGGGCGGCGTTCGGCATGTATGCCGAGCACGGCGGCGCGCCGGGGGCGGGCGTGGTGACGGGTGTCGGGCGGGTGCACGGCCGGCCGCACATGATCATCGCGAACGATGCGACCGTAAAGGCCGGCGCGTTTTTTCCGATGACCTGCAAGAAGATCATCCGGGCGCAGCATGTCGCTCGGATGGCGCGGCTGCCGCTGCTCTATCTCGTTGATTCGGCCGGCGTGTTCTTGCCGCTGCAGGAAGACGTGTTTCCGGACACCGACGACTTCGGCCGGATCTTCTATCTGAATTCGGTGATCTCGGCGGAGGGCATCCCGCAGATCGCGGCGATCATGGGCTTCTGCGTCGCCGGCGGCGGGTACCTGCCTGTCTTGTGCGACACGCTGCTGATGACCGAGGGTTCGGGGCTCTACCTCGCCGGGCCGGCGTTGGTCAAGGCGGCCATCGGGCAGGACGTCACCGACGAGGAGCTCGGCGGGGCAGCGATGCACGCGAGCATCTCCGGCACGATCGATTTCAAGGAGCCCGACGATGCGGCGTGCCTGACACGCATCCGCGAGCTTGTTGGGAAGTACCCAGAGAGCAGTCGGTCCCTCGCTGGCGCTTTGGGCTCGTCAGGAGCGCCCGCGTTTCGTGACGGGGAGGATGTGTATGACATCTTCACCGAGGAATCCGGGCAGCAATACGACGTGCGCGAGCTGCTGGCGTGCGTCGTCGACAGCCGAGCGGCGAAGAACGCCGACGGGCACGAGTCGCTGGAGCCCGATTTCGACGAGTACAAGGCCGATTTTGGCCCGTCGATCGTCTGCGGCTACGCGAAGCTCGGCGGCCGACCGGTCGGCATCGTGGCGAATCAGGTCAGCCTGGGCCAGCAGCGTGAGCCGGGCGGCAAGGCCGGGCCGACGGCGAGCGCGACGATGCCCCGTGTGATCTACGACGAATCGGCCGACAAGGCGGCGCGGTTCATCATGGATTGCAACCAGCGGAAGATCGCGATCGTGTTCGTGCACGACACGACCGGCTTCATGGTCGGCCGCGATAGCGAGCAGGAAGGCATCATCCGAGCCGGCGCGAAGATGGTCAACGCGATGAGCAATAGCGTCGTGCCGAAGATCGTGCTGATCACGGGTTCGAGCTATGGGGCCGGAAACTACGCGATGTGCGGCCGGGCGTTCGAGCCGTTCATCACCCTCGCCTGGCCCGGCAGCAAGTGTGCCGTCATGGGCGCGGCCCAGGCGACCGGCGTGCTGGCGACCATCGAGGAGCGCAGCCGGCAGCGCAAGGGCGAAGCGATCGACGACGACGCGCGGGACGCGATCCTCGGCGCGGTCCGGGCGAGCTACAACGAGCAGCAGGACATCCGCCACGGCGCAGCCCGCGGCTGGCTCGACCGGATCATCGAGCCGCACAAGACGCGCGACGAGCTGATCGCGGCGATGGATGCCGCCGGGAACTGGGACTGGTCCCGCGCGTTCAGGACCGGCGTGCTGCAGACCTGAGCTGCGGCCCGAGCGTCCGAGAATCTCACGGCGGCCGCAGCGTCAGCCCGGCTTTGTCAACCCTGGCAAGCGGTGCGGGTGGTCCCGGCGGCGGTGTTTTCGTGCTGCGCCTGAAGCGTGGCGTTTGGTGATTTTGGTGACACGTTGCTCTCGACGGCAGCCGCAACGGACGCGGCCGCCGGAGGGGAGACACGGACGTGACCAGCATCGATACACGAGACATGGACCAGCTGTGCGAACGGATCCGCTATCGGGCCCGTTTCAACGAATGCAAGACGCTGCGTGCGGACCGGGCTCTGGCCGAGCTCGGCGCGACCGATCCCACGACGGCGGTCCGTCGTTCGCAGGTCGGCATCGCCGATTCGCCCGTGCTGACGTATCTCAAGCTGCGTGGCGTTGTGCGTGAGACCGGATCGGGTCGGATCTGGCTGAACGAGAAGCGGCGCGATCGCTTGGCCTCGGGCATGGCGGTGCGGCTGGTTGGCTACGTCGCTTTCGCGAGCCTGTTCTCGGGCGCTGCAATGGCGATGGCCTCCGCCGGTATCTGAGATTCGCCCAGTTGCGTCGCATGATGACGGTGGTACCATCGCCGCATGCCCGGTCGTGTCATGATCACCGATGTCAGCCCGCGGGACGGGCTTCAGAATGAGCCTCTGATCGACGGCCGGCCGATCGCGACCGAGCGCAAAGCCGATCTGGTCCGCGCGGCCGCGGCTGCGGGCGTCGACGAGGTCGAGGTGACCAGCTTCGTCAGCCCGAAGTGGGTCCCGCAACTCGGCGATGCGGATGAGCTCTGCCGGCAGCTTCAGGGAGCCAAGCCGGATGGCGTCTCATTCAGCGCGCTTGTTCCCAACTCGCGGGGCATGGAATCGCTTCTCGCCGTGAACCGGGCCGCGGGCACGACTCTGATCGACAAGGTCAGTGTCTTTACGGCCGCGAGCGAGACGTTCAGCCAGAAGAACACCAACGCGAGCATCGACGAAACGCTCGAACGGTTTGCGCCCGTGCTGGCGGCGGCCCGAGAGCACGGGCTGTCGACCCGCGGCTATATCTCGTGCGCGTACGAGTGCCCGTTCGAGGGGCGGATCGACCCTGCTGCCGTAGCCGGCGTGTGCGAGCGGCTGACGGAGCTCGGGGTGGATGAGGTCGATCTGGGCGACACCATCGGCAAGGCGACGCCCGAATCGACCGCCGAACTTCTTCAAAGGGTCTCTGCGGCCGTGCCGATCGGCCGCGTGGTCCTGCACCTGCACGACACGTTCGGGACGGCGGCAGCATGCGTTGCTCCGGCGTTAGACGCCGGGGTCCGCTCGTTCGACGGCTCTGTCGGCGGGCTGGGCGGCTGTCCGTACGCCTCGGTCGAGGGCCAGCGTGCCCCGGGGAACATCGCGCTGCGGTCGCTCGTGAGCGCGGTCGTTGACGCCGGGGGATCCACCAAAGTCGACCTCGACAACCTCGCAGCGGCCGAGATGGTCGCGTCAGGACTCGTCGGAGCGTCGCGGTGATCCGGGTCGAGCGGGTGACGGCCGACGGCTCGGCGTGCACGGTGATCACGCTCAACAGGCCCAAGCGGCGGAACGCGCTGACGCCGTCGATGATCGCCGAGCTGGTCGCGGCGCTCCATACCGCGGCCGAGGCCGGCGGCGGCGTGCTGCTGCGCGGCGAGGGGCCGGTGTTCTGCGCGGGGTTCGATCTCCGGCTGTGTCTCGATTCGACGGACGGCTCGGCGATCCGTCTGCTGCTCAGCGGGCTGAGCGACGCGTGCCGGGCGATGCGGGCTCACCCGGGGCCGGTGGTCGTGGCCGCCCAGGGCGCCGCGATTGCGGGCGGGTGTGCGCTGGTCGCGGCCGCGGATTGGGCGATCGGCGAAGCCGGGGGCCGCTACGGCTACCCGGTCACGCGGCTGGGGATCTCTCCCGCGGTCAACGCGCCGTTCCTGGAGGCGGCGGTCGACGGCGGCAGGGCCCGCGACCTGAGCCTGCTCCCGGATCTTGTCTCGGGCGAGCACGCAGCACGCATCGGCCTGCTTCACACGCTCTGCGCTGAAGGGGCCGATGTCACACAAGCGGCCAGCGAAGAGGCCGCCCGGCTCGGCGGCAAGCCCGCCGAGGCGTTCGCCGTGACCAAGGCGTGGCTGACCGAACTCGAGGGCGCAGACCGGGACACACGCACCGACCGGGCGCTCGAGGTCTCGCTCTCGCTGACCGGCGGCCAGGAAGAACGCACCATGCTCGCTGCGGCTCTGAATGGAGACAGATGATGGACGGACCACAAGCCGAGGAACACGCTGTCGCGAGCGACACGCCCGAAGCAACACTCGGGTTCGACGGCCCGGTCGCGACGCTGACCCTGCAGCGGCCTGCGCAGCGCAACGCGCTCTCGACCGGGCTGCTCGCTGACCTGCACAGCCGGCTCGACGAGCTGGACGCGATCGTCAGCCCGCCGACGGTGCTGGTCATCACCGGCGCCGGGCGGAGCTTCTGCGCCGGGATGGACCTCCAGCAGGTGATCATCGATCAGGACACGGCCGCGGACGTGCCGCTGCGGCTGCTCGAGTCGCTCGCCCGGGCCACGCACCGGATCCGGATGCTGCCGTGCGTCTCGATCGCCAAGGTCAACGGCGCGGCGATCGGCGGCGGCTGCGGCCTGGTGACCATCTGCGACCTGGCTATCACGCACGCGGACGCCAAGCTCGGGTTCCCCGAGGTCGACCTCGGGCTCTGCCCGGCCGTGGTCACGCCGTGGCTCGTCAAACGGATCGGCGCCGGCCCGGCTCGCCGCGTGCTGCTCCGAGGCGGGATCATGTCCGGCCAGGCGGCGGCTGAAATAGGCATCGTCACGGACCTGGTCGAGACCCGCGAGCAGCTCGACGAGCGCTGCGATTCGATGGCCCGGTCGCTGACCGCCGGCGGCCCGAAAGCGCTCCGCGCGACGAAAGAGCTGCTCAACGAGCTGGACGGTTCGGCCTCGCTCGAGGTGCTGCTCCGCGCCGCGAAGCTGTCGGCACAGGTGCTCTCGACCGACGATGCTCAGGCGCGGCTCCGGGGCCGGCGGGGCTGAAAGAGCCGAGCTGCGATCACACATCCGCTGGGTCTAGACCTCGACGCTGCGCAGCGTCTCTTGCACGATGGCTCGGATAAAGACGCCCTCGGCGTCGACCGTGAGCACGGTCCCCGGCTCGTGGTGGCCCCATTTGACCTGTGCGAAGCAGATCGGCACGCGGCCCAGCGCGGGGCTGAGCGTGGCGCTGGTGACCGCGCCGATCGGCCTCGCGGCGTCCCCCTCGGGCATGACCGCCGATCCGGTCTCGGGCTGGAGGAAATCGCCCAGATCGCCCGCGGTGACACGCTGCTCGCACCGCAGCGCGACGAGCGTCTGCTTGGGGTGCCCGAGCGCGTTCATCCGCGCGACGACTTCCTGCCCAAGGTAACACCCCTTCGTGAAGCTGACCCGATCGTCGAGCACGCCGGTCTCGGCGGGGAGATTGCTGGGCCCGAAATCGAGCATCATGCGGGGAACGCCGGCCTCGATCCGAGCGATGTTGACCGCGTGCCAGCCGGCTTCGCGGAGGCGGATACGCGAGGCGGGCGAGCCGTCGTCCTCGATGGCCGCATCGGCCTCGCCCAGCCGGTCCAGGCCGGCCGGTGCGCCCAGTTCGAGCAGGCGATCGCGGACCGCGGCCGCGTGCTCGGCCGGCGTTGTGAGACCGATCGTCGGCTGCCCGAGGCTGTCCTCGCGGTCGGCGGTGATCGTGACGCCATCGATAGCGAACTCTTCGACAGAGTCCGGCTCCGGCGCCGGCCGTCCGGAGGCGAGCTCGATCAGCTCGACCGCGCCCGGACCGATCAGCTCCAGCCGGTGAAACGCCTGGGTTTCGTCCCGAAGCGTGCAGTCCTCGGCGAACACGAAGCTGGCCAGGCTCTCGGTCGCCGCGGGGGCGGTCAACGCGTCAAGGTCGAACAGTGTGCGGTCCTCGAGGTGCATGATGCGGAGGTCGGCATCGATCCTGCCCTTGCGGTTGAGCCAGAACGACCGGGTGCATGCGCCGGGCTTGAGCGTGGCGAGCTCCTGGGTCACCATGTTGTTCAGGAAATCGATACGGTCGCCGCCGCGGACAACGATCAGCCCGCGGTCGGGGCGGTCGAGCAGCACGCAGCGTCTGCGGATCGCGGCGTACTCGAGCTCGAGCTGCCCGAAGGACTCGGCGATCTCGATGCCCGCATCGGGCGGGCCGTACTGGGCGGTCTGGATTTTGCGGTCGTCGTATTCGGCTTTCAACGGCGAGGGATGGGCCATACGGCAACGGTACCGTGGGCGGCGGCGGCCGGTCGGCTAGACTCGCGGGTTTTCCGGCTGATGCATGGGGAGAGACCGCGATGAATATTGACCTGCTCAAGCGCCTGTGCGAGACGCCGGGCGTTCCCGGCCGCGAGGAACGCGTGCGGACGCTGATCGAGAGCGAGATCGAGGGGCTGTTCGACGAGGTCCGGACCGATGCGCTCGGCAACCTGATCTGCACCCGCAAGCCGCGGACCGCCTCGGGCGGCGTCAAGAAGACCAATGACCCCACCACCGCCATGCTGCTGTGCCACATGGACGAGATCGGGTTCTACGTCTCATCGATCGACGACAACGGGTTTCTCTGGATCGACCCCGCCGGCGGGTTTGACACACGGAATCTGTTCTCCAGGCGGGTGCTGGTCTGCACGGACAAGGGCGACCTGCACGGCGTGATGAACCCCGGCGGGCGGCCGGTGCACATCGCGACCGCCGAAGACCGCAAAAAGGTGCCGGACGTCGGCGAGTTCTTTGTTGATATCGGCCTGCCAAAATCGGCCGTCGAGAAGTCGGTCCGCGTGGGCGACTACATCGTCATGGACGAGCCCTTCCGCGAGGTGGGCGACAAGCTGGTCTCCAAGGCGCTGGACAACCGCGTGGCGTGCTGGCTCGGCATCGAGGCGGTCCGCACGCTGGCCAAGTCCAAGAAGGGGCACAGCGTCGAGGTGGTCGTCGCGTTTACGGTGCAAGAAGAGGTCGGGCTGCGTGGGGCAAAGACGGCCGCGTTCGCTGTGCGGCCCGACATCGGGCTCGGGCTGGATGTCACGCTCGCGTGCGACACCCCAGGTGTGCCCAAGAACGAATCGGTCACAACCCAGGGCAAGGGCTTTGCGCTGCATATCAAGGATGCGAGCTTCATCTCGGACCACGGGCTGGTGGCCGAGGTGGAGAAGATCGCCAAGCGCGATCGCATCAAGTACCAGCGGTCGATCCTGGCCCGGGGCGGGCAGGACGGCGCGGCGGCCCAGCAGGCGGCGGCCGGGGCGAAGGCTGTTGGCATCACCGTCGGCACGCGGTACATCCACACGGTCTGCGAGATGATCGCGCGGGAGGACCTCGGCGCGGCGCGGGACATCCTGGCGGCATATCTGTCATCTGCTAAGTAAATTATCGGCCGCGGCCCCATCGAGGCGTGCCCGCGGCTCGGCTCAGGTCGGGGCGATCAACGGCCGAGAGAAGACCAGACGCGGGAGGCTGTATACAATCGTGATGATGGAACCGTTCCGGATAGACCGCGAGCGTGCCGACGGCTCGCCTGGCATCGTTGTCCTCTGGCTGGAGCAGCCCGGGCGGCCGGTCGTCGTGCTGGACGAGGACCTGATCCGGCGTCTCGACGCCACGCTTGATGCCGTGCCCAGCGACGCCGACGGCCTGATCGTCGCCAGCGCGGCCCCGCGGGCATTCGTCGCCGGTGCGGATCTCAAGGCGATCCAGGCGCTTGATGACGATGCACTGAACCGGTATCTCCGGTTTGGGGCCCGTGTCTTCGGTCGTTTGGCGTCGTTCCCGTTTCCAACGGCCGCGGCGATCCATGCCGCGGCGCTCGGCGGCGGGCTGGAACTCGCGATGCACTGCGACGGGCTGATCGGAGCCCCGCCAACGCCGAAAGACGACGGCTCGCCGGGCCGGCCCTACCCGATCGGCCTGCCCGAGGCCGGGCTGCAGATCTGCCCGGGCTGGGGCGGCACGAACCTGCTGCCGGCGCGGATCGACCCCGCCGACGCCATCCGCCGCACCGCCGCGGGCACTCCGATGAACTTCGATCAGGCTGTCAACGCCGGCATGTTCGATGCCGTCGCGGATTCGGCAGACGGGCTGATCGAAGCGGCCCGGGACTGGATCCGCGGGCAGGCGTCGCCCGCTCGGGACGGCTGTCCCGGCCGGTGGATAGGCGGCAAGGCGCGGGCTGCGGGCGTGTTATCGGCGCTCGAAGAACTCCGGGGCGTGCTCGACAGCGAGCCGGCGCTGGCGGTGGCCGAGGCCGTCGACACCGGGCTGGTCAAGGGCTGGCAAGCGGCGCTCGAAACCGAGCGACAAAAACTGATCTGGCTGCGGACCCGGCCGGCGGGCGTTGAAGCGATCGACGCGTTTTTTGCGAAGCCGACGGGGAAGAACTGAAACGGAATACCACGTTCGTCCGGCGGTGAGATGCCGGGCAACGCAGAGGAGCAAGTCGTGGCAGACCTCAAGAACATGAAGGGCGTCTCCGAGAAGGACCGCCGGATCCTCGAGGAGGCCGAGAGCCTGCTCGGTCCCGAGCCTGACGAGATGGGGTTCATCAAGAACATGTTCTGGGGCCGGTTTGAGCAGAACCGTGTCCTGCCGTACCCCGAGTCGCCGGCCGACGAGACCGCCAAGTGCGACCAGCTGCTCGCGGAGCTCGAGGAGTACCTCCGCAACGAGCACCCCTCGATCGAGATCGATCAGAACGAGGAAATCCCCGAGTGGGTCATCCGCCGGCTGTTCGATATGGGCGCGCTCGGCTGCACCGTTCCCGAGGAATACGGCGGTCTGGGCTTCGGGATCACGAGCTACAACCGCGTGCTCGAGATGATCGGCAAATACTGCGGCAGCACGGCTGTTGTGGTCTCTGCGCACCAGTCGATCGGCTGCAAAGCGATCCTGCTCTTCGGCACCGAGGAGCAGAAGAAGCGGTGGCTGCCTGTCGTGGCTAGGGAGCAGCTCAGCGCGTTCTGCCTGAGCGAGCCCAACGCGGGCTGCGACGCGGGCGGGCAGGAGACGCACTGCGAGAAGAGCGCCGACGGCACGCACTACATCCTCAACGGCGAGAAGAAGTGGTCGACCTCCGGCGCGCTCGCGGGCATCTTCACCGTCATGTGCAAGCAGACCATGCCCGACGGCAAGGACAAGGTCACCGCCCTGGTCTGCACGCCGGACATGGACGGCATCGACATCTTCGAGAAGAACCGCAGCAAGTGCGGCATCCGCGGCACGTGGCAGGCGCGGATCAAGCTCGAGAACGTCAAGGTCCCCGCCGAGAACCTGCTCCACAAGGAGGGCAAGGGGCTCAACGTCGCGCTGACGTGCCTGAACTACGGCCGGTGCACGCTCTCGGCCGGCATGACCGGCGGCGCCAAGCGGGCGATGGACCAGGCCATCAAGTGGTCGCAGACCCGCTACCAGTTCGGCGACCCGCTCAGCGACAAGCAGCTCGTCAAGCAGCGCGTGGCGCACATGGCCGCGATGGTCTACGCGATGGACTCGATGCTCTACATGACCACCGGCATGCTCGACCGCGGAGACCAAGACATCATGGTCGAGACCGCGATCTGCAAGGTCTTCTGCTCCGAGTACGGCTGGCAGGTGGTCAACGACGCGATGCAGATCATGGGCGGCGAGTCGTACATGACCGAAAACGAGCTCGAACGGATCTTCCGCGACAGCCGCATCAACACCATTGTCGAGGGCTCGAATGACCTGATGTGGTCGTTCATCTTCGGGTACGGCGGCAAGCAGCT
>JBCDEF010000048.1:0-15591 GCA_039179915.1 Planctomycetota bacterium | reverse complement strand
GTCGTCGCCGTCGGACGACTCGAAGTCGAGCGTGTACCCCTGCACCGGCTCGACCGGTTCGATCGGGTACACACCCAGCGGGAAGGACATCTCCGGCGTGGTCACCCGCTCGATCGCCGGGTCTCGTTCGCAGCGTTCAGGAGGCATTCGGTCCCTCGCCGTCCGGGCCGCCGAGAACCAACGGGCCGAACCGCGGAGCGTATCCTGCACGACGCACGCTGTCTCGATCCACTCCCTCCCGCACCCCAACCCATCGCGAGCCCCGATGCACGACGACCGCACCCCCGCCGACCAACCCGAGCATGATCCATGGGCGGGGCTGACGGCCCCGGAAGAGCCCGCGGTCGCGATCAGCATCGGCAACACCACCGCGCGGCTCGGGCTGATCCGGGGCTTCGCGGTCGCATCGACCCGCGCCGTGCCCGCCGCCGACGCCGAGGCGGTCGCCGCGGCCACCGCCGAACTCGCCGCCGCGGCCGAAGCCCCCACCGCCCTCGTCGCAAGCGTCAACACCTCAGCCTCATCGAAGCTGGTCGACCGCCTCCGCGCCGCCGGCGGCCCCGCCCCGCTGCCCTTCGGCCCCGCCATGCCCGTCCCCATGCCCACCGATGTCCCGGAGCCCCAGTCTGTGGGCCAGGACAGGCTGCTCGCCGCGCTCGGGGCCTTCCACGCCCTCAAGCAGGCCTGCATCGTCGTCGACGCCGGCACCGCACTCACGGTCGATTTCATCGACGGCCACGGCGTCTTCCAGGGCGGCGCCATCGCGCCCGGCGCCCAGCTCATGCTCGACGCCCTCCGCGACCACACCGACGCCCTGCCCGGCACCAGCCTCGCCGACATGCCCGAGCCCCTCGAGCCCTACGCTAAAAGCACCGAGCACGCCATGCTCCTGGGCGTCCGCGGCGCCGTCCGCGGTGCCATCCGCTACCTCGCCGAGCAATACGCCGAGCACTACGAGGCCTACCCCAGCATCATCGCCACCGGCGGCGACGCCGAGGCCCTGCTCCGCGGCGACGAGCTGATCGACACCATCGCCCCTGACCTCCTGCTGCTGGGCATCGCCGTCGCCCGCGCCAGGCTCGCCCACGAGCCGGACCAAGCGTGAGCACCCGCTACCGGGTCTCCACGCCCCGCACCCGCCCCGCTGCGATCGCCGCGATCGACCTCTACGCCGACGACCCGACCGACCACCCGACCGTGCTACATAAAGCCGCATTCCAGCTCGGCTTCCGGCCGCCACCGACCGGCACCATTGCCCTCCGGGATATCGCCGGCATCGATCACGCCGTCGTCGCCGCCTGGACCGACCGGCACCTCACCCTCATGCCCCACGGCGGCCCCGCAGTCATCGACGCCATCCTCGCCACGCTCCAGCAGGCCGGCGCCACCGAACTCTGCCCCGACCCGACGACCCGCTACCCCGAGGCCGCCGACCCGATCGAGGCCCATGCTCTGGCCGCCCTGGCCGAAAGCCCCAGCCCGCTGGCGGTCGACCTGCTGCTCAGCCAACCCGCCCGCTGGCGCGCCATGCGGCCCGCCGCCGAGACCCCGCGCGACCGACGGCTCCGACGGCTGCTCCATCCGCCCACCATCGCCGTAGTCGGGCCGCCAAATGTCGGCAAGTCGAGCCTGCTCAACACCCTCGCCGGTCGCGAACTCGCCGCGACGTGCAACGCCCCCGGCACGACCCGCGACCACATCGGCGCGACGATCAACCTCGCCGGTCTGGCCGTCCGCTGGATCGACTGCCCGGGCCTCCGCACCGACGCCCCCCCCGAGCAGGCCGAAACCGCCGCGGCCAGGCTCGCCGTTCAGGCCGCCGCCGGTGCCGACCTGCTCGTCGCCGCCGGCGACAGCGGTTCATGCGACCCGAAGAGCGTCTGCCGGGCCGCCGGCCTCCGCGAGCCCGAGTTCACCCTCGCCGTCCGAGCCGACCTGGGCCCGCCCGACTGGCCCCACGACCACGCCGCCGCGGCCAAAACCGGCCAGGGCATCACCCGCCTGGTCGCTGCCCTCCGCGAAACCCTCGTCCCCGAGGCCGACCTCCGCAGCGATGCGCCCTGGGTCTTTGACCCGCGGCTGCTCGACCTCGGCTAAACCGGCCCGGCCCCGCCGGCCGGCCGGACCACGCCGACCGACTACGATCCGTCTCCGAAACGACTGCCCGATTGCGAGACCCCATGGACGACCGAACCACCCAGATCAAAGAGGGCGCCGGCCTCGAAGAGAGCCGGATCAACACCGAGTTCATCGAGCTGCTCCAGAAATGGAGCTCGCCGATCCTGCTCATCCTCGCCCTGATCGTCGGCGCCTACGCCGGCAACAACTGGCTCAAGGCGCAGCGGAACAACACCGTCAACGAGGCCTTCCAGAACCACGCGGAGATCACCGAGACCGCGAGCCCCTCGCCCGCGTCGCTGAGCGCCGTCGCCGCCGAGCACCGCGACATCAAAGCCGTCGGCATTCTCGCCAAGCTCCGCCACGGCCGCATCCTGCTCGAATCCGTCCGCACCGGCGGCAAGCCCGGCGCGGAATTCGAGACCGACGAGGACGGCGCCGTCATCGGCACCTACGCCGAGGCCGACCGGCTGACCGAAGACGACCGCGCCCGCGCCCTCGACCAGGCCGCCGGGCTCTTCCAAGAGGCCGCCGACCTCGCCGGCGACGACCTCGGCAACCAGATCCACCGCATCGCCGCCTCCTTCGGCCTCGCCGCCGTCGCCGAAACCCGAGGCGACCTCGACGCCGCCCGCCGGGCCTACGGCGAGGCCAGCGCCGCCGCCGAGGCCGCCAGCTTCCCCGCCTACATCGCGCTCGCCGACGAGCGGATCGCCTCGCTCGACGCCGGAGCCATCGTGCCCGTCGCGTTGTTCAGCGACGCCGACCTGCCCGAGCCCCCCCAGCCCGAACCCGAGCCCGAACCGGCACCCGGAACCGAGCCCACAACCGATCTCGACGCTCCGGCCGGCCCGATCGCGCCTGAGCCCGAACCAAAAGCCGGGAACGAGCCAGCATCCCCGCAAGATCAGACCCCGGACGAGACCGGTGGCGGCTGAGGCCGATCAGCCCAAGCGCGCCCCCATCATCGATGCCGACGCCCTGACCTCGCCAGGCGGCAAGGTGGACCCGGACCGGCTCCGCGAAGCCGTCGAAGCCGCCCGGACCGCCGACGGCCCGCCGCCCCGGGTCCGCTTCACGCTCCAGCGCGACCTCAAAGAGCCCCGGCTCGACAAATACCTCACCAGCCGCATGACGTTCCTCAGCCGCAGCCAGCTCCAGACAATCATCGACGCCGGCGGCGCGAGCGTCGGCGGCTTGCCCGCCAAGCGATCGCTCAAGCTCCGCAAGGGCGACGCCGTCGAGCTCGAAATCCCCGCGCCGCCCTCGAGCGACATCGTGCCGCAGGACATCCCCCTCGATGTCCTCTTCGAAGACGAGCACCTGATCGTCGTCAACAAGCACGCCGGCATCATCGTCCACCCCGGGCGATCCGAATCCGACGGCACCATGATCAACGCCCTCGCCCACCGCTTCTCCAACGTCTCGGGCGGCGAACTGTCCTCCGTCGGCTCCGAAGACGCCCGCCCCGGCGTCGTCCACCGCCTCGACCGCGACACCACAGGCTGCATCGTCTTCGCCAAGACCGAACGCGCCCACTGGAAGCTCGGCACGCAGTTCGAGCACCGCACGGCCGACAAACGCTACCTCGCCGTGGTGCAGGGCCGCGTCGAAGGCTCATTTTCCGATAGGCCCGACCCGGGACGCGTCACGATCGACAAGCCCATCGGCCCGCACCCATCAAAGGTCCGCGGCTACCGCGAGAAGCAGGTTGTCCGCTACGACGACCTGGGCAAACAGTCGCTGACGATCTGCCGCGTCCGCGAGCGGTACCGCCTGCACGACCGGCCGGTGGGCGACCAGGACTTCTCACTCGTCGAGCTCGAGCTCAAGACCGGCCGGACGCACCAGATCCGCGTCCACATGGCCGACGAGGGCTGGCCGCTGGTCGGCGACGACATGTACGGCGGCCGGCCGTTCGAACTCGACGACACACCATTCGACCGGCAGGCTTTGCACGCCGCCCTGCTCGCCATCGAGCACCCGATCACCGGCGAGCCGCTCGCCTTCACAGCCCCGGCGCCGACCGATCTCCGCGATCTGATCGACCACTTGCGTGCGCATGGCGACACTGAATCAGTTCACGCGCCCGAGACCGTGCCGCTCTCGCGCTTCGGTCTAGCGCCGGTCGAGTAGCCCGAATTTCACGATCGCCCAGAGCGCATGCACGCCGTCGGCCACGCCGATCTTCTTGCCCTCCGCCCGCGTCCGGCCGTGGTACGAGATCGGGACTTCGTACAGCCGCAGCCCCCGCCGTGCGAGCCGCATCGTCAGCTCGACCTCGATCTCGAACCGCTCGCTGACCAGCGGCAGCTTCTTCAAGACATCCCCCCGCACCGCCTTGTAGCACGTCTCCATGTCCGTCAGGCTCAGGTCGCTGACCATGTTGCACAGGTTGGTCAGCAGCCGGTTCGCCTGCGCGTGCCAGTAGCGGTGGACCTGCCGGCGTCGGCCCGTGATGAACCGCGAGCCGAAGACCGCGTCTGCTTCGCCCCGCTCGATCGGCTCGAGCAGCGCGGGATAGTCCGCCGGGTCGTACTCGAGGTCCGCGTCCTGGATCAGCGCAACGTCTCCGGACATACGCCCGATCGCCGTGCGGATCGCCGAGCCCTTGCCGAGGCCCGTTTCGTGATGCACCGCGACGATCCGCGGCTCGTCTTCAGCCAACTGGTCGATCAGCTCAGACGATCCGTCCGTCGAGCCGTCGTCGACGATCACAAGCTCGATCGTCTGCGAGACCGGGGCCGCCAGCACCCGCCGGACGATCTCCCGCAGCGTCGCCGCCTCGTTGTGCACGGGCATCAGCACGCTGAGTGTCCTGATCTGGCCCGTCATGTCGCCGGTGGCGCCCATCTATCACCCGCCGATGCGCTCTTGCCCGCCCATGTGCGGCCGCAGCGGCTCGGGGATCGTGACGCTCCCGTCCGCGTTCTGGTGCATCTCGATCAGCGGGATCAAAAACCGCGGGCTGGCCAGCACCGTGTTGTTCAGGCTGTGACAGAACACGGTCGACCCCTTTCCGGAATCCCCACCGCCGCGGTATCGCATGTTCAGCCGTCGGCACTGGAAGTCATAGAGCCGGCTGGCCGAGTGCGTCTCGCCCCAGTCGCCCGTCGGCACGCCGTCGGAATCCACCTCGCCCCGGCCCGGCATCCAGCACTCCAGGTCGATCATGTCCGCGTTCTTCGGGCCCAGGTCGCCCGTGCAGCACTGCAGCAGCCGGTAGGGCAACCCGAGCCGCCGCAGCAGCTCCTCCACGTACCCGATCATCGTCTGGTGCCACTTCCGGCTCTCGGCCTCGTCGGCTTTGCAAATAACGACCTGCTCGACCTTGTCGAACTGGTGCACGCGGTAGAACCCGGCCGTGTCCTTGCCCGCAGCGCCGGCCTCGCGCCTGAAGCATGTACTGACCGTGACCATCTTCAGCGGCAGATCCGCCTCGTCCAAGATCTCGCCCTGGTGCAGCCCCATCAGCCCCACCTCGCCCGTGCCGGTGAGGTACAGGTCGTGCCCGCCGCCGCGGCTGGCCTCATCGACCAGATACGACTGGTCCTTGCCGTGCGGAAAGAAGCCCGTGCCGAGCATCGCTTCCTCACGCACCAGCACCGGGACGGACCGTGGCGAAAACCCGTTTTCGTTCGCCATGTAGTCAAACGCGAAACGCAGCACGGCCTGGTGCAGCCGCATCCCGTCGCCCGTCAGCGCGTAGTTCCGCGCCCCGGCGACCTTCACGCCACGCTCGAAGTCGACCAGCCCCAGCGTTTTGATCAGCTCGGTATGCGGCCGCGGCCGAAAGCCCCTGTTCTCTTCGAACGTCTTGCCCGGATCCCAGCCCTCGGGCGACCAGACCGACAGCTCCACGTTCTCGTCCGCTGACGCGCCCTCAGGAACGTCGTCGTCCGGCGGCAGCGGGATCTCCAGCAGCAGCGCATCCAGCTCCGGCAGCGTCTCGCCCAGTTCCGCGTCGAGAGCCGCGATGCGTTCTTTGAGCTCCGCCGGCTCGGCCCGCAGCGCCGCCAGTTCCGCCTCGATCGCCGGCTTCTCCGCGTCCGGAGCCGACTTGAGCTTCCCGCTGAGCTGCCCCATCTTCGGGCCCGATGCTTTCGCCAGCTTCTTCTGGTCCGCCCGCAACGTTTCCTGCTCGGTCAGCAGCGACCGCCGACGCTCGTCGAGCGCCAACACGCGGTCGATATCCACGCTCATCTGTTTGAGCGCGGCGCCACGTTTGAAGCGGTCCGGGTTCTCTCGAAGTGCCTTCAGGTCGATCATGGGGCGGATCGTAGCCCGGCCTTTTTTCCTGCTCAGGTCCGGGAACCGATCGGCCGATCATGCGTCCTAGAGGCATATGCCCGTCGGAGCCGCTACATTGACACAGATGGAAACCGCCTCGAAGACAGCCCGGCTCAAGCCGCTCACCGGGCGGGGCCGGCCCGTGCGCATCGGCGAGGACCCCGTTACCATCGGCCGCCACCCCGACAACGCCATTCGGCTCAAAGACGAGAAGGCTAGCCGCTTCCACTGTGTTATCGAAGCCTCCGGCCCGGGCAAGCTGACGATCCGCGACCTCGGCTCGCGCAACGGCACCAAGGTCAACAAGAAACGCATCGAGGCCCGCCGGCTCTCCGAGGGCGATGTCGTCAAGGTCGGCAGCCACGAGTTCGTGGTCGAGTTCAAAGACCCGGCCGCCGACACCTCCGGCACGCCCTGGTCGGCCGACCTGATCCGCACGCTCGAAGCCGCCGGCGAGGTGACCCTCGACCGCGTCAAGCTCCGCATGATCGACGCCTCCGGCAACGACTCCGACGCGCTCTCGGGCGGCGCCTCCGGCGCCGTCGCCGCAAGGCTCCTCCTGCTCATCGCCAGCGAGACCAACGCCACCGACATCCACATTGAGCCCAAGCGAGACTGCACAAGCGTCCGCATGCGGGTCGACGGCCAGCTCATCTGGATCATCGACCTGCCGAGCGAGGTCGGCACCGTCCTTTCGGGCCTGATCAAGACAGCTACCCAAGCGAAAGACCTGGCCAAAGACGCGGTCGTCGACGGCCACTTTTCGATCAAGTTCCGAGCCGAAGCCGAGATCTCCCGTCGAGTCGAATACCGAGCCAGCTTCACGCCCTCCGTCCACGGCGCCAAGCTCGTGATCCGCGTGCTCGACATGAAGAACGTCCCCCGCTCGCTCGAAGAGCTGGGCCTGCCGACGTATATGCTCGACCGTGTCCGCCGGTGCTGCGAGCTCGACGCCGGCATGATCCTCTGCTGCGGGCCAACCGGCTCCGGCAAGACAACCACGCTCTACAACGCATTGCGGGAGGTCGACCGAGAGACCCGCAACGTCATCACCATCGAAGACCCCGTCGAGTACCAGATCGACGGCGTCACACAGATGCCCATCGATTCCGCCAAGGGCCACACGTTCGCCTCGCTGCTGCGGTCCGTGCTCCGCCAGGACCCCGATGTCATCCTCGTCGGCGAGATCCGCGACCCCGATACCGCACGCGTCGCGATGCAGGCCGCGATGACCGGCCACGTCGTCTTCTCGACCGTCCACGCCAAAGACACGATCTCAAGCGTCTTCCGCCTGATGGACCTCGACGTCGAGCCCTACCTCGTCGCCAACAGCCTGCAGCTGGTCCTCGCCCAGCGGCTCGTCCGCATGCTCTGCCCGCGCTGCAAGCGCGCCGTCGATGTCTCGCCCGGCGAAGCCACCCGCATGGGCCGCTACCTGGGCGGTGCCAAAAAGCTCTATGTCGCCACCGGCTGCCGCAGCTGCCTCAAGACCGGCTACCAGGGCCGCGGCGCGATCTACGAGCTCCTCGACGTCAACGACGACCTCCGCGATGTGATCCTCTCCAACCCCACCATCCATGGCATCAAGCAGATCATCGAGCAGGGCCTGTTCACCACACTCGAGCAGTCGGGCTGGAAGCTCGCCGCCACCGGCGCCACGCCTCTGAGCGAAGTCGAACGCGTCACCGGCGGCCACTGACCCATCCCCACACGGGTGCCACGGCTTGACCCGACGGGCAAGCCGCGAGAGAGCAGCACAGAATCAGATCAGCTTCATGTCACGCCACGCCGGGAACGTCTCACGCCACGACCGCACCGCGCCGGGATCGACCTCGACGCTCAGCACACCAGGCTCCGCGCTGAGCTCGCCCAGAACCTCGCCCGTCGGCCCCACCGCGATCGTCCCGCCGACGTAATTCAGATGCGGGTCGGGCCCCGTGCGGTTGACCGCCAGCACATACGCATGGTTCTCGATCGCCCGCGCGATCGCCAACGCTCGCCAGTGGTGCATCCGCGCATCGGGCCAGTTCGCACCGAGCACAAACGCCTCAGCGCCATGCTTGAGGCCCAGCCGAAACAGCTCCGGGAACCGCAGGTCATAACACACCGCCGGGCAGACGTTGAGCCCGCCCCAGTCGTAGGTCGTGACCGCGTCGCCGCCGACAAACGCCTCGCCCTCGCGGCCGAACGTAAACGGATGGATCTTCGCGTAGTCGCACAGCAGCCGCTCGCCCGGCCCGACCACCGTCGCCTGGTTCGTCGCGTGCGTGCAGTCGCAGTCGCGCACGGTCCGCGAGCCGTGGATCACCACGCCGAGATCGTCTGCAAGCTCCAGGAGGAACCGCAGCGTCTCGCCGCCCGCGTCGCGGGTGCGGTCGACGTTCAGGCTGAACCCGGAATCAAACAGCTCGGGCAGCACGATCAGGTCGCCCTCGTTCACGTCGACGCCGTCGAGCGTCTGCTCGACCAGCCGGCAGTTCGCCGCCCGGTCTTCCCAGACCAGATCGAGTTGCAGCAGGTGTGCCCGCATGGCCAACTCTACACACGGCCGATGCCGCCATAAACTCCATCCGCATGGATCGCGCCCCGCACCCAACCCGACCGCGCCTGCTGCTGGCCAGCCGGAGCCCCCGCCGCCGGGCCATGCTCACCCAAGCCGGCATCGAATTCGGCCTCGCCCGGACCACGCTCGACGACGGCGGGCTCATGCCGGGCAACGTACCCCCCGAGCACTGGGTCACCGCGCTGGCCTATCTCAAAGCCGCCTACGCCGCACGCCTCGCGCCAACCGAGACCGTCGTCATCGGCGCCGACACCCTCTGCGCCACCGACTCAGGCCTGCTGGGCCAGCCCCGCGACGCCGACCATGCCCGGGGCATGATCCGAGCGATGCAGAATGCCCGGCACCGCGTGATCACCGGCGTCGCGCTCGTCACCGCCGACGGCCGCCGGACCACGCTTACCGACGCCGCAGCCGTCCGCGTCGGACGCATCACCGACGAACAGATCGAGAGCTACCTCGCCACCGACGCCTGGCGGGGCAAGGCCGGGGCCTACAACCTCGCCGACCGCCAGGCGGCCGGCTGGCCGATCACCGTCACCGGCGACCCCGACACCGTCATGGGCCTGCCGATGCGCCGGCTGCCCGCGCTCATCAACGCGTTCACCGCCGCCGAGACCCCGGCATGACCGGCCCCGCGCTCCCGCTCTGGCTGCTCGTCCCGCCCGCCGCGATCCTGATGATCGTGCTCGCCGCGTCGATCCTCGCCATGCGCGATGCCGACATGGACGGCACTCGCCGACGCATCCGCACCGCCGCCTCGCTCATCATGATGCTGCTCCAGCCGCTGATCGTCTACCTCTTCGGCATCGGCTCGGCCAATAACCCGCGGCCCTTCGTCTTCGCGTGGGCCATGGTGGTCGGCCTGCTGGGTATCCTCGTCGTGCTCGCGATGCTCGACGTCTTCAACAACACCCGCCTCTCACGCGAGAACCGCAAGCTGCTGCGCGAAGAGCTCCGAAAGATACGTGTCGACGCCGTCGAAGCCGCCACCGCCAGGCAGAAGCCCGACCACCCGCCGCTCCGCCTGACCGACGACGACACCGGGCGCGCACCGTGACGCCGCCGATCCTCCTCGCACCGCTCCGGCTCACGCGAGCCGTCTACGAACGCGCGATCAATACACGCAACGCCAAGTTCGACGCCGGCACCGGTGTTGTCACACTCGACCGCCCCGTGATCAGCATCGGCAACCTCTCCGTCGGCGGCACCGGCAAGACCCCCATGGTCCGCCGCATCGTCCAGACCCTCCGCGACGACGGCCGCGACCCATGCATCGCCATGCGCGGCTACGGCGCATCCCGCCGCGCCGACAACCGATCCGACGAGGCCGACGAATACGCTGCACACTTCGACGACCTGCCCATCGTCGCCCAGCCCAACCGCACCGAGGGACTGATCGACCTCTTCGCCACCGAACGCGGCGACGCCGTCGACTGCGTCGTCCTCGACGACGGCTTTCAGCACCGACGCATCGCCCGGCAGCTCGACATCGTTCTGCTCGACGCCACGCGCGACCCGTTCGCCGACGAGCTGCTGCCGCTCGGCCGCCTCCGAGAGCGGCCCGCCTCGCTCGCCCGCGCCCACGCGGCGATCGTCACCCACGCCGAAGCCGTCGATGACAACGCCGCCCGCCGCATGCTCGACGCCGCACGAGCCATCAACCCGGGCCTGATCATCGCCGCCGCCCGCCACGCCTGGGCCGAACTCGACGTGTGGGAACGCGGCCGACGGCGCACAGAACCCGTCGCCTGGCTCGCCGGCAAGCAGACACTCGCCGCCTGCGCGATCGGAAACCCGCGGCCGTTCATCGACCGCGTCGCTGCCGAGAGCGGATCCATGCTCGGCTCCATCGTCCTCCGCGACCACGACCCGTTCCGCGCTGCCACTGTCCGCCGCATCGCCCGCGACGCCGAGCGGGCCAACGCGCTCGTCGTCACCGCGAAGGACTGGGCCAAGCTCAGCCGCGAAGACCCAGAGCTGTGGCCCGTGCCCGTCGCGGTCCCGACGCTTTCGATGCAATTGGATGCCCGCGGCGACGAACTCGATCAAGCCGCCCGCCGGGTCGCGTCGATGGACCTCTCTACACTCGACCCATGAGCTCGCTCACCGAAGCCATCTCGAACCTCAAGCCGTTCAACGCGATCGTCGTCGGCGATGTGATGCTCGACGACCTGATCTTCGGCGACGCCGACCGACTGAGCCCCGACGCGCCCGTCCCTGTCCTCCGCGTCCGCCGAAGCGAGCACCGCCCGGGCGGCGCCGCAAACGTCTGTCTCAATCTCGCCGCCCTCGGCGGCCGCGTCTCACTCATCAGCATCACCGGCGACGACACCGAAGCCGACCGACTCCTCGCCGCGCTCGACGCCGAATCGATCGACACCGCCGGCATCGCCCGCGACGCCCAACGCCCCACCACCGTCAAACGCTCGCTGATCGGCCTCGCCCAGCACCGCCACCCGCAGAAGATGTTCCGGCTCGACATCGAATCGACCGAGCCCGTTACTGAGATCGTCCGCGACCGACTCCTCGCCGCGCTCGACGAACGCCTCGCGACCGCCGACGTTGTCTGCATCGAGGACTACAACAAGGGCGTCTGCACCACCGAGCTCTGCCAGGCCGTCATCGAACGAGCCAGAGCCGCCGACGTCCCCGTTCTCATCGACCCCGCCGCCATCGACGACTACGCCCGCTACCGCGGCGCCACCTGCATCACCCCCAACCGCACCGAGGCCGAGAAGGCCACGGGCCAGACCGCCGACTCCCCAGACGACAACGCCGCGCTGGCTCGCACCCTGCTCGAAACCTGCGAGCTCGACACCATCGTCCTGACCCTCGACCGCCACGGCGCGCTCCTGCTCGAAGCCGGCGCCGAGCCCACGCTCGTCCCCACCGTCGCGCGAGCCGTCTACGACGTCACCGGCGCCGGCGACATGGTCCTGGCCGGGCTCGCCGCATCCGTCGCCAACGAGCTCCCCTGGCGCGACGCCGTCGGCATCGCCAACGCCGCCGCCGGGCTCGAGGTCGAGATCTTCGGCGTCGAGCCCATCCCCCTCACCAAACTCCACCACGCGATCATGAAGCAAGAGGGACGCCTCGCCGGCAAAAGACGCACGCTCGAGCAGCTCGTCATCGAAGCCCAAGCCATCCGCGCCGGCGGCGGCACCGTCGTCTTCACCAACGGCTGCTTCGACATCATCCACACCGGGCACGTCACCCTGCTCGAGAAAGCAGCCGACCTCGGCACCATGCTCATCGTCGCGCTCAACACCGACGACTCCGTCCGCCGTCTCGGCAAGGGCGACGGCCGCCCCATCAACACCCTCGCCGACCGCGCCCGCGTGCTCGGAGCCATCGGCGCCGTCGACGCCGTGATCGAATTCGACGACGACACGCCGCTGAAACTCATCGAAGCCATCAAGCCCGATGTGCTCGTCAAGGGCGGCGACTACACCCGCGAAGCCGTCGTCGGTCACGAGATCGTCGAAACCAACGGCGGCCGTGTCGCACTCATCGACCTCGTCGACGGCAAGAGCACCACCGGCACCATCGAAAAACTCAGGTCATGATGAACCCCGAAGCCAGCTCCGCAGACGCGATCCACCTCGCCGTAGTTCACCAGAACTACATCGAGCTGATCCTCCGCGGCACCAAGACCGCCGAGCTCCGGCTCACCAAAAACCGCAACCCGCCGCACGGCGTCGTCCACCCGGGCCAGCGGCTCTACTTCAAGCAGTCCTCCGGCCCCGTCCGAGCCACCGCCGTCGTCACCCATGTCGAGTCGCTGACCGACCTCACGCCCGCCGACGTCGCACGACTCGCGAAAGACTCCGCCGAGACCGTCCGCGGCGAGCCCGACTTCTTCGAGCAGCGCTCAAGCGCCCGATTCGCCAGCGTCATCCACTTCGACCGCGTGCAGCCCTGCGCCTTCGGCCCCGATTTCGCCGCCGAACGCGCCGCCAACCCGCGCGCCGCATGGCTCGTGCTCCCGGCCGAAGCCGACGTCTACCCCGATTGCCTCGCGACGAACCTGTTCACCGCCAATCGATGACAATCTTGCCCATCTGCTCGCCGGCTTCGAGCCGCGCCCAGGCCTCCTGAGCCTGCTCGGGCTTGAACACCGAATCCACCACCGGCTCGACGCGGTCCGCCGCAAAAAGCGACGCAACTTCACGGAACTCATCGGCCGTGCCCATCGTCGAGCCCAGCACGCGCAGCTGGTTCCAGAAGATCCGCGCTAGGTCCGTCACCGCGTCCGGCCCGGTCGTGCAGCCCGGCGTCACGTACGCCCCGCCCCGCGCCAGGCTCTTGATGCAGGGCAGGTGCGCCGCCTTGCCCACCGAATCGACCGCCATATCCACGCCGCGCTTGGCGGTCAGCCCGCGTACCGCCCGAGACCAATCCTCGCCCGTATCCAGCACACCCTCATCCGCGCCCAGCTCGATCGCCCGGTCCAGCTTGTGCTGGTGCCGGCTGGTCACGATCACCCGGCAGCCCAGATGCTTCGCCAGCTTCATCGCGATCGTGGCGACTCCGCCGCCGATGCCCGTGATCAGCACCGTTTGGCCCGGCCGCAGGTCGCCCTTGGTCACCATCATCGAGTAGGCCGTCAGTGCTGTCAGCCCGTACGCCGCGCCCGCAACCGGATCGCAATCGTCCGGCACCGGCGCCAGGTTCGCCGCCGGCGCGATGAACCGCTCCGCGTGCATGCCCCTGGGATCGTGCTCGCCGATCAGCTCGTACTCCGGCGCAATGTGCGTCGCGACGCCGTCCGAAGCACGCACCGGCCGCTCGATCGCCACCGCCGCATTGACGATCACGCGCTTTCCAAGCCAGCCCGCATCGACGCCGTCGCCGATCGCCACCACCTCGCCGCACGCGTCGCACCCCGACACCCGCGGGTACGTCAGCTCCAGCCCCGGCACGCCACGCCCGACCCACAGATCCATGTGGTTGAGCGCGCTCGCCAGCGCCCGCACCACCACCGACCCCACCGGCGGCTCGCCGATCTCGGCCCAGTCAGCCCGGTGCTTCACGTTGCCCGTTACCGGCGAGCCCTGCTTCTCGATCACGATCGCATTCATGCGTCCAGTCTACAGCACCGCGCATGAAAAACCCCTCGCGGCGGCGAGGGGCTCGTCTATCCAAAATGCCGGTCTGATCAGAAAACCAGAATCAGTGGACCGTCTTCTGACCCTCGACATGCTTCATGCCGCGGCGGCGGTCGCGGAGCCGGCGGCTCTTGCCGACCCGGTCACGCAGGTAGTAGAGCTTCGCCCGCCGGGCATCGCCGCGACGCACAACCTCGAACTTCGCGATCATCGGGCTGTTGATCGGCCAGGTCCGCTCCACGCCGATGTCATCGACGATCCGCCGGACCGTGATCATCTCGTCGATCCCCCGGCCCTTGCGGCTGATCAGCACGCCCTGATACACCTGCACACGCTCCTTCTCGCCCTCGACGATCCGGACATGCACGTTGATCGTGTCGCCGACGTCAAAACGCGGCAGGTCGGTCTTCAGGGCCTCGCTGTTGAGGCTCTCGATCAGCGCTTGCGTGCTCATGGCATCTTCCACAATCAAAGAAATCGGGCCCGCACCACCCGCGGACAGGCCTCAAGTCTAGGCACCAGCCGACCTCCCGGTACAGCGTCTCGCGAGGAGCCGCGGGTGCCAGCACGCGGACGGTCGTGCCGCTCAGTATCCGCGTGCTCACGCACGCGGCTCGTTCCCATTCAAGAGATCGGGCCTCCTCGCCCGCGTCCGCTCCACCATCCGCTCCAGCCGCCACCGGGCCACCGCCAGATGATCCCCCGACAGCAGCTCCACCGGCACCTCGACGCCCCCCCACTCCCGCGGCCGGCTGTAGTGCGGGCAATCCAGCAGCCGGCTCTCGGGCGTGATCCCGAGCGCATCGCACCACTTCGCCAGCACCTTCGGCGGAATCGCATCCCCGTTCGGCGTCACCGTCGGCACGGGCGAAAAGCTGTCCTGAGACGCCGACGCCTCGTCGCCCAGCACCCCCGGCAGGGTCCGGATCACCGCGTCCATCAGCACCATCGCCCCAAGCTCGCCCGACGACAGCACGTAGTCCCCCACCGAGACTTCCCTCGGCCCAAGCCGCTCGACCACCCGCTCGTCGATGCCCTCGTAGTGCCCGCAGATCAGCAGCAGCCGCGGCTTCGATGCCAGCTCTTCGACCAAGGTCTGCTTCAGCGGCTCGCCCTGCGGCGTCAGCAGCACCCGCGTCGCCGGCCGATCGTCCAACGCCTCCGCCGCCATCGCCGCGTCCCACAGCGGCTGGCACGTCATGACCATGCCCGGCCCACCGCCGAACGGCCGATCGTCCGTCTTATCGTGCTTGTTATCCGCGAAGCCACGCACGTTCGTCGCGTGCCATTCGACCAACCCCGCCGCCCGAGCCCTCGCAGGGATCGAATGCGACAACGCCCCACGCTCCGCGTCGAACATCTCGGGAAATGTGGTCAGGATGTCAAACCGCATGGCGCGACCGGCTTACTCGGCCGACTCGCCCTCGGCAGCATCACCGTCGGCCGCCTCGGCAGCCTTCGCCGCGGCTTCCTCGGCGGCCTTCTTGGCCTCCTCGGCTGCCTTGTGATCCG
>JBCDEF010000047.1:0-15707 GCA_039179915.1 Planctomycetota bacterium | reverse complement strand
GTTGAGGCCGCGCTCGACGCCCATCGCTTCGCGCACCGGGCGGATCATGAAGTAGCCGAAAAGAACAAAGAAGAAAAAGGCTGCCGAGAGCAGCAGGGGTCGCGCTTCGCCCTCGCGCACCCGCAGCAGGCGCTGCCACCAGTTCGGCGTATCGTCCCCGTCCCCCATCGGGCGGGTGCTACCCGGTTGCACCGGGATTGGTTGCACGGTCTTCGGGTCTACGCTCGACGGTGCCGAGCCCAGCGATGCCACACGTGCCCGAGCCCGAGCTGCTGCCCGAGCGGTCGTGGTACTACGGGTGGGTGATGATGCCGGTCGCCGGCATCATGATCATGGCAACGCTGCCGGGCCAGACCGTGGTCGTCAGCCAGTTCAACACGGCGATCCGCGGCTCGCTCGGGCTGAGCGAGATCCAGCTGTCACAGGCATACTTCATCGGCACAGTCCTCGCATCGCTGCCGCTTACACTTGTCGGGCGGCTGTCGGACCGGATCGGCCCGCGGCGGACGACGGCGCTGGTCGTCGGCGGCTTCGCCCTCGGCATGCTCGCGATGGCCAATGCCCGGGGGTTTGTGACGCTTACGCTCGGCTTCCTGCTGATCCGGTTCCTTGGGCAGGGCGCGCTGGGCATGCTCTCGAGCCACGTGCTGGCGCTCTGGTTTGAGCGGCGGCTGGCGACGGTCGAGTCCATCAAACATGCCGCGATGGGCGTGGCGGGGTTCGTTGCGCCGGCGGCCGTGATCGCATTGATCGCTGCGGTCGGCTGGCGGGAGGCGTATGCGTGGCTGGCCGTGATCGTCGCGGCCGCGGTGCTGCCGCTGGTCGCGACGGTCTTCCGCGATCGGCCCGAGGACCTGGGCCAGCATCTCGACAACGAGCGGCCCGCGGCGCATCAGCGTTGGCGTTCGGCCCACGAGCAGAACGAGCCCGCCCGGCTTGAGCCGGCCTTCACCCTCCGGCAGGCGCTGGGCACCCGGGTTTTCTGGCTCTTGCTGCTGCCCGGGCTGTTCAGCGGCTCGGTGGGCACGGCGATGCTGTTCCACATCCAGCCGATCCTGACGCCGTCGCTCGGCGACGACGCAATCGTCGCGGGCACCCGGGCTGTGTCGACCTGGTCGATCGTGCTGCCGGCGGGGCTGCTGGTCGGGGGTGTGCTGGCGGACAGGCTTCAGGTGCGGGGCCTGGCATCGGCCGGCGCGCTGCTGGTCGGAGCAGGCGCGTCGATCCTGAGCGGGGCAGGGAGCTCGGCGGTGGCGGCGGTCGCGATGGCCGTCTTTGCGGTGGGCATGGGCCTGGGGATGGCGGCGATCAGCCCGGCCTACGCCCGATATTTCGGCCGGCCGCATCATGGGGCGATCCGGGGCGTGGTCAGCACGGCGATGGTCGCGGGCACGGCCGCGGGGCCGGTCGCGCTCGCCTGGGCGGCGTCGCTGGCTGCTTCGGGCGAACGGGGCGATTTCGGGCCTGGGCTGATCGTGTGCGGCCTGCTGGGTCTGCCCGTGGCGGCGATTTCGCTGCTGATCCGGCCCCCGGTCGTGGCGGCGAATGCCTAATTCTCGGGCAAATCGGGGTATTTTGGAACAGCGGTTCTGCCGGAGGGGTTTGCCAGGGTACCGTTGCCTCAGGCGGGCACAGGCGGCAGTCAAAACCCGGGTTGATCCTCCCCCAAAATGATCGGGAGGCAGCACCCACCGGAGCCATCCCATGCACAGCATACGAAAAGCCGCCGAACGCCTTGCCCAAGAGGCCGCCGACGCGGCTCATATCGCGGCCCTCGGCATTGTGGTTGCTGCCGGCGGCGTCGGTGCTGCGGCGGCGCAGAAGGCCGAGGGCGACACCCAAAAGAAGGATCGAGCCATGTCGCAGCCAACGTCGGATATGGATGCTGCCACCGGTCCGCTCGCGGCAGAGCTCGAAGCCCGCAAGCGTGAGTTCGCCGAGCAGGCGGATGCGCAGACCGTGGCCCTCTTCGAACAAGGCGTGATCGACGTGGCCGAACTCGGGCTGACCGATTCGGCGCTGAACACCGGCGACCCCGCGCCGCGCTTCGAGCTGCCCGATGCCGCCGGCGGGACGACCACCCTTGAGACCATGCTCGCCGACGGCCCGGTCGTCGTCACTTTCTACCGCGGCGGGTGGTGCCCCTACTGCAACATCCAGCTCCGGGCGTACCAAGAGCGGCTGGACGAGATCGCGAGCCACGGCGCCTCGCTCGTGGCCATCAGCCCCGAGCAGCCCGACGCCTCGCTCTCGACCCGCGAGAAGAACGACCTTAAGTTCCATGTCCTGTCCGATGCGGGCAACCAGGTCGCCGACGCGTTCGGCCTCCGGTACCGCCTGCCGAGCGACATCATCGATGCCTTCCGCGGCCGTTTTGACCTCGAGCAGACCAACGGTGACGACTCGTGGACCCTGCCCCTGGGCGCGACGTACGTGATCGACCAGGATGGAACGATCGCGTGGGCCTACCTCTCGGCGGACTACCGCGAACGCGCCGAGACCCAAGATGTGATCGACGCCCTCGCGGCGCTCAAAACCGGCGGCTGACCGCCCTCACACTCTGCCCCTCACCGTCCGGCCGGTCATCCGGCCGGGCGACCCGAGACCGGCGCTCTCCCCGGGCGCCGGTCTTTTCTTTTGACCATGCCTCCGGGCCCGGCGATATCCTCAGGCACCATGTCGATCCGCATCAAGTTCTTTCTCTCGCTGCTCGCGCTGTCGTTCGGACCGCTGCTGATCGGCATGCTGGTCGGACGCACCAACATCATCGATCTGCGTGCGACGCTCAGTTCGCTGACGCACGACCAGCAGACCGCGGTCTCCGAGGAAACCCGGATCCAGCTCGTCGACAAGCAGACGGCGCTGCTCGATCGCAACGCGGCGCGGACCGCCATCGAAGTGCTCGCGGCAGCGCGGCTCCTCGAGCGGGCCGACCGTCTGGCGCGTGCCGGCCTGCCGATCCCGACCGATCGGCCCGAGATGGTGTTCACGCACCAGGACTTCGACGACCCGGCCAATCCCCCGCCCGGGCTTTCGGCCGTGCCGGGCCAGTTCCGGTACGACGAAGACGGCGGCCGGTCGCCGGTCCGTGTCAGCCTCGACGCGCCGGTCTTTGTCCCGCCGCCGGGCCGGACGATCGATGAATATGAGGAGCAGATCGATCTGCTGTGGGTGCTTGCGGAACACTTTATCGCGGCCACGATGGCCCCGGAGGGCAGCTACAACGTGCGGAGCCGGTTCGTCGCGCTCGACCGCGGGCGGCTGCACATGTCGTGGCCCGGCCGCGGCGGCTACCCGGAGCGCTACGACGCAACGAGGCGGACCTGGTACCAGCAGGCGTCGACCTCGCTGGACCCGCAGGGCGTCATCTGGACGCAGCCGACGATCGACGCGCCGACGGGCCAGGTGCGGGTGACGTGCGCGGCGCCGGCATACCGGGATACGGGCGAGCTGATCGGTGTGGTCGGCACCGATGTGCTGCTCTCGGACATTGTCCGCGAGATCTCGCTGCCGGCCTCGTTCGAGGGCCGGTCGCGGGCGATGATCGTCCGGGCCGAGGAGCGGCCCGGCGGCAACCCGGGCGTGCGGATCTGGGCCGATGCCAGCTACGACGAGCACAGCGGCGAGAACTGGCGTTCGGCCGTCCAGCTCGACTGGTTCGGGAACGACCACATCGACGCCGACGGCCAGCGGCTCGACACCAAACTCAACGCCGCCTTTGCAGAGTCCGACGACGGCACCGTTGCCGGCCGGTACGAGGGCGAGCAGTGGATCTGGACCTTCCGCAGGATCACGAACAGCGAGGGCGGGTTCTATGTGCTGATCGGCCTGAGCCAGGCGGCTGTGGAACAGGCGGTGGGGCAGATCATCGGCGAGGTGACGCACGCGGTCGACGAGGCGGCGCTGATCAACATGGGCATCGCCGGCGGCGTGCTGGTGCTCGTCGCGTTCGTCGGGCTCGTCGGGTCCAAGTCGATCACCAAGCCGATCCGCGAGCTGGCCACGACGGCCCAGCGGATCTCGGAGGGCGACCTCGAAGCGACCGCCGACGTCCGCTCGGGCGATGAGATTGGCACGCTCGCCGAGTCGTTCAACGGCATGGTCCCGAAGCTCAAGGACCGGCTGCGGGTGCTGGAATCGCTCGCCTTGGCCAGCGAGGTGCAGCAGCACCTGCTGCCAAAGGCGCCGCCGTCGATCGAGGGCCTTGAGATCGCGGCCCGCAGCGTCTACTGCGACGAGACCGGCGGCGACTACCACGATTTCTACACGCTCGACAAATACGGCGCAGCGCCGGCGGCCGGACCCGCGACGCGATGTGGCGTGGTCGTCGGCGATGTCACCGGCCACGGCATCGCGTCGGCGCTGCTGATGACCACCGCCCGTGCGCTGCTGCGCATCGGCGTCACTGAGTCCGCAGGCCCTGCCGACGCGCTCACCCGGGTCAACCGCCACCTCGAGAACGACTCCAAGAGCGGCCGCTTCATGACGCTGTTCTACCTGGTGATCGATACCGCGGCACGCCGCTGCACGTGGGCGAGCGCCGGGCACGATGCGGCGATCGTCTACCACTCCGGCGAACAGCGGTTCTCCGAGTTCGAGGGCGCCGATATCCCGCTCGGGATCGACGGCTCCTGGGCCTTTACCGAGCGGAGCGCCGACCTGCCCGACGGCTCGGTCATCGTCATCGGCACCGACGGCATCTGGGAAGCCCGGAACGGCGACGGCGATATGTTCGGCAAAGACCGGCTTCGAGCCGTCGTGGCCGAGCGGAGCGGGGAGCCGGCCGCGGCGATCGCCGATGCGGTCCTCGGCGTGCTCGCCGAGTTCCGCGGCGGGGCGCACCAGGCCGACGACATTACCTTGATGGTGATCAAGACCGCCGAGCGGGCATCCGACCGCCAGGTTTCGTGAAGCAGCCCACCTGCCCCCCGCTCGACCGGGCGTGTCAGCGATCTAGAGTCCTCAATCCGGAATCCGTCGTTTTCGCCGCGGCGTCGCGTTTGGCTGCCCGGCGTCAGGCGGCCGATCAGTCCCCGGCCGCGGCGAGTCCCCGGCCGATGTCTACCGATGCCGAGGGTCCTCGGCAACGCGGAGCGGCGAGCGATGTCCAGACCAAGACTGCCCACCGCGAAACACGGCACGCCTTTCGAATCCAGCGAGCGGCTGCTGCACGGCTTCCAGCGCTTCGCGGCCCACAACGCGGCCGGGGGCATCCTGCTCGTCGCGGCGACCGCGGCCGCGCTGATCTGGGCCAACTCCGCCGGCCATGCCGTCTACCACCACATCTTTCACGAGATGTACATCGACCTGCAGATCGGCGGCTGGCATGTGCCGCATGTGCACAACGTCGCCTGCTTCATCAACGACTTCTTGATGGCGATCTTCTTCCTGTTCGTCGGGCTGGAGATCAAGCGTGAGGTCGTCCAGGGCGAGCTGCGCAGCGCCCGGAAAGCGGCGCTGCCCATCGCGGGGGCGATCGGCGGGATGGCCGTGCCCGCGGTGTTGTACGCGGCGATCAGCCTCGCCTCGCCCGTGACCGACGAGGCGGGCCGGGTCATCCCGACCATCGGCGGCTGGGGCGTGCCGATGGCGACCGATATCGCGTTCGCGCTCGGGATCCTGATGCTGCTGGGGAAGCGTGCGCCGCTGCCGCTGAAGATCTTTCTGACGAGCCTGGCCATTGTCGACGATCTGGGTGCGCTGCTGGTCATCGCGCTGTTTTACACCGAGCAGCTCTCTACAGAGTTCCTGCTCTTCGCCGGGGTCACCCTGGGCGTGCTGACCGTGCTGAACCTGCTGCGTTTCCGGCACCCGCTGTTCTACATCGTTCCGGGTATCGCGCTGTGGATCTTCGTGCTTTCGAGCGGCGTGCACGCGACGATCGCCGGCGTCCTTCTGGCTGTGACGATCCCCGCGAGCAGCCGGGTGAACCCGCGCCGGTTCGTCGCCTCGACCCGCGACGCGGTCGATCACTTCGAGAGCCGCGGCGAGCTCGGTTCGACCCCGGAGCAGTGCTCCGAGCAGCGGGCCGCGGCCTACTGCATTCGTGAAAACGTCGCGCAGGCGATCCCCACGCTGCACCGCATGGAGCACGCGCTGCACGGCTGGTGCGTGTTCCTGATCATCCCGGCCTTCGCGTTCGCCAACGCTGGGCTACGGATCGAGGGCGATCCCGCCGCGATCGCGGGCAACACGGTCACGCTCGGCGTCTTCTTCGGGCTCGTGCTGGGCAAGCCGATCGGCGTGGTGGGGGCCTGCTACGCGGCCTGCAGGCTCGGGCTCGCCTCGCTGCCGACGGGCGTGAGCTGGCGGCACGTCTTCGGCGCCGGCTGCCTCGCAGGGATCGGATTTACGATGGCGCTGTTCATCGCGAACCTCGCGTTCGAGGGCGATCCGGTCTACCTCAATGCGGCGAAGATCGGCATCTTCTCCGCATCGCTGGTCTCGACGGCCGTGGGCGTGACGGTCCTGCTGTGCTGTTCGCCCGGCGATGGCGAGCCAATCGGACAAGCGCCGCCCGAGCAAGCCGGGCGGGCAAGCGAAGCGGCGGAGCAGGCGATCCGCTAGCCCCGCGTCTTGCGGGCGCGCGGCGCGTGGATCGCGGTCACCGCGTCCTTATTCAGCCCCGCGCGGATCGGGCCGTCCTGGATCCGCTCGAAGCTCCGCTTCGCGTTCGCCTTCGAGTACTCGGTCCCGATGAACCCCCGGCCGTAGTGGTTCGCGATCACGCCGGTCGTCCCCGAGCCGAGGAACGGGTCGAGCACCAGGTCCCCCTGGTTGCTCGTCGCGAGCACGACCCGCTCGAGGTAGACCTCGGGGAGCTGGTTGTCGTGCTGGTGGCGGCGCTCCTTGTTGTTGCCCTGGATGCGGCCCCAGTACCGGCCGTACCAGACGTCCATCGGCACCCGCCGGCCCGCCGGCATGCCGTCGCGCTTGTCCTGCGTGCGGGGGTCGAAGTATGTCGAGGCCCGGTCGGACATCTCGAGCACGGCCTCGGGGTTCCACCGCCGGTCGGGGTGCGCGGGGTCCTTGGCGAAGTAGAGCGCGTGCACCTTGCTGCTGATGAACCGGCTGGTCGTGTTCTGCCCGAACCGGTAGTGCCACACGCACCAGTTGACCATCGACATCCCGCGCTGCTTGAGGTGCACGACGATCTCGGCCGCCCAGTCGTCGGGGATGTTGACCCACATCGACCCGTGGTCGCGCAGCGAGCCGACGCACAGGTCGAGCCAGTCGCGTGTGAAGTCCAGGTACTCGGCCTCGGGCATCTTGTCGTGCCACTCGTCGTAGGCCCGGGCCCAGTTGAAGGGCGGGTCGGCGAAGACCAGGTCGACCTCGGCCTTCCGGACCTGTGGGATCCGCGCGAGCAGCTCCCGGCAGTCGCCGACGTAGACGCGCACGGCGTCGGCCCGGCCCGATTCGCTGCGCAAGCGCCGGCCCGCCGAAAACGCGGGCTTGAGCGCGCTCGAAGCGACCGCATCTGATCTGGTTGAAGCCGCGGCGCCGCTACTCGTCACGCGACAGCCCGGTCTGCCGGTACTTTTCCCGGTACTTCTCGGCCAGCACCGACTGCTTGCTGCCCAGGTCGATCTCCCGGCCGTCGATGAACGCCAGCAGCGGATTGGTGGTGTGCTCGAGCAGGTGCCCGTCGGTCACGATCAGGGTGGCGGCTTTGCCGACTTCGAGCGATCCGATCCGGTCGTCGACCTCCAGGATCTCGGCCGACGAGAGCGTCAGCGAGCGGACGGCGGCGGCTTTGTCGAGCCCGAACGCGACGGCTTTTGACGCGTTGTAGGGCAGGTTCCGCTCGTGGCCGGTCCGGTCGCTCGAGGCCATACACCACCGGATTCCGGCGTTCTCCAGATCGAGCGGCAGCGTGTATGCCGCGTCGTGCGGCGAGTCGGCCCGCTTGGGGAACCGCTGCGTCCCGCCGACCATCACCGGCACGTCGTGCTCGAGCAGCAGCGCGGTGCACAGCGCCGCGTCGCGCCCGCCGACGATCACCGGCCGCAGGCCCAGACCCGTCGCCCAGACCACCGCGGCGTTGATCTGGTCGACGTCCTCCGCGTTGATGAAGACCGGCCGCTCGGGCGATTCGCCGCTGCGCCCCGGCAGGCTGGGCCGCATCGCGTCGAGCCGAACGTCCGCGCCGTCCGGCTCGGTGTGCGCGTAGTTGATCGCGGTTCGGAAGTACGAGTCGATCTCGTCCAGCCTTTTGGTGATGCGCTGCCGCTGCTCGGCGTTAGGCTCGTCGGCCCACCAGTCTTGGCTGGGCCGCATGCTCGGCCAGTTGAGGATCACGCCCGCGTCGGTCTCGATGGCCATGTCCTCCCAGGTCCAGCCCTCGGCCCGCATGATCGAGGCCGTCCCCGGCACCGCGCCGTTCGAGGGGAACGCCGCGTAGGTCAGGATGCCGTTGGCCCGGGTGACCGGGATGAGCGTTGAATCGGGGTTGGTCGCCGTTGCGGCACGCGCTTCGGGCGTGAACCGGCCGACCTCGTCGAAGTCGCGCGTCTGTCGGATGGCCTGCATCTCGGTGAGCCCGAGCTCGGTCACCGGCGAGATCATGCCGGGCCAGACGTCAAGCCCGTCGACATCGATCACGCGGACATCCGCGGCCAGTTCGGGCTCGTCCGAGCCAACAGCGGTAATCACACCACCCTCGAACGCCACGAACCCGTTCTCGATCGTGCCGTCGGCGACGGTGTGGACCGTGGCGTTGATGATCGCGATCGGGCCCTGCTGCGGAGGCGCCTTGGTTGCCAGGTCCTGGCCGGCCGCGGGCAATGCCGCGACCGCCGCCAGCATTGAAGTGCCGAATCGCTTCATCGGATGATCCCCATGTGTGTCAGGCCGCAGCCGCAGTCGCCGGGCCGCATCGTGGTGCCCATGTCCTTGCCCTCGAGCCAGAGCGACCGGTGGTACGCCCGGAGGTTGTCCATCATGATCCGCTGCGCCAGCGAGACCCGCCGGCCGCCGCGGGAATCCGGCTCGGGCTCGGCGCCCGGCTGATCGGCCGCCGATTCGTCACCGTCTGCGTTCGTGTCCTCATCGGGCGCCCCGATCAGCTTGGCGATCAGCCGCGACCGCTCGGCCCGGATCGTCTCGCGGTGCTCGCGATCGATGGTCTCGCTCCACATCGCCCGGCCGTCGACGAACGTGTGTGTCACCCGGCTCAGGCTCGAGAGCGGGTCGCCCGACCAGACGGCCAGGTCCGCGTCCTTGCCCGCCTCGATCGAGCCTACACGGTGGTCGATGCCGAGCTGCACCGCCGGGTTGATCGTCACGACCGCGAGCGCGTCGGCCGGCGGGATCTCCAGCCCGAGCTGCTTGCCGTACTTGATCATTTTCGACGCCTCGGTGTTCATGCGGCGGACGAGGTTGTCCGAGTCGCTGTTGAAGCTCACCGGCACGCCGGTCTCCCACAGGATCGGCCCGGTGAACGGGATCGCGTCCTGCACCTCGACCTTGAAGGCCCACCAGTCGCTGAAGATGCTCCCGCCTCGTGAGTGGGCCTTGACCGCCTCGGCGACCTTGTAGGTCTCGAGCCCGTGCTGGTAGCTGCCGATCGTGAAGCCGTAGTCCCGCGCGATGTTGGCCAGCATCAGGATCTCGTCCTGCCGGTAGCTGTGGCAGTGGATCAACCGGTCGCCCGCGAGGATCTCGACGAGCGCGTCGAGCTCGAGATCGCGACGCGGCATCGTAAACGCCGGCTCGCGGTCGGCGCCCTCTGCGACAGCCGCGAACGACCGGGCGAGCGATGTCGGGATGCCCCAACGCTCGGGCGCCGCGCGGTTGGTCGACAGGAAGGCGTGCCAGCTCTTCGCGTAGACCTTGGCCGCCTCGAACCGATCGCGCATCAGCGAGTCGACGCCCATCCGCGTCTTGGGGTACCGCGTCGTGAAGCGGTCGCCCCAGTTGACCTGCACGACGTTCTCGCCCAATGCGAACTTGATGCCGGGCGTCGCGCCCTCCATCAGCATGTCCCGCGGGTGGGGAACGCCCCAGCGGACTTTCTGGATCGCGTTCTGCCCGCCGATGGGGTTGGCCGACCCGTGCAGCGTGTTGACCGTCGTCACGCCTGCCGCCAGCTGGCGGTACCAGCTGATGTGGTCCGGGTCGGTGGTGTCGGCCATGCGCACCTCGGCCGTCACGGCCTGCCCCGCCTCGTTGGTCCCGAAGGTCCAGGTGCCGGTGTGGCTGTGCGCATCGATCAGCCCGGGGGTGACGTGCGCGCCCCGGAGATTGATTGCCTCGAACCCGCCGGGGATCTGCAGCCCGCCCTCGGGCGTCGGGCCGACCGCGGCCACTCGGCCTTCCTCGATCAGCACGTACCCGTCCTCGATGATGCCCGCCGGCCCGCTGGTCCACACCGTGGCGTTGAGCAGGGCCAGCGGCCGCTGCTCGGGCAGCTCGGCGACGGCGTACGGCCCGAACGGGTAGCCGAGCGTCTCGGGCACATCCTGCTCGCCCCGGTCCGCGTCGGCGGATTGGTTGGCGTCCTCGTCGGCCTTTTCGTCGGCCACATGGCCGCCCGCGTGGTCGCCGTTGGGCAATTCGGGCTCGGCGTCAATCCGGCTGGCCTGCCAGACCGCGTGCCCGCCGGCGGGGTCGATCATCGACCCGAGGATGACGGCCTCTTCGTCGCTGTTGCTGGTCAGCACGCCGCTGATGATGCCGGCGCCATCCGTGCCGTCGATGCCGTCGACCAGGAAGCTGATCGCGTCGCCTTCGATGCTGACGCCGCGGGCCTGGGTCTCCTCGGCGTCTCCGATCCGGATTCCGACCTCGTCGCCGTCGACCGAAAACTCCATTGGCGCGCGGTCGCTGCCGGTGAACCGGATCGCCCAGCCGCCCTCGAAGGCGTGGTCGTCGTCCGCGTTGATCTCGTAGCGCACGCCCTCGATCCACACATCGCGGATCTCGGCCTCATCGGCCTCGTCGGGGTCGAACAGCGGCTCGCTGGCGATCACGAGGTTCGCGGGCCGGCCGTCTTCGATCACGCCGAGCCGGTCGTCAACGCCCAGCAGCCTCGCGGGCACGGTGGTGAGCATCGCGAGCGCGTCGGCCGGCTCCAGCCCGTGCTCGATCGCTCGGATCAGGTTCGCGAAGTGCTCGGACCGCTTGCGGGTCTTGCTGCTGGTCAGCGCGACCGGGACGCCTGCCGCCCGCAGCCGCCGGGCCGTCGTCGGGGCCTGCTCCCAGAGCATCATGGTCTCGAGCTCGACTCGCTCCGCCTCGCCCACCGAATCGACATCCGGCTTCCGCGGGTAGCGCAGCGGCAGGATGACCGGCCGCCCGGTCTGCGCGATGCCCTCGATCCGGCGGACCTCGCTGCCCGAGCCGACGATCGTGATGTCCAGGCCCAGCTCCCGCGCGATCGCGTCGGCCTGGAAGATCTCCAGCTCGTGGTCGGTCTCGAACAGGACCCGGCTCGTGCGGCCCAGCGCATCGAGCGCGTTAGTCGCGATCGGGTTGTCCTCCGTCCGGCTGGCTTCCTGCCACATCGCGTCGAAAAGCACCTGCCGGATCAGCGCGACGGCACCCATCTGGCTCGTCGGGTACGACCGCTCGGTGCCCCAGCCGCTGCGGATGAAGTCCAGCGTCTGGAACGCCTGGTCGGCGTAGACCAGCGGCGGATCGGCCGACTCGTTCTCGGGCGCTTCACCGGTTGAGACCACGGCCCCGAGCCCGCGAAACAGCCCGCCGTCGGGCGCGATCGCCGCGGCGACGTACCCGAGCGATCGCAGCGATTCTGCGTGCGCCGCGCCCAGGCCCTCGCCGGCGAGCACATCGCGCTCCGGCGTCACGTTTGTGTTCCAGTGCCGCCCGGTGCGGTCGGCCGCGAGCGCCTCGCCGTCGATCTCGAACCAGGGTTCGACGAAACCGGCGTAGACCTGGTCGTCGTCGTCGAGCGTCCAGACCCGGAAGCCGGTCAGATCGATCCGGGCGAACCGCGAATCCTCGATCACGCTTGTGATCTGCCCGTCTTCGACCCGGATGATCGGGACCTGCTCAGCCGGGAGCGATCGCTCGGGCGAGAGGTGCACCGTGCCCCCGATGATCAGATGCCGGCCCGGGTCGGTCACCCGCGGCCCGTTCTGCGGCGGGACGAGCGGGCTCTGGCCCGTCGGCTGGGCGGCCGCGGCCTGCACGCCGACAAACGCTGCGAGACAGACTGCCACGGTGCCGGGGTGACGCATAGGTGTCTCCATGAAATCGGCCGAATACAAGAGTTTAGCGTAGGCAATACCGTCCGATTCCGCGCGCGGTTGCGCGGCGTGCGCCGCCGCGGACCGCGCAACGAACAGCGGGGCGCCCGGAGGCGCCCCGCGTCGCGATGAAGTCCTGTCCTCGGAACGGCGCAGATCAGCCGCGGCGGCGCGTCGCGCCCAGGCCCGCGATCGTCAGCAGCGAGAACGCCGCAGGCGCCGGGATCGGGACAATCGTCAGATCGCCGACCTCAACGAACGGCAGCCCGCTGGCCGCGTCGATGCCGAACGCGCCGACGAACGGCCCGTACGGGTCACCGGTCGCCAGCGAGCCGAAGAAGTAGTTCTCCGAAGAGACCGTCGTCCCGTTGAGCGCGGCGTGGTACCCCTGGTCGTCGCGGCTCCAGTCAACAAACAGCCCCTGCGAGAAGTTGGAATCGAACGGCAGGCTGTGCAGCAGCGAGACCGAGGTGTCCGCGCCGGCTCCGGCGTAGATCGCGTCGTTGGTCAGGTCGTGCACATGGATGTTGCCCTGCGAGTCGAAGGCCAGGCCAACATCCAGCCCGCCCGCGATGGCCGGGAACGTGCCGAGGCTGACCGCGTTGGCCGGGTCGTCAACATTGGCGAACAGCTCGTTGCCGCTCGCGCCGCCCACGCCATACATGTCGCCCGTGACCGGGTCCCAGGCCAGATCATTGATCGCCGCGCCAACGGAGCCGAGCGAGGTGGAGATGCCCGTGGCCGGATCGACCCTGAAGATCTCGCCCGGGTTCGGCCCGAAGGCATCGGAGGCGAACAGCGTGCCGCCGGCATCGAAATCCAGCCCGCCGATACCCGACAGCGGCGCACCGGTCGGGGTCACCAGGTCGAGGCCCGGGCCAACAAATGCGCCCGGATTCGAGAAATCGAACTGGATCAGGGTGTCGCCGGCCGTGCCCGAAACGAGCGAGGCGAGGTTGTTGACGCCCAAAACCATCTGCGCGTCGGCAGAACCGGCTGCGGCGGCCGCGACGGCGGCCAGAGCTGTGCGGTACATGATGTCTTGTCCTTTCGAGTGGGCGACGCGGTTGCATCTGCCCCGGTGTCTCCTCGTGCTTCCCACTGAGTCAAAACGATGCAGCCGCGACGCATGTCCCATCCATGCGCAGCAGCGAGCCGACCCCCTCCACGATCGGCGTTGACAGAAACGAACACCGCCGGCGCAAAACGCCGGCGCTCTCAAGCACGTCTGTCGGCGTGGCTGAAAGCAATGCGTGCAGAACGTCGCGAGTGCGCACAGAACGTGCTCACTCGCCCGTGAAAACAGAACCACCGCCCTGCCGCGCGTGATGCACGATCGGTCGGCTTCGGTTGTGCTCAGTTTCTGCCGCGTTCGGGCCGTGCCTCTCGCCGGCCCCATCTCCTCACGCCCGGCCTTTCGGCCGGGACTTCTCAAAGAACATACCCGATCGCCGGCCGAGTCACAACGAGGAAATGCCACGCTCGACCGGAATCCGCGTTCGTGCCGGTCTTGGGCCGGGGTCTCGTGCGTCGATCCTGACCTCACGCCACGGCCGCCGTACGATCGCCCGAGGGCCCGGCCGGTCCTCTGCCATTCGTTCACGCACACCGAGCACGGAGCAGCGCATGTCCGCAACGACCATCCCAGGCAACGCCGTCATCGGCCAGTCCGGCGGACCGACCGCCGTGATCAACGCCAGCCTCGTCGGCGCGGTCCGCGGCCTGCGAGAAATCGCCGATGTCAAGACGATCTACGGCATGCGCCACGGCGTGCGGGGCCTGACCGAGGACCGCCTGGCCGACCTGACGCAGACCCCCGATGCCACGCTCGACGCGTTGCTGCACACGCCCTCGGCCGCGCTCGGATCGACCCGAGACAAGCCGGACGCCGACTACTGCGCCCGGATCCTTGAGGCCTGCAAGCGGAACGACATCCGCTACTTCTTCTACGTCGGCGGCAACGACAGCTCTGACACCTGCCGCATCGTTAACGAGCTCTCGAACGACGCCGACTACGAGCTGCGGTGCTTCCACATCCCCAAGACGGTCGACAACGACCTGAAGACTAACGACCACACGCCGGGCTTCCCGTCGGCGGCCCGGTTCGTGGCCAAAGCGCACATGGCCGACAGCCGCGACAACGCCTCGATCCCCGGGATCAAGATCAACATCGTGATGGGCCGGCACGCGGGCTTCCTCACCGCCGCCGCCGCGCTCGCCCGCCGCGACGCCGACGATGGGCCGCACCTGGTCTATCTGCCCGAAACCGCGTTCGACCTCGAGCGGTTCGTCGACGACGCGGCGACCGTCTACGACCGGCTCGGCCGCTGCCAGATCGCCGTCAGCGAGGGCATCCAGGACAAGGACGGCCAGTCGATCGGCGCCATGCTCATCCAGGGCGAGACCGATGCGCACGGCAACGTGCAGCTGTCCGGCTCGGGCGCACTCGGTGATCAGCTGGCCAACGTGCTCAAGACCAAGCTGACGCCCGCCGGCGGCAAGGCGCCCCGCGTCCGCGCCGACACGCTGGGCTACATCCAGCGCTGCTTCCCCGACGCCTCGCCGGTCGACATCGCCGAGGCCGAGGGCGCCGGGCGGTTCGCGGCCCGGGTCGCCAGCAAGGGCGACTTCGACGGCTCGATCAGCATCCAACGCGAGAGCCATGATCCGTACCGGGCCGGCTTTAAGCGCGTCGAGCTGTCCGATGTCGCGGCCAAGACGCGGCACATGCCGGCCGAGTTCATCGACGGCGACCATGACGTCTCGCAGGCCTTCATCGACTACTGCGCACCGCTGGTCGGCGAACTGCCGACCTTCGCCCGGCTCTGATCTGGGTGCGGCGCACAAAAAGCCCTCGCGCTCGCGAGGGCTATCGATTCAGCGGCGTGGCCGGGATGGCTACTTGCGGGTGTAGACCATCGTGCCCGACCGGTACCATGCGCCGCTCGGGTCTTTCTCGTAGAACTCATCGACAACACTGCCATCGTCCTTCGGGGTCGAAACGATGCGCATCGGCCCGGTCGCACCTTCGCCTTCGGTAATGAAGACGTCGCCCTCGAACCGGGCCTCGTGCACGTACGCCTTGGTCGACATGCTGTCGAGCCAGATCGAGACGTACTCGCCGGTCTGGTTGTCGTAGCCGACGTAGCTGATGCCGTCGAACGGCCCCATCATGTTGTCGAGGTGGAAGTCGCCGTGGACGAACCGGCCGCCCAGCACCCATTCGCTCGTGAGCGAGCCGCCCGACTCGATCGAGCCGCCGTCCGGCATCATGAATGTGGCCTGCACGTCGTACTCGCCTGTAAACCGGTCGAGCTTCTTGTGGTGCTCGCCGGGCTGGCCCATCTTTTCCCACTCGGCCATCATCTGCTCTTGCGTCATGTCACCCTCGGGCTGAGCGAGTGTGGCAGTTGCGGTGCCGACGCCTTCGTAGAGCCCGATGCCCGCCGCGGCGCCGATCGCCAGCAGTGCAGTGCTTGACACCAGTTGTGTCGT
>JBCDEF010000046.1:0-15829 GCA_039179915.1 Planctomycetota bacterium | reverse complement strand
CGAAATCTGAAACAGAATCCCCCATTCTGTTTCACCGTACCGGCCGCGAAAACCGCCCGCTCTGTGAGCATACTTCTCCCGAGCGTCGCGCTGCGACATCGACTAGAGGCGCATTGCCTACGACGTCGTGGGTGGGTCCCAGCACGTCTTTCTTCGCCATCGCGTTCGCCTCACCGACCTGCGGGGCTCGCCCCGACTCTCATCTCGCTGCCAGAGGGCAGCGACTCAAACAAGCCCCATCCCGCTGCCGGACTCGCTGCCGGCCTCGCTGCCGGAGGGCAGCGACTCCAACTAGACCGTCACGCGACGCGTCACAAACCGGCACCGCACCGGCATCTTCATCGCCACGCGGACCAGCGTCTGCCGCGCGAAGCTCTCGGGCACGCCGCCCATCTCGAAGAGCATCGTGCCGGGCTTCACGCGGGCGGCCCAGTAGTCCACGTCCGCCTTGCCCTTGCCCATGCGGGTTTCCAGCGGCTTCTTGGACACCGGCTTGTCCGGGAAGACCCGGATGAACAGCTTGCCCTGCCGCTTGGAAAAGTGCTGCGCCGCGATACGGCCCGCCTCGAGCTGCCGGGCGGTGACCCAGGCGCCCTCGAGGGCCTGGAGCCCGAAGTCGCCGTAGGCAACATAGTTGCCCTTGGTCGCCTTGCGGTCGCGGACCCGGCGGAACTCCTTGCGGTGCCGAACTCGTTTGGGCATCATCGCCATGACACAACTCCAACCGGCCCCGCGGGCCGTGCCTGCTCGATCCGCTTACCGACGACCACGGGCCCGGGCCTGACCGCCCGCCGCCGACGACGCCGTCTCGTCCTGTTCGGTCGAGTACGGGCCCTTGTAGATCCACACCTTCACACCGATCACGCCGTACGTTGTAAAGCTCTCCGCGAAGCCGTACTCCACGTTGGCCTGCAGCGTGCTCAGCGGCAGCGAGCCGTGACGCACGTCGACCTTGCGGCTCATCTCCGCGCCGCCCAGCCGGCCCGAGATCAGGATCCGCACGCCCTGAGCGCCGGCCTGCATCACCGACTCGCCACGCATCTTGATCGCACGCCGGAAGCCTCGGCTCTTCTTGAGCTGCTCGGCGACGGCCTCGGCAACGAGCTGCGACGACAAGTCCGGGTTCTTGATCTCCATGATCGAGATCGCGACCTTCCGGCCCGTCATGTACTGCAGCTCCTGCGTGATCCGCTCGACCTCGGCACCCTTGGGCCCGATGACCAGGCCCGGCCGCGCCGTCCGCACGATGACCTTCAGCTCCTCGCGCGTCCGCTCGATCAGAATCTCGCTGACCGCGGCGTACGGCGGCTTGCGGTTGAGCCGCTGATCGAGGAATTTGCGGATCTTCTCGTCTTCGACCAGCAGCTCGCCGAACAACGCCTTGGGCGCGTACCAGCGGCTGCGGTGCGTTTCGGTCACGCCGAGCCGGAGCCCGAACGGGTGCGTCTTCTGTCCCATCAGCTCCGCTCCTCGATCGAGATCGTGATGTGGCTGGTCCGCTTGAGGATCGGGTGTGCCCGGCCGCGATCTTTCGGGCGGAACCGCTTGATGTGCGCGCCCTCGTCGACCCGGCTCTCGACGACCACAAGCCGCGAGTCGTCGACATCGGCCAGCTCGGCCTCGGCGTAGGCCGCGGTCAACGCCTTTTGCACGTTCGTCGCGGCCCGCTTGGTCGAGAACGTCAGCAGCTCGAACGCCTCGCTGACCTTCTTGCCCCGGATCGCGTCGGCGACGAGGCGGGCTTTCAGCGGGCTGCCCCGGTGATGCCGGACCTCGCTGGTGAACCGAGCGAGCTGGCGGACCGGCACGTCCAACGCCGCGGCCAGGTTGCGGATGTCCGCCGCCTTGCATCGCGGATGGTCACGGCCGGCCATCCAGTTCCGCACGGCGCTGGCAGCGGCCGACGGCTTCAGACCCGTCCGCGCCACCGCCTCGCCGAGCTGCTCGACGCTGACGCCCCGCTCCGCGGCCAGGCTCTTGAGTTCTTCGCTCCGCAGTCTCATCGCTTGCCCTCTGGCTGCTCAATGTCTCGGGAACCGATCCGGCTGTACCACCAGATCACCGGATCACCGGGACTTGATGCCTTCCTTCTTGTTGGTATGACCGCGGAACGTCCGGCTCAGGCTGAACTCGCCCAGCTTGTGCCCCACCATGTCCTCGGTCACGTACACATCCAGAAACGCCCGGCCGTTGTGCACCTTGAACGTGTGCCCGACGAACTCCGGCACGATCGTGCACCGCCGAGACCACGTCTGGATCGGCTCGCGCCGCCCGTCCGCGTTCTGCTTCTCCACCTTGCGGTAGAGACTCTCCTCGACGAACGGTCCTTTTTTGAGGCTGCGTCCCATGGCTTCTTACTCCAACCTCACTTGACCTGCCCGTAACGCTTGCTCACGCGACGGCGGATGATCAGATCGCTGCTCGGCTTGTTCTTATCGCGCGTCCGGCCGCCCTTGGCCGGGGTGCCCTGCTTGTTGACCGGCGCCCGGCCGCCCTTGGACCGGCCCTCGCCGCCGCCCAGCGGGTGCGCGTCGTGGCTCATCGCCACGCCGCGCGTCTTCGGGCGACGCCCGAGGTGGCGGTTCGTGCCCGCCTTGCCCAGCCGGCGGTTCTGATGGTCGGTGTTGCCGACCTGCCCGATCGTCGCCCGGCACTCGACCGACACACGCCGCGTCTCGCCCGAAGGCAGCACGAGCGTGGCGTACTTCTCGTCGCGGTTGGTCAGCCGGGCCGACATGCCGGCCGACCGGCACATCTGGCCGCCCTTGCCCGGCTGCAGCTCGACGCAGTGCACGTTCATGCCCGTCGGGATCAGCTTCAGCGGCATCGAATTGCCAACCGCCGGCTCGATCGCCTCAGTCGAGTGCGCCAGCACCTCGTTGCCATCGGTCAGCCCGACCGGGGCGAGGATGTATCGCTTCACGCCGTCGGTGTACTGGATGAGCGCGATGTGGCAGGTCCGGTTCGGGTCGTACTCGATCCCGACGACGGTGCCCACGATCCCGTCGCGGTCCGCACGCTTGAAATCGATGCGGCGGTAGCGGCGCTTCGCCCCGCCGCCGCGGCCGCGGACGGTCACCTTGCCGGAGTTGTTCCGGCCGCCCGACTTAGTCACCGGCGACAGCAGCGATTTCTCGGGCCGCTTCTTGGTGATCTCGTCGTTGGTCAGCACGCTCGCGTTGCGGCGTCCCGGACTCGTCGGCTTGTAGACTCGGATACCCATAGCTCAGTCCTTCCGTGCGCCCGGCGTCAGAACAGCTCGATCGCTGCGCCCTCGGCGAGCGTCACGGTTGCCTTCTTCGTCGATGCCTCCGTCGAGTACCCGTAGCGGTACCGGCGGACCTTGCCCTTGCGGACCTGCGTTGCCACGCCCTCGACCTTCACGCCGTAGAGCTGCTCGATCGCACGCTTCACGTCGACCTTGGTCGCCGTCCGGTCGACGAGGAAGGTGTACTTGCCCTCCTCCATCGCGGCGGTCGATTTCTCGGTCAGGATCGGCTTCTTCACCACGTATGCAGCGTCCATCAGGCGTCACCTCCGCCAGAAGCCGAACCGGCCGCGGCCCCGCGGACCTTCTTGCCGCGCGGCGCCGCCTTGCGGCGGGGCTTCTTCTCTTGCCGGCCCATCGGATCGGTCTTGGCCGACTTGCCGGTCTGCGAGCTCGGGCCGGCGAGCCAGGCCTCGAGCTCCGACTTGCCGATCACCAGGTAGCGGTGGTTGAGCATCTCGAACGCCGTCATCTGGCTCAGCGGGCAGAGCTCGACGTCGTCAACGTTCCGGGCGCTCTTGCGGATCGCGTCGGTCCTCTCCGCGTCCTCGGCCAAAACAACCAAAGCCGACCGGTCGAGGTTCAGCCCGTCGATGAAGGCCACGAAATCCTTGGTCTTCGGCGTCGACATCGACAGGTCGTCGATCACACGGATCTCGCTGCCGAACTTGTCCGAGCCCAGGATCTTGGCCAGCAGCGCGTTCCGGTTGGCCTTGCGCCGCATCTTCACCGGCATGTCCTGGTGGTAGTCCTCGCGGCCGCGGGTCTTGGCAAACGCCCGACCGCCGCCGCGGAACTGCGGGACCTTTTTCGTCGAGTGACGGGCCCGGCCGGTGCCCTTCTGCTTGTACATCTTCGCGTTCGAGCCAGAGATCTGGCCGCGGCTCTTGGTCCGGGCAGAGCCCTGGCGCCGGTTCGCGTGGTACATCACGTACGCCTGCTTGATGAGCGCGGCATTGATGCCGTCGTCCAGCAGGGAGGCGGAAAGAGCCCCGGTATCGATCGGCATGCTGCCGACCTCGGAGCCTTGCATGTTGTAGACAGGCACGTCCATTCGTGTCTTCCGTCTCGACGCCTACGTTCACGCCCGGCACGCCGCCGAACGCTGTCCTCGCCTCGCCCGTCCCGCATCCTGTTGCCCGAGGCGTTCCCGCCCGAGGCACCCCGCAAAAACAACTTGCGGGGTGGTGCGATCCGAATCCGACTCGGCCGCCTTGTTTCGGGTGAACCGACCGTTCGGCACACCCAGGTTTGTCTCGCCCGCCGGTTCCCGCTCGTCGTCTCTCGACGCCTCCGGGCCTGCCGGGCCCGCCGGTGGGAGGTTCGCCCCGCCGACGGCCATGTCTTTCTACGACCAGAGCCCCGGCTTCCCGGGGCTCCTCGCCTCGCGGCTCAGGCCTTCGCCAGAGCCGCCTTTCCTCTGTACAGCCTCGTTGCCGGTCGAACGCTGACCAGCCCCGAATTCGCGCCCGGGATCGGGCCCTTGACGAGCAGCAGGTTCCGCTCGGCGTCGATGCGGACGACATCAAGGCTGCGAACGGTCACCCGCTCGCTGCCCATGTGGCCCGCCATCTTTTTGCCCTTCTTGATCCGGCCGGCCTTACCGGCGTTGCTGGCGTGGCCGCCGATCGAGCCCGGGGAGCGGTGCTTCCGCTCGACGCCGTGGCTCGCGAGCTGGCCCTTGAAGCCGTGCCGCTTCATGCCGCCCTGGTAGCCCTTGCCCTTGCTGGTGCCAACGACGTCGACGAACTTGACGCCCTCAAACGCGTCGGCTGTCAGGACCTGACCCAGCTCGTAGCCCGCGTCGTCGTCCTCGGTCCGGAACTCGGCGTGGTGCTGCTTGGGGGTGGTCCCGGCCTTGGCGTCGTGGGCCATCACGGGGATGCGGGCGGTCCGCGGCTTTTTCTCGCCGAAGCCGATCTGCACGGCCGAGTAGCCGTCGGTCTCGGGCGTCTTGACCTGCGTGACCACGCACGGGCCGAGCTCGATGACCGTGACCGGCAGGCTCCGGCCGTCGTCGGTGTAGACCCGGGTCATGCCGCGTTTTGTACCAAGCAGGGTCGGGGCCATCGGTTACGCCTTGATCTTGACAAACACACCAGCGGGGACGACGAGGCGGTTGAGCGCCTCAACGGTCCGAGCGTTGGGCTCGAAGATGTCGATGATCCGCTTGTGCGTCCGGATCTCGAACTGCTCGCGGCTCTTCTTGTTGACGAACGGGCTGCGGAGCACCGTGTACTTCTCGATACGCGTCGGCAGCGGCACGGGGCCGCTCACCTTGGCGTTCGTGCGCTTGGCGTTGTCGACGATCTCCTTGGCCGATGCGTCCAAGGCGATGTGGTCGTACGCTTCCATCCGGATGCGGATCTTGCCGCCATTCATCGAGCACAACGCTCCCTGGCCCGGCCAACGCCGAGCCGCCGCGATATCACCCCGCCGGGGCATCGGCATCCAGCCGCCACGCCCCGGCATCGTCTCGAAGGACCCCGGGACCCTCCCGGAGACATCCTGAGTATTTCTGGAAACGCCGACGGAGCCGGCGACACCACCGCAGCACACCCGAGACCGGGTCATGCCGGACTGCAAGCGTAGGCAAAGCCCATGGCCGGTCAACGCGAAGACCCGATCTGGACGAAGAAAAACAAAGCGGTGCGATGGGCACCGACCACCACGCCGAAGCACGGAGCCCGCAGGATGCCAACCAACACCCGAGCCGCTTCGATCGCATTGGCCGCGTTGCTCGCCGCGGCGGCACCCGCAGCCCCGGCCCGAGGGGGCACGACTGCCCAGCCCACCGATCGCCAGGCCCGGCCCGCCCAGCCCTCAGAAACCATCGAGCTCGCCGCCACCGCCTTCGAGCTCCGGGGGATCGGCATGCGGTTTCGGCTGCCCGTTGGGGCCACGGCCAGCTCCCGCCGGCTTGGCCCGGAGACCCACGCCGTCGTGGTCGGCCCCGACTCGGCCTACCAGATCACCGTCTCGTCGCGGTCATCGTCCAATACCGCGCTGACCACGGAGGCCGCCGCAGAGGCGGTGCTGGTCAACCTCAAGGCCGCGCACGGCATCACCGACGGCGACGCCGACCAGCCTGCCACGACCGCCGTTGCCACCTTCGCCCGCGTGCTCCGCCCCGTCGAAGCCGTCCCATTCGCCAACGGCGTGGCCCACCGATTCCTCCTGCTCGAGCCCGCTACCCGCGGGACCGAGGAGCGCGTCCGCGGCGTCGCGGTCATCCAGATCGGGCCCGGACGCATGCTCGTCTGGGACGCCCACGCGCCGAGCGACGAGTTCGAACGCCTGGCAGGATCCATCGATGCGATGCTCGCGACCGTCGAGTTCGACGACCCGAACGCCCGGCTCGCCGGGCGGGGCATCGCCGTCGCCGCCGGCAGCAAACTGCTGGAACAGCTCGGGCCAGACGACCTGCGGGAGATCCTCGGCTCTTACGGCGAACGCTGGGCCAGGCTCTACACCATCGACGACCGCGGCAACGAGACCGACCTGGGCTACCGCCGCGTCCGCGCCTCGGTCGGCACGCGGGCCGAAATCAACGACCCGCCCCGAGCCCGCGGACCGGCCGACCGCGAGCCGGGATACCTCGTCAGGATCGATGCCCGCTCCCTCGATCGCGACACACCGGGCGGCATGACCGTGTACGACTCACGCGGCACCTACTGGGTCAGCGAGGATTTCGAGAGCGAGGCCTGGACCATCACGGTCGCGATCAAGCAGGGCAGCCGCACGTCGACCTACGCCTCAACAGGCGCGCGAGAGGGCTTCGAAGAGATCGTGGTCACGTCCCAGTCCCCCACCGGCGGGAGCGAGAACATCCGGATCAGCATCGACCGCGAGGGCTACCTGCCCACGCCGCTGACGCTGCTGCTGCCCGCGGTCCTCGTCCACGCCGAAGTCCCGGGCGACTTCGCGTTTTACGCCTACCGCTCCGATGCCGGGACCGTCTCGTACCGAACCGATTCCTTCCGTCAAGACGACGACAGCGATGCCTGGATCATCCGCTCGGTCACCACACCGGGCGGCCCCGAGATCGAGCGCCGCATGACCAGCGAGGGTGAACTGATCCGCGAGGTCCTGCCCGACGGCAAGTTCTGGGAACCGATCGAGCTCCGGGAGCTTGCCGCGCTGTGGCGGCGGCAGGGCCTGCCGCTCAACTGACCCGATTGGTCGGAGCGTCCTGACCTGCGTTGTCTGTCGCGCAGCCGCACTCGGCGGCCCCGGTCGCGCAGCACGAGGACCCGGAAGCGCCAGGCGTCAGCAGCCGGTCAAGCCGGGGCTTGACCGCGGCATAGGTCAGCAGCGCCGCCAGCAGAGCGCCGCCGAGCGTGGCCGCCGAACCGTGCTGGTGACCGGGCAGATCGACCGACGCAATCGCCTCCGCGGCCAACCACTGGAACAGCAGCCCGGCCACGAACGCCACGCCGCCGATACTGAACAGATAGACCGCCAGCGCCCGCCGGCCCATGTCCTTGAGCACCCAGGCCATCGTCGCGGGGTTCGTCGCCGGCCCGGCCAGCAAAAACGCCAACGCCGCTCCGGGGTCCAGCCCTTTGGCGACCAACGCCGCCGCCAGCGGCGTCGACCCGGTCGCGCATACATACACCACCAGCCCGAACCCCATCGCCGCGAGGATCGCCAGCGGCCCGGTCAGCGCCGAGCCGCCCAGCACGCCCTCGGGCACCGCGACCTCCACCACCGCAGACGCGAGCAGCCCGATGATCAGCCACGCCGCGAGATCCGCCGGCAGATCGACATAGCCGTACCGAATCGCACCGAGCAGCCGCCGGGGCAGCGGCTCGCGGCTCGCCGACGCGTCGCCCGCGTGGCAGCACGACGTCGCCTCCGGCTCGGGCTGCTCGAGCAGCGAGACTGTCCGCGGCTTGGCGTCGGCGATCTGCGGCTCAGTTCGCACCGCCCGTCGGTCCGGGTCGGTCGCATCGATCAAGAGCCCCGCGGTGACGGCCGAGGCCGCCGCCCCCACGATCCGGGCGATCGCCATGATCGGGCCGAGCATCGCCCAGGTCAGCCCCGCGGCGGGCACATCGATCTCGGGCGTCGACACGGCGAACGACGCGGAGGCGCCCTTCGACGCACCGGCCTGTCGCAGCGACGCCGCCGTCGGGATCACCGAGCACGAGCAGAGCGGCATCGGCACGCCGATTAGCGTCGCCTTGGCGACCGAGCCAGCCCCGGGCCGGCCCAGGTGCTTCTTGAGCCACGCCGCCGGCACGAACGCGTGCAGAAGACCCGCCACGCCGAAACCCAGCAGCAGCCACCACCCCGCCTCGACGAGGATCGACCAGAACGACCGGATGATGCTCTCTGCAAGTTCCATGCGTGTACCGCCGCTTCGCCGCGGCGTCTGCTCCTCGACCAAGGCGGCGATCAGCGACCCGAACCGGACCGCCCTGCCCACATTGAAGGCGGACCGTACACTCACGTCAGGAGACAGTCCGAAGGTATCGGACGGATCAACGCAGCAGGAGCCCGCCACGCTATGAAGAACCTCTTCGGACGACTGTTCGTTCCCGCAGCCCTCTTGGTTGGCGCGGCCGCCGCGGTTTCCTGCTCCAGCGGGCCCGGGAGCTCGGCGTCGGCCCATGGCGCGGGCTCGGCCGCCCTCGCCCAAGCCCCGATCGGCACCCCGGGTACGCCCTACGCCGTGATCGACGGCAAGGCCGTGCCCGTCCCCGATATCGAGATGGGCGACCCCGCAACGGTCGACGCGATCCTGGCCCTGGGCACCTCCGACAACCGCGTCATGGACCACCTCCGGCACCTCTGCCTGAACATCGGTTCGCGACTGACCGCGTCGACCGCCCTTCAAGAAGCGAACGACTGGTCCGTCGGCCAGTTCGAAGCCTGGGGCCTGTCCAACGTCGAGAACCGTCAGTGGGCCACCGCGTCGCTCCGTTTCGACCGCGGCCCGTCTTCGGGCACCGTGCACATCCGGACGATCGAGGGCGATGTCGAGACCTTCGATCAGGTCCGCGACCTGGAGTTCAGCACCCTGAGCTGGGCGCCGGGGACCGACGGGCCGACCCGGGGCCCTGTTGTCGCGATGCCGACCACGCTCGAGCAGCTCGAAGCCGCGCGCGGCTCGTTCGGCGGCGCCTGGGTGCTGCACTCGCCCTACCAGGGCGGCAGGCAAGGCATCCGCGGCGTCGGCCGGGCGATGGCCGCCCGCCACCTGCTCAAGGCCGAGATCCGCCAGATGATGGCCCGCGGAGAACGCCCGACCTTCACCAGCGATCCCGACTTCCGCGACGACGGCGTCTCGGGGACCTGGCTCGGCACCGCCGAGGGGCCCGCGGTGCCGGGCGGCACCCAGGACTACCGCATGGAAATCGCGCTCGCCGACGACGGCACCGTCACCGGCCGGGCCGGGCTCCCGGCGCTCGGGTTCATGAGCACCATGCAGGACCCCGCGATCGATGACGGCGTGCTGACCTTCACCTGGGTCACCCCCGCCGGCGAGCGCGCCATGGTCTTCCCGCTGTTCGGCGGCTCGACCGTCCTCGAGCAGATCGACGACGCCGACGGCGAGCGGTACCGCTTCACCGCGGAACTGCAGCCGCCGAGCGTCGACCCCTCCAAGCTCGAGAAGTACATCACCCACGCGATCCTGACCGAGAACCCCGCGGGGTTCATCTCCAGCTCGCGGGACGAACGCGTCTGGACCACCAGCGTCAAGCGGGGGCAGGACCTGCTCGAGCTGACCCGCGAGGACGTCGGCCGGGACATGGAAGTGAACATCCGCGACTCGGACTACCGCTGGATCAACTCCGACCTCGCCGACGGGCAGGATGTCTTCGTCGAGTTCGACCTGCCGCACAGCTTCGAGGACGGGCCGATCCCGCTGTACAACACCATCGCCGAGATCCCGGGGACAGAGTTCCCAGACGAGGTGGTGATCGTTTCGGCGCACATCGATTCTTGGAACGGCCCGATGAGCCAGGGCACGCTCGACAACGGGACCGGCACCGCCGTCACGCTCGAGGCCGCCCGCATCCTCGCGGCCGTGGGCGCCAAGCCCAAGCGGACGATCCGATTCATCCTCTGGACCGGCGAGGAGCAGGGGCTGCTCGGGGCCCGGGCTTATGTCGCGTCATTGTCCGAAGAAGAGCGGGCCAAGATCTCGGCCTGCTTCGTCGACGACGGCGGCACGAACTACGAGGGCGGGCTGCCCGCGGCCGATCACATGGTCGACTACCTCGCCGCCGCCACCGCGCCGACCAACGGCCGGTTCTTCAGCGAGACCGACCGCGACCGCATGCTGGCCGACGACAACCCAAACAACGATGACCGCGCGGGATGGATGGATGTCAACATCCGCCCCACCGGCGAGACGATCAACACCCACAGCGGCTCGGACCACGCCGCGTTCAACGAGGTCGGCATCCCGGGCTTCTTCTGGGACGAGGTCGGCCGGAGCGACTACCGGTTCGGCTGGCACACGCAGAACGACCGGATCGGGCTCGCCATCGAAGAGTACCTGCTCCAGTCGGCGACCAACGCGGCGATCACGGCCTACAACCTCGCCAGCGCGCCCGAGCTGCTGCCCCGCGAAGCCCAGCCCGAGACGGTCGCCCAGCAGTAAGCCCGCAGGGCACAGCGCCAGGAGATTCGATGGCGACGGAACGCCTGATGAGCCCCGACGACACACCCGAGGACGAGCGGGCCGGCAACCGGCTCCGCCCGACCACGCTGCCCGAATACATCGGCCAGAGCGAGGTCATCGAGCGGCTGACGATCGCGGTCGAGGCCGGACGCCGACGCGGCGAGGCGGTCGAGCACGTGCTCTTCCACGGCCCGCCGGGCCTGGGCAAAACAACCCTCGCCCACGTGATCGCCGCCGAGATGCAGTCCAGCGTGCACACCACCAGCGGCCCGGCCCTGGCCCGCGGCACCGACCTGGTCGCCACGCTCACCCGGCTCGAGCCCAACGACGTGCTCTTCATCGACGAGATCCACCGCCTGCCGATCGCTGTCGAAGAGTTCATCTACCCGGCCATGGAAGACTTCCGGGTCGATGTCACGATCGAGACCGGGCTGCACGCGCAGACGGTGCAGATCGAGTGCAAGCCGTTCACGCTCATCGGCGCAACGACCCGCGCCGGCCTGCTGAGCGCGCCACTGCGATCACGCTTCGGGCTGGTGCACCATCTCCAGTTCTACTCGACCGACGAGCTGGTGGAGATCGTCTCACGATCGGCGGGGATTTTGGGCATGGACCGCTCCGACGGCGGTGCGCTGCGGCTGATCGCCGCCCGAAGCCGGGGTACGCCCCGGATCGCCAACCGGCTGCTGCGGCGCGTCCGCGACTTCGCCGACGTACGGACAGGCGGCTCGGTCAGCGAGCGGACCGTCAACGCCGCGCTCGATCTGGAAGGCATTGACGGCGAGGGCCTGGACGCCTTCGACCGGGCTTACATGACCGCGATCGCGGGCACGTACCAGGGCGGCCCGGTCGGGGTCGAGGCGGTCGCGGCGACGCTTAGCGAGGACTCGGGCACGCTCGAGGACGTGGTCGAGCCGTACCTGCTGCAGCGAGGGTTCCTGGCCCGCACGCGGCGGGGCCGGATGCTCACCGACGCCGGCGCCCGGCACATCGGTTTCAGCATGCCCCCGGCTTCGGGCGTGGGCGATGCCAGCTCGATGTTCTAGCGTTGGCCTCAATTCCAGCGCGAGAGCTCGCAGCGAGAGTTACTTCTTCGAGCCGACGCCGAGCCGCGCGGTGGCTTCCTCGTCGATGTACAGGAAGCAGCCGCAGTTCGTGCAGTTGGTCAGCGTGCCGCTGAGCAGGGAGCTGAGCAGCTCGACCGGCAGCGCGACCATGCAGCCGGTGCAGGCGACCTCGTGCCGGCGCTTGTCGAGCACCTCGATCGAGGCCATCGCGTCGTCGTCGCGTTCTTCAAGCAGCCGCTCGAGCTCGGAGAGCACATCGGGCTTGACCGCCTCGGCGGCCGCGGCCCGCTCGGCCTGGAGCTCGGCGACGCGCTGCTTGATCTCGTCGTGGCGCTGCTGCCGATCGGTCACCGCCAGATCGCGGACCTTGCTCCGCTCGGTGTGCTGGGTCGCGGAGGCCTCGAGCTCCTCGCGGACCTTGTCTGCGTTCTCGAGGAAGCCGATGGCTTCTTCCTCGACCCGGCCGCGCTCAAGCTTGAGCGTGTTGACCTCGACCAGCAAGGCCTGGTAGGCCTTGTTGGTCGTCGCGGTGTTCATCTGCTCGCGGAGGGTGTTGATGCGTTCGTCGAGCCGGGCGGTCTCGCCCTCGCGCTCCTTGGCGGAGGCCTCGATCTGCCGGAGCTGGCTCTCGAGCGAGGACTTGTGCCCGCCCAGGCGGCTGAGGTGCATCTCCTGCTCGGTCAGGAACCGCTCCGCCGCTCGCAGGCGGGATTTGAGCCCGCGCAGTTGTTTTTCGATCGTGTAAACAGCAAGCAGGTTTTCGGTCTGCGACATGCGGCGTGCACCCTCGATCAGAACAACTCGCGAGACACAAGCGTAGCCGATCAGCCGAGCAACCGCAGCGACCAGTACGCAACCACGCCGACGAGCAGCGGCGAATCGAGCACATCGAGCCATCCGCCGAACCCCGGGAGCGACTGGCTGGCGTCTTTTCGGCCCGCATCCCGCTTGAACAGGCTCGCGATCAGGTCGCCCGCCTGGGCCAGAAGCCCGATCGCCGTGCCAACAAAAAACGCCCCAACTGGGCTCAGCGGGACTTCGAGGCCCGCCGACGCCAGAGCAGCGATCCCGGCGGCGGCCACGAAGCCGGCGAAGACGACCCCGCCGATCAGGCCTTCCTGGGTCTTGCCCGGGCTCAGCCACGGCGCGAGCTTGTGTCGGCCGAACCGCCGCCCAACGAAGAACGCCCCGATATCGCACGATTTGGTCACCAGCACAACCCAGAGGCAGATCCACGCCGAATGATCGAACCGCAAGAGCAGCCAGAAACCGCCGAGCACGCCCAGATAGACAAACACCAGCAGCACCCCGCCGGCCGAAGCGACCACGCCCTCGAACGTCCGCCCCTTGGCGAAGACCGCCAGGCCGATCAGCAGCACCACGACCGCGGCCGTCGCCACCGCCGGCTCGCCGACCCCGGATGCGATGGTGGACAGGAACCCGGCGAGCATCGCGGTGACGCTGGCCGCGGTCGAGCTGTGCACCTCGTTGTCGCGGAGGATCCGCGAGAGCTCCCAGGCGGCGAAGCCGAGCATCAGGACGATCGCCGGCCCGAGGACCAGGCCCGGGGGCAGCGGCGTGTCTCCTATGCGGAGTGTGCCGAGCCACTGATCGCCGGCGAACGCGGCGACCGCCAGGAAGATCAGAACAGGACCGAGAAGAAGCCGGTAACGGAGCACGCCGAGGCTATGCCCGCTCGTCGTCCGCGGCACCGGCCGTGTCCGCTTCGGCGGCTCCGGACGCGCCGAGCCCGCCGAAGCGTCGATCGCGCTGGGCGTAGGCCCGGATCGCCGTGTGCAGACACTGTTGGTCAAAGTCGGGCCAGAGCGTGTCGCAGACGTACAGCTCCGCGTAGCTGATCTGCCAGAGCAGGTAGTTGCTCAGCCGCATCTCGCCCGCGGTCCGGATCAGCAGGTCCGGGTCCGGCAGGCCCGCGGTCGTAAGCCGGGATTCCAAGGCCGCGGCATCGATCGACTCGGGCAGGATCCGCCCGGCCGCGGCATCGGACGCGAGCCGGCGGGCCGCCTCGACCAGTTCCTCCCGGGCCCCGTAGTTGATCGCCAGGCACAGGGTCGGGCCGCGGACCGGGCCGGCATTGGTCGCCGCAACCAGCTCATCCAGCGCCCCGAGCACTCCCTCGGGCAGCCCCTCGCGCGAGCCGATGACCCGCACGCGGACACCCTCGTCGACCAGCTCGTCCTTCTGGCCCTCGCAGTACGCCTGGCAGAGCTGCATGAGCGCCTCGATCTCGTCGGCCGGCCGCTTCCAGTTCTCGGTGCTGAAGGAGTAGAGCGTGACGCATTCGACGCCGCAGAGCCCCGCCTCCCGGACCGCCCGGCGGACCGAGGCCGCGCCGTTGCGGTGCCCGAAGGTCCTCGGGAAGCCTTTGTCGCGGGCCCATCGGCCGTTGCCGTCCATGATGATCGCGATGTGCCGCGGGATCCGCGTCGGGTGCACGTCGGGCAGCATGCCGAGCGGGTCGGCGCTGGGGTTGACGCTGCGCATCGCGCGGACGGCGGCGATCGCCTCCGGGCAGTCGGCGAACGGGCTGGCCGCGCCGGTTAGGTCGGTATCCGTCGCCGGGCCGCTCATGCCAGCACCCCGTCGGCCGCGTCACGCAGCACGGTCTGGTCTCGGTCCGGCCCGACGCTCACGATCGAGACCGGCACACCGACGAACCGCTCGATCCGCTCGACGTAGCGCAGCGCGGGCTCGGGCAGGTCGCCCGGCAGACGGGACTCGGCGATAGACCGCCCGAAGCCGGGCATCGTCTCGTACACGGGCTCGATCTCGGACAGCCGATCGCTGTCGGGTGGGAATCGTTCGGTCGCGGCGCCCTCCGGGCTGCGGTACGAGGTACAGACGCGGAGCTCGGGCAGTTCGTCCAAGACATCCAGGAGCATGAGGGCGATCTCGGTGACGCCGTTGAGCCGGACGGCGTATCGCAGCGCAACCAGATCGAGCCAGCCGCACCGCCGGGGCCGGCCGGTCGTCGTACCGAACTCGCGGCCCTTCTGCCGGATGTGCTCGCCGGTCTCGTTGTCGAGCTCGGTGGGCATGGGCCCGGCGCCGACGCGGGTCTGGTACGCCTTGACGACGCCGATCACACGCCGCACGGTGCCCGGCGGGAGCCCGGTGCCCGGGCCGATGCCCAGAACACTTGGGTGCGAGCTGGTGACGTAGGGGAACGTGCCGTGGTCGATATCCAGGAGGGTGGCGTTGGCGCCCTCGAACAGCAGCGGCCCGCCGCGGCCGACGATCTCGTGGAGCAGATCGCCGGAATCGACCATCCGCGGGCGGAGCGTTTCGCCCCAGGCGAGCGCTTTCTCGACAAGCGAGGGGATCGCGAGCTCCTTGGTGTGTTCGGGGCAGAACCGCTCGAGCGCAGCGGATTTGAAGGCCATCGCCGCCTCGATCCGCCTCGCGAGCGTGTCGGGCCGGCACAGGTCGCCGATCCGGACCGCGCCGGTCCGCTGGATCTTCTCTGCGTAGGCGGGGCCGATCCCGCGGCCGGTGGTCCCGATCGCGCCGTCGGACTCGGCGGCCGCCCGCTCGCGGGCCAGGTCCTCGACGGTGTGGTAGGGCATGACAACATGTGCGCGATCGGACACGAGCACGCCCGAAGTGTCGACGCCGCGATCGGCCAGGCCCGATAGCTCCGACAGGAGCTGGTCGGGATCGACCACCACGCCGTTGCCGATCACGGATCGGACACCGGCCGCCAGCACGCCCGAGGGGACGAGGTGCAGCGCGAACCGCTCCCCGCCGACGACGACCGTGTGCCCCGCGTTCGCGCCGCCGTTGTATCGGACCACGGCTTCGAACGAGGGCGCCAGCCTGTCGACGATCTTGCCCTTG
>JBCDEF010000045.1:0-16009 GCA_039179915.1 Planctomycetota bacterium | reverse complement strand
TGAACGGCGACCCGCACTCGGGGCACTGGCGGATCCAGGGCGCTGTGATGAGGTCTCTGAGGTCGTGGCCGCAGGTGTGGCAGGTGAGGATGGGCTTGGGCGCTGGCACGGCGGATTGTTGGCCAAGCGTGCTAGTCTCGCGTGATGACGCGAACGTTGGATCGGCCGTCGGTGCGGACGCCGGCGACGGAGGCGTTGGGCCGCCCGAACTGGGACAGCTTGCGGCGGACGGTCACGACCGTCAGGCCGACCAGCCCCAGCACCAGGATCACCGGGATCAGCACGAGCGCCGCCGCCAGCAGCAGCAGCAGGACCAGCAGCGTGATGCCGAAACCCGCGGCTGTCAGCAGGAACCGGGGGATCGGGCCGAGCCCGGCATGGAGATCGACCACGCGGACGCGGGCGGAGTGGGCCTGGCCCTGGGCACGAGCGAATCGTTCGGCGACGCGGAGGTCCATATGTCATTGTATTCGGCGGTCTTGGCGGAGCGTTTCACGGGGCTGCTCCATCCGTCGCTTGCGCTTCGGGCTCGTCAAAAGAGGGGCCAACTGCCAGCGTGTCGTGTGTAGAATTGGGGCTCGCAGGAGGCGCGATTCATGACGCATGATGCTGGGGACGCAGCAACCACGGATACCACCGGCAGTGGGGGTGCGGCCGGCGGCGACAAGCCGTTCGTCCACCTGCACCTGCACAGCGAGTTTTCGCTGCTCGACGGCGGCAACCGGTTGGACAAGCTGGTCAAGCGCGTCGCCGAGCTGGGCATGGATGCGGTGGCGGTCACCGACCACGGCAACATGCACGCGGCCGTGCTGTTCTACGAGGCGGCGCGGAAGGTCGGCGTCAAGCCGATCATGGGTGTCGAGGCCTACGTCGCGCCGCGGTCGCGCACCGACCGGACGTATACCGGCGTCAGCGACGGCGGGTACCACCTGGTGCTGCTCGCGGAGAACCAGACGGGCTGGGAGAACCTGCTGTATCTGTGTTCTGAGGCGTACCTGACCGGGTTCTACTTCAAGCCGCGGATCGACCGCGAGCTGCTCGAAGCGCACAGCTCGGGACTTATCGCGATCAACGGGCACCTCGGCTCGGAGATGGGCGACCACCTGCTTTCATATGAGACCTCGGGCGGTTTGGCGAGCGGCGACCCGAAGCACTACGAAGCCGCCAAAGAGAGCGCCGAGTGGCACGCGCGCGTGTTTGCGGATGAGGGCACCGGGCCGCGGTTCTACGTCGAGATGCAGCACCACGTGCAGGAGCAGATCGCGATCAACCCGCACCTGATGCGGCTGGCGCGTGAGCTCGGCCTGCCGCTGGTCTGTGACAACGACAGCCACTTCCTGCGGGCCGAGGACCACGACGCGCACGACACGCTGATCTGCATCAGCACCGGCAAGAGCAAGTTCGACGAGAGCCGGATGCGGTACACGCCGGAGCTCTATGTCAAGAGCCCGGCGGAGATGTGGGCGCTGTTCGAATCGCCCGAGTACAACAACGCGGATGTGGGCGACGCGGGCACCGAGGCGCTGCGGAACACGAAGCTGATCGCGGACCGGTGCAACGTCGAGGTGCCGATTGGCGCGAACCATGCGCCGGTGGTGGTGGTCAAGGCGCCGGCCAGGAGCAAGCTGCCCAAGCACTCAGCGAAGCAGTTCGGGGGCGATCTGACCGCGTGGTTCAAGGACTTCTGCGAGCGGTTCGAGCTTGAGCCGGCGACCGATCCGGGTTTAGACCAGGCGCAGCTGAAAGACGAGTGCGATGAGGCGCTTCGGCTGCTGGCCGAGGCGGGCATGGTCTGGCGCTACGGGCCAGAGATTCTTGAGCATCGGCACGAGGGGATCGAGGGGGTTGATGAAGCGCCCGCCTCGTGCGATGCCGACGGCTGGGCGAAGTGGGCGCGGCTGAACCGGGAGCTGAAGATCCTGGCCGACAAGCTGATCTCGGCGTACTTCCTGATCGTGTGGGACTTTGTCAACTGGGGCCGGCAGCGGGGGATCCCGTCGCTCGCGCGCGGCTCGGGCGTGGGCACGATGGTCGGCTACGTGCTGGGCCTGAGCAACGCCTGCCCGGTGCACTACGGGCTGCTGTTCGAGCGGTTCACCGACCCGGACAGAACGGAATACCCGGATATCGATATCGACCTCTGCCAGGACGGCCGGGGCGAGGTGATCGACTACGTGCGCGACAAGTACGGTCACGTGGCGCAGATCATCACGTTCGGGACGCTCAAGGCCCGTGCGGCGGTGCGCGATGTGGGCCGAGTCCTCGAGTACCCGCTGAGCGACACGGACAGGCTGGCGAAGCTGATCCCGGAAGAGCTGGGGATTACCTTAGAGAAAGCGCTCAAGCAAGAGCCGGATCTCAAGAAGGTCTATGACACGGACGAGGTCGCCAGGCGCGTGATCGACAACGCGCGGGTGATGGAGGGCCAGGCCCGGCACAGCAGTGTGCACGCGGCGGGCGTGATCGTGGCGACGCGGCCGCTGCACGAGGTTGTTCCTCTTTACAGACAGGCCAATTCGGAAGACCACGAGCTGGTCACGCAGTGGGACGGGCCGACGTGCGAAAAGATGGGCCTGCTCAAGATGGATTTTCTTGGGCTGCGCACGCTCTCGATCATCGAGCGGGCGCGGAAGCTGATCACGGACTCGCTCGATGATGACGCGGTGTGGAGCGCGGTCGGGCGCGACGCGAAGAAAGGCGCGCACCCGCTCGATCTCGACCGGCTGACCTACGACGACCCGCGCGTGTTCGGGCTGTTCCAGCGTGGAGAAACCGCGGGCGTGTTCCAGTTTGAATCCGGCGGTATGCGCCGGCTGCTGATCGAGATGAAGCCCGACCGGCTCGAAGACCTCATCGCGGCCAATGCGCTGTTCCGGCCCGGGCCGATGGACCTGATCCCCGATTACAACAAGCGCAAGCACGGCCAGGCCCAGGTGCCCACGGTGCACCCGATCGTGGACAAGTTCACGGCCGAGACGTACGGCGTGATGGTCTACCAAGAGCAGGTCATGCAGATCGTGCACGAGCTGGGCGGCATCCCGCTGCGGCAGGCGTACGCGCTGATCAAGGCCATCAGCAAGAAGAAAGAGAAGGTCATCGGCGAGAACCGGCCGAAGTTCGTCGAGGGCGCGGGCGAGAAGGGCCTCGACGCGACCAAGGCCGAGGAGTTGTTCGAGCTGATCCTCAAGTTCGCCGGCTACGGCTTCAACAAGAGCCACTCGACGGGCTACGCGATCGTGGCGTACCAGACGGCCTACCTCAAGACGTACTTCCCGGCGCACTACATGGCGGCGTTCCTGACGTTTGAAAGCCAGGCGCAGAAGGTCAGCGACTGGATCCCGTATCTGGAGGACTGCCGGCGGACGCCGGTGATCGACGCGGCGACGGGGGAGACAATCAAGGTTGGCGTGGAGGTCAAGCCGCCGCACGTGAACCTGTCTGCGTCGGATTTCGCGGTGGTGTACGAGGACGGCGAGAAACGCAAGGCCAGCGGCGGGCACATCCGGTTCGGGCTCAAAGCGATCAAGGGTACGGGTTCGAAGGCGATCGAGGCGATCATCACCGAGCGCGATCGCGACGGGGCGTTCAACAGCTTGCACGAGTTCTGCGAGCGGGTGCCGTCGAGCGCGGTGAACAAGGCGACGATCGAGAGCCTGATCAAGAGCGGCGCGTTCGATGAGGTGCACGGGCGCGACGACCGGGCGAGTCTGGTGGCGACGATCGAGCCGGCGGTGAGCGCTGGGCAGAAGCTGGCGGCCGACAAGGCGGCGGGGCAGGGGGCGCTGTTCGGAGCCCCCGAGCCGGACGAGGCGAAGCCCGACGCCGCCGAGGCGCCGCTGGTGCGGGTCGAGCCCTGGAGCGAGTCGGAGACGCTCAAGCAAGAGAAAGACACGCTCGGGTTTTATGTCTCGAGCCACCCATTGGAGCAGTGGAAAGACTGGTGCGGCGTGTTCGCCAAGGTACGCGTTGGCGAGCTGGCCGACGAGCCGCAGGACCGGCGGGTGGTCGTGGCCGCGCTGGTGCAGAGCGTGCGGACGATCGTGGTCCGCAACGGCCGCAGCGCAGGGCAGAAGATGGGCATCGTGACGATCGAGGATCTCACCGGGACCGCGGACGCGGTGATGTTCGCCGACTGCTACGCGAAGTTCCAGCACCTGTTCGAGGACGACGGGCCCAAGTTCGTTCTGGGGCGGATGGATCACAGCCGGGGCGGGCCGCAGATCATCGTCGACCGCATGGTGCCGATCGACGGCGTGCCGCTGGAGAAGGGCCGGCTGCACCTGCGGGTCGATTCGACCAAGCTCAACGGCAGCAGCGACCGGGCGATGGCTGAGATCAAGACGATGCTCGGCGAACGGGCCAAGACCAACGGCACGAGCGTGCCGGTCTTGATCGATGTCGAGACCGAGTCGGCGTGCGTGACGATCCAGCCCGAGCCGCAGGTGCGGGTGGATCTGGAGCCGGCGCTGATCAGCGGCGTGGTCGAGGTGCTGGGCGCCGGCGCGGTGTCGCTGGTGGGCGGCAAGGCGATCGAGGTCGAGGAAAAGAAGCGGTACCAGCGCCGGGGGTAGGCGGCGGGGCTAGCTTTCTATCAGCGGCTTGAGCGCGCGGCGGAGGCCGGTCATCGCGATGAAGAACATGACCACGGTCACGATGGTGATGATGACCAGAGGCAAGCCGACGATTGCAACCGCGCCCAGGAACCAGCCGAGTTCGTCGTAACCGGTCGGTGGGCCGCTGCCGGCTTCGAAGGTCTTAAAGAGGCCCCAGACGGCGAACGGAGCGACGGCACTCGCGATCGACAAGATCGCGGCCCATCGACGGTATCGTCGGGTGGATCGGATCGCGCGGTGGCTCGGGATTCGAGCGGCCAGGTGCGTGCACACCATGCCGAGTGCGATCACCGTGGTCGCGCTGAATCCGACGAGGCAGGTGAGCAAGGCGATCACGATCCAGCCGGGGGCTATCTCGAGGCCGGGCGCGCAGACGAGCGTGGCGGCGAGTCCGACTGGGCCGACGCGGGCGGCGATCATCGACCGTGTTCGCGGCGCGCGGCCGAAGGCGGCGGTCAGCTTCCAGCAGCCGGCGATCGTCCCGGCGATCGCGGCGATTCCGAGAACGATTGCCAGCGGACCGATGAGCGGAAAGCCGATGATCGTAACGGCCCAAAGACCGGCCGTGATCATCAGCACGCCGGCCCCCGTGCGGGCCGAACCGGCAGCGTCCGGTCCTTCGTTGCTGAGCGGGAACTCGGGCACGGAATCGGCAGCCGCCGCGCCGCACTCGGGGCAATTGCTGGTGACGGGAGTGCCGCGGAGGTCGTAGCCGCAGGCGATGCAGGGGCCGGGGGTGAGGTCGGCGGCGGGAGTCGGTTGGTCGGGCATATCGCTCACGGTGGCAGCGTACCGGCTGGTTCGGTGTGTGTGCCGGTTGGCGCGGCATCGATCAGGACTTTGATCCCGCTGCGGAGGGTCTGCATCAGCACGAACAGCCGCCACGCGGCGTGCAGCGCGAGCAGGCCCGCAACGATGCCGGTGAGCGCGGCGACTTGTTGAAGAATCACCGTGTGCGGCGGGGCGATCGCAACGACTCCGGCGACGGCGGCTGCCCATCCGATCACGATCACGCGTCGCGTCGCCCGGGCGGAAAGATCGGCGGCCCCGATGATGTCGGTGCTCTTGATGTCGGTTCCGATAGCCCGGATGAGCCGGTGGCCCGCGACGAGCACGGTGCAGAGCAGTGTGGCCGCGAGGATCGGCACCGCGAGAAACAGCGCGGCGCCCGCGGCCGATGCCATCCATTTGAGGATGACTGCAGCGACTATGGCGGCGCCCCAGAGCAGCGGGGAGAGCAGCAGGGCGAGCGCGCCGAATGAAACTATGAGCCGTAGGGGAGCGTGGGGCTGGGCGTCGTCGTCCGGATCGGCGAGCAAGAGCGCGGCGAAGGCCATCATGAGCACGCCGATCAGAGCGACAAAGCACCCGAGAGTGATCGTGGCCGGCCCGTCGATGAGCCACCCGAGCAGCCCGAGGCCGGCTGCGCTGACGAGGGTGATGATCGCGGTCTGCATCGTGCGAGCGCCGATCCGGAGGGTTTCGAGATGGCGGACGTCTTCGGTTCGGACATCGATGGTCGGGAGCGAACGTCGGACATCGGTGCCGCACTCGGGGCAGACGGTGTCGGTGCGTGTCGCTCGCAGGTCGTAGCCGCAGGCGATGCAGGGGCCGGGGACGAGCGACGACGGGGTGGTTTCTGGGTCGTCGGTCACGCCGTCAGCGTACCGCATCGGCCAGGCGGAACTGCAGCACCGCGCCGGCGATCAGGGCGAACAGCAGCAGCAGGCCCAGGAAGATGAGATACGGCACAGCTAACGGCACGGTGATCACGAACAGGATCGGGATCAGCGCGGTCAGCAGCGCGGCGACGAGGCCGGCGGCCAGGGTCAGGCTCGCGATGGCGGTGTATTTCAGCAGGCCGCGGGCGGTGGCTTCGAGTTTTGGGTTCTGGGCTTTCCGCGCGAGCTCGGTGGTGTAGGCGACGCCGACGATCGCGAGGGCGGGCCAGATCGCGGCGAGCGCGGCCAGTTGGATGCCGGCAGTCAGGTCGCGGCTGGGCATCAGCAGGCCCCAGGGCATGACCAGAGCGATCATGATCTGGATCGCGGCGAGGGTCCGGGCGGTGATGCGGGAGCGGCCCATGGGCAGGGCGCGGCGGAAGGCCGGGTCGGGCGTGGTCAGCAGCCACCAGGCGATGCCGGCCGGCAGGCTGACGGTGGCGGCGGCGATCACCAGCGCCGGGACGGCCGCGTCGGGCCAGATCACCGCGATCCCGCCGACGGCCAGCAGGCTCAGCGCCCGAGCGGGGATGCAGGCCGCGGCGATTCGGGCACCGAGCCGGATCCGGCCGACGAACCGGGCGGGCGCGTTGACGAGCAGGCTCTCGGCCAGGGCCCGATCGGGCACGGTGCCGCACTCGGGGCAGGGGGTGGAGTCTGGCAGGCCGGCTCGGTCGTAGCGGCAGGTGGGGCAGAGGATCATCATGTGCCCCGAAAACCAAAGCGCTTTGAGATTGGAGCCTGAAAATCAAAAAAAAACAATGTTTTTTTGGCTTTCCTGGGGTCCTGGGTACAAGATAGGGCTGATGAAGCGTTCTGACTTCAACATGCAGGCCGCTCCTGGTTCGCTGGTTGAGATGGAATTCGAGGGCGAACCCGGCATCGCGTTCGTACCGCACTCGCCTCCGGATGGTCGTGCACTGAAGCCAGTGCTGGCCGAGTGTTGTGTGGATTTGGAGGCGGCGTCTTCGGCAGTATCTCGTCTCCAGGGGCTCTCTGAGCAAACACCGTCCGGGTTCAACGTGAACCCATGGGTGCTGTTTCGACCGCTTCGTTTGCGGGAAGCCCGGCTCTCGTCACGTATTGAAGACACTGTTGCCTCGTCTCAGGACATTGCCCTGGCCGCGATCGAGCGGTTGGAGCGTGAAGAGCCGCTCGAGGTCCAGAACTATCTCGCCGCGGCTGAGATCGGAGCGGGGCTGCCTCGCCCGATGACCGAGGTGGATCTTCGCGGTCTTCATCAGCGTCTGTTGCACGGCCTTGCCGATGCCGGCAGGAAGCACCCGGGCCGGTACCGTCCTGGCGACGTGTACATCGGTGACCGGTCGAGCGGCTTCCGGCGTGCACGGTTTGTGCCCCCGCCTGCGCCCGAAGTCCCGCGGTTGATGACCGAGCTTGTCGGGTACATGCGCAACCCGCCCGCCGATCTTCCGAAGCTTATCGTCGCCGGGATCTGTCACTACCAATTCGAGACGATACACCCATTTGCCGACGGCAACGGCCGTCTCGGACGCATGCTCATCACGCAATCGATCTGCCGATTCGGCTTGCTGGAATCACCGCTGGTCTATCCGAGCGCGGCGATCGATCGGACCAAGCAGCGGTACTACGACGCGCTCAATGCGGTCTCGCTGCGGGGGGATTGGCTGGGTTGGATCAGCTATTTCCTGACTGTGATCCGGGAATCATCGGAAGACGCGCTCCGCATGACCGGCAGGCTCTTGGATATGCGTGAAGGCATTCTGGGCAAGCTCAGCGACAGCTCGCTGAGCCAGCGGGTCGTCGCGGCGGTGGATTTTTTGTTTGAGCAGCCGGTGTTTACACCGGCGATGCTGAACGAGCGGATCGGCGGTGCGACACAGACGGCGCGGAACTACATCGCCTCGTTCGAAGATGCGGGGATTCTTGCTCGGCTGGACGAACGCGTGAAAAACCCGAGGTACTACGCGCCGGAGATTATCCGGCTCTCGGATGAGGATTAGGTCTAATCGATGCGCCCGGCTAGCCGTTGGCGTCTTCCCACCGGGTCTTGAGCTTGTGCGGCACGCCCAAGAGGTCGAGGACCTTGCCGACGACGAAGTCGATGATCTCGTCGACCGTTTTTGGGTGCAAATAGAAGCCCGGGTTGGTGGGGCAGATGGTCGCGCCTGCCAGGGCGAGCGTGCGCATGTTTTCGATATCGACCAGGTTCAGCGGCATCTCGCGGTGGCAGATGATCAGCGGGCGGCGCTCTTTGAGCGTCACCATCGCGGCCCGGGTCAGCAGGTTGCTGCCGGCGCTGGTGGCGATCGCGCCGAGGCTCGTGCTGGCGCAGGGGAGGACGGCCATGCCGTCGTGCAGGAAGCTGCCGCTGGCGATGACCGCGCCGACGTCTTTGTTGGGATGCGCGATGAAGCGGCGCTGGTGGTCTTGATCGCTGGCCAGCTCGGGGCAGAGCTGGTCGAGCTCGACTTTTTTGACGCCGAGTTCGTCGAAGAGCAGGCGCTGGCCATATTCGCTGACGACGCAGTGGACTTCGGCACCCGTCCCGAGCAGCAGCTCGAGCAGGCGGGTGCTGTAGCGGGCGCCCGAGGCGCCGGAGATGCCCAAGACGTATCGGTTGGTGCGGTTGTGGGGCGGCTGGAAGGTCATCGGCTCATCGTAGTTCGGCGGCGCTGGCGGGCCGGATGCCGCGGGTGGGCCGCCCGTGTAGAGTGTGGCTGACACGGCGGGCGAGACCGGAGGTTTCGATGAACAGATGGACCAGGATGGTTGGGTGTGTCGCGGCGGCTGGCGTGCTGGGGCTTTCGGGCTCGGGGTGCCTCTACTACGGGAACTACCCGCCGGAAGACGACCTGGTCTGGTGGAACTCGCGCGAGTCGGCGGGCCTGCTGGAATTGATGGAAAAGAGCCTGGGGTACGTGATCGAGCTGGACCTGGCGACGCAGCCCGGTCTGGCGACGCCGCCGGCGGGCGAGCCGCTCTTGGCGGTGAACCTGCCGGGGTCGATCTCGCCCGAGTCGTACCGGCGTGTGGCGAAGAACGCGCACCCGCTGGCGGTGCCGCTGAGCGAGCTTCGGGACGATCTGCCGGTGTACCACATCGGGGCGGTTCGTCTGCGCGGCGGCGAGGCGCGGGTGCACGTGCTGCGGCCGGTGACGGGGCTGGAGCGCGGTTCGGCGTTGAACACGGCGGGCACGGCGCACGCGGGCCTGCAGCTCTGGTTCGAGGGCGGCTCGGGCGACTGGAAGCTCAGCCGCAACCCGCGGCAGCGCGAGCCGGGGACGCTGCCGATGCCGCGGCAGGTGCCGATCGAGGCGCTCGAGCGGAAGATCGCCGAGGAGGCCCGCGGCGGCCCGCCGGCGCCCGGGGCTGATTCCAACGAGGCCGAATCGAACGGATCGGTCGAGGTCGATCAGTCGGGCGGCGCGGGGTGAGCATCGCGCACGCCCTGGACCGGGGTGCCCATCTGCTGGACCTGGCCACGGCCGGGCGGGACCGGATCGTGTCGCTGCTGGAGTCGGCCCGTTCGTTCGACAGCGGCGAGGGCCGGCCGCGGGACGACGCGTCGATCCGTCACCGGCTGGCGGGGCGGAGCGTGTGCAATCTATTTTTTGAAGACTCGACGCGCACGCGGGTGAGCTTCTCGCTGGCGGCCGGCCGGCTCGGCGCGGGGGTGATCAACCTGACCACGCCGGGCTCGAGCGTGACCAAAGGCGAGACGGTTATTGACACGGCCGGCGTGGTCGAGGCGACCGGGGGCGACCTGCTGATCGTGCGGTCGTCGTCGGCTGGCGCGGCGGAGCAGATCGCGCGGCACGTCGGCGTGCCGGTGGTCAACGCGGGCGACGGGGCGCACGAGCACCCGACGCAGGGGCTGCTGGACATCTATGCGCTGGCGACCGCGCTCGGCGGCGACCGGGCCGCCTCGTGGGACCTGCGGGGCCTGCGGATCGCGATCGTGGGCGACATCGTCAGCTCGCGGGTGGCGCGGTCGGATATCGCGGGGATGACGGCGCTCGGGGCGGAGGTGGTCTGCGTCGGGCCGGCGCCGTTGGCCCCGCCGAGCCTAGAGAGCCTGGGCTGCACAGTGGCGACGGACCTGGACCGGGTGCTGCCTGAGGTCGACGCGGTGCAGATGCTGCGGATGCAGTACGAGCGGCACGGCGGGGCGGGTGGTGCCGGTGATTCGGGCGCGGACCGCACGCCGCCGGGGATCGGCAGCGCTCGCGAGTATCGCGCTCATTATGCGCTGACGGCCGAGCGGGCCCGGCGGATGAAGCCCGGCGCGGTCGTGATGCACCCGGGCCCGATCAACCGGGGGTTCGAGATGGACGGCTCGGTGGCCGACGGGCTCGATGCCGACCACAACCGGGGACCCGGGGGGGGACGCGGGCGGGGGCCCCGTTCGCTGGTGCTGCGGCAGGTGGCCTCCGGGCTGCTGGTACGGATGGCGGTGCTGGACGCGCTGCTGGCCGGGGGCTCGGGCCAGCCTGCCAGGGCCTGATTCCGGCCAGGCAAGAATTCTTGTCTGGCTGGCACCGATCAGCGAATCTGACCGTATGGTTGTCTGGTCGCGGTGCGTTCTGCGCGGCGGCTGGGGAGTCGTTGTCTCATCGTGATGCGCGAACTGGTGCAATCCCGGTGGATCGTGGGCCTGCTGATCGGCTTCTTTGTGCTGGCCGGTCAGGCGGCGATCCCTGTGCCGACGGTGGTGCTGTCGCAGATTGGTTCGGGCGACGTGGATGCGTCGTCGTGCCTGCCGACGGTCTGCCGATGCACGGGGTGCTCGCCCACGAATTGCTGCTGCGCGATGACGGCGCCGCGGGACGACGATGACGACGGCCGCGGGCTGTCGATGCTCGGGTACAACTGCCAGCCGGATGTCGAGTGGTTCGTGGCGGTGCTTCCGCCGGTGATCACATCGGGCACGGTCGGCTTGGCGCTGGTGCCCGACGCGGCGTCCGGCTCCGGGGCCGATGCTCCGGTGCGGGGCGGGGTGGAGCTGGGCGTGCCGACGCCGCCTCCCCGCGTCGCGGCCTGATCGGTCCCGTTCTGGGATCGGTTCGTACCGCATGACCCGGCCGTGCGCCGGGGCTGTTCTCACGCTTGATTCTGGTGGTTCTTCTGTTTGGTGCACTTCTGCTGCGCCCGGCGTTTTCGCCGCGGCGCGGGAGGGACGGCATGGCGACTCGACGCGCCCGGTCCGGGTTCACGCTCATCGAGCTGCTGGTGGTCATCTCGATCATCGCGCTGCTCATCGGCATCCTGCTGCCGACGCTCGGGACGGCCCGACGTTCGGCGCAGTCGGTTGTGGCGCTGGCCAAGCTGCGCGACCTCGGGTCGGCGGCTGCGGCGTACGCGGGCGAGCACCGCGAGCAGCTCGCGATCACATCGCACTCGCGGCGGATCGACATCGTCAACGGCCGCAGCGATTGGGTAGACGGGCAGTCGTGGTTCCACGCGTACTGGCCCTACTTCTCGGCCGGCGGCGGCGGGGTGTTCGACCCGTTCGACATGCCGACGGACCGGGCGTGGGCGGAGGTGGTCAACACGCACTACCGCTCGCCGCTGGACCCGAGCGAGCCGGTCGAGGTTGGCGAGTTCCGCCCGGATCTGACGCCGCGTCTGTCGTTCGGGCAGAACGTGTACTACGAGCTGAGCCCGGGCGAGCTGGTGCCGGGCAAGCCGGTGGACCGGACGAAGCGTCCGTTCCGTCGTGTGTACGCGGTGCCGTCGCCGGCGATGACGCTGCTGTACGCCTCGCTCGGGGCGGACGAGTCGGGCGAGCTCGACGGCGCGGCGTTGACCAGCGACCACCATATGGCGCACTTCTGGAAGAACAGCGACGACATGGAGCCCGACCGGCTGGCGCTCGGCCGGCACGGCGCGGGCGAGGGATACGTGTTCCTGGACGGGCACGTCCGGGTCATGCGGTACGAGGACACACTCGACGCGGACCGCCGCGTCGATCTCTGGGACCCCGAGGGCTTCTGAGCGCTCGGGCTGATGCTGTTTTTTGTTCTGTTGTTTTGGTTGATTGATAGATTCGACACACACCGCGGTGGCCGGTTCTCGGCGCACCGCTTCGAAAGCGAGAAAGACATGATCCGTTCGATGGTTTCGGTTTCTGCGGCTGTTGCGGTTTCGGGCTCGGTGGTCGGCGCGTCGCAAGCGCAGACCTGGCCGCAGTTCATGTGGGACGGCGGGATGAAGCACGTGCTGATCGGCTTCGACGGTCAGGACCTGTCGATGGAGATCGACCCGGCGTCGACGACGCTGCCGCTGCCGCTGGAGATGCGCACGTTCGGCGAGTCGTACAGCGGCAACGCGAGCGTGCTCGACGGCAGTTTCTACTCGAGCCAGTTCGGGTTCCTGGCCAACGACACGATCCAGCTGCCGTCCGGCGGCGCGATCTTCATCGAGATGGGCGACTCCAGCGACGGGCTTCGGGTGTACGAGGGCGGCCGCCGGATGATGCGCGACACGCACACCTACGCGCCGATCTTCGGGACCGACGGCTCGGACTCGGTCTGGGAGTGGAACGGGCAGATGCACCACCCGTGGTTCGCGGTCGATTCGGTCGGCACGTACGAGGCGGAGTTCCGCGTGTTCATCGGTGATGCGCTGACAGGCGAGGCGCTGCCGGGCTTCGGCTCGGCGGATGCGACGCTGAGCTGGACGGCGGTTCCGGCGCCGGCGTCGGCGGTGCTGCTGGGTCTGGGCGGTCTGGCCGCCGCGCGGCGTCGCCGCTGATCGGGCCTGATGGGGCCTGTTGCCCAGAAAGGAGGCGCGTATGCGTCGATTCATGATCTGTGCCGCCGCGGGGCTTTGGGCGTTCGGCTCGCTGGGGCAGAACCCCGTGCCGGTGAACCCGTCGGACATGCTCCACCTGCTGATCACGCAGAACGGCTCGTCGCTCGATGTGAGCTTCGAGACACCGGTATTCGAGACGCCGGTGCTTGTTGACCGCAACGAATCGTACACGGGGCCGGGCTCGGTGCTGAGCAACATCGGGTACAACAGCCAGTACGGCTGGCTGGCCAACGGCTTCTTCAACTTCCCGTTCGGGGCGGCGATCTGGGTCGCGCCGGTCGCGGCGGACGAGGGGCTGTTGTTCTACGACGAGTCCAGCTTTGCGCCGATCCACGGGACGGACGGCTCGGACGCCGCGTGGCGGTGGTCGGGCCAGATGACGCACAACTGGGTGGCGGCAACGGCGCCCGGCGAGTACGAAGCGACCTTCGAGGTCTACTTCGGCGATGTGGTCACCGGTGCGCCGCTGCCTGGCTTCACGCCGGGCGAGGTGACGGTGGACTGGGTCCTGCCCGGGCTCGAGACGAGGGAGTGGGCCCTGGGCGGACCGGCGGCGGCGCCCGACTTCGAGCAGGTGTTCGGGCCGGTTCCGGCGCCGGGGACGCTTTCGGCGCTGCTGCTTTCGGCGGCGTTGGTGCGTCGACGCCGATGAGGGCGGCGGCTCCTCAATGAAGACGCGGCCGGCCCGTTGACGCGGGCCGGCCGTTTTTTATGCAGGTGTGACCCGGTTCGACGGGGATCGGGCCGGATGGGCGCACCGCCGGCGGGAGCCGTGCTAGGCTCGTTTCGTGGACGGACCGGGCATGCTGCTGGTGATCTCTGGGCCGAGCGGGGTGGGCAAGACGACCATCACGCGTGCGGTGGCCTCGCGCGTGCCCGGGGCGCGGGTGAGCGTGAGCGTAACGACGCGGCCGAAAACGGCGGCGGATGTGGACGGCGTGGACTACAGCTTCGTCGACGATGCGTCGTTCGTGGCGATGATCGACCGGGGCGAGCTGCTCGAGCACGCCGAGGTGTTCGGGAGGCGGTATGGCACGCCGCGGGCCTGGGTGTCGGACCGGCTGGCCGCGGGCGATGTGGTGATCTTGGAGATCGACGTCCAGGGGGCGATGCAGGTGCGGTCGGCGATGCCCGAGGCGTTCGGGGTCTTCATCCTGCCGCCGAGCGAGCCAGAGTTACTGCAGCGGCTTCGCGACCGCAAGCGCGAAGACGAGTCGGCGATCCAGCGGCGGTTCGCGGAGGCCAAGCGGGAGATCGAGTCCGCCAAAACCAGCGGCGTGTACGACGCGTTCGTGGTCAACCGCGAGCTCGAAACGGCGATCAACGAGACGATCCGCGTCGTCACACACGCAAGGCTTGCGCGTCGGGCGGAAAACTCGTCCAAAGCGTGACCTGCGGCTGAAGCATCGGTTTCGTCGGCGTCGATGTCGCTCGGGCGTTTGCACGGTCCGGGGTGGGTCGGCAGCGCGGTGACGATCGGGGTCTCTGCCGATGCTTGAAGCGATACGCCGATGGGCGATGGGTCTGGTGGGCGCGGTCGCGCTGTGTTCGGCCGCGGCCGGGCAGAGCGAGCTGCCGACGGGGACTTCGATTTTCGGGTGGGCGACGGACGAGATCCTGTCGCCGTTCGAGCCCGATCGCGGTTCGGTCACGCCGAGCGCCAGGACGGTGCCGCTGGGCCGGTTCTCGCTCGAGGCGGGCGCAACGGTGACGTTCGACGACGACGATGGTGTAGAGACGACGAACCTCACGGTTCCGGAGCTGCTGCTGCGGGCGGGGGTGAGCTCGTTCGCGGAGGTGCAGATCGGCTGGGCGGGCTACAGCGCGACTGAGATCGACGTGGGCGGCTTCGCCGAAACGATCTCGGGCGGGACGGACCTGACGCTGGGCATCAAGCTGCAGGCGCTCGAGAGCGACGGGCTGATCCCGGCGCTGGCGGTGCTCGGCGAGGTGAGTCTGCCGGTGGGCGACGAAGAACTCTCGAGCGATCGGGTCGATCCGTCGGTGCTGGCTGTGCTCTCGTTCGACGACTTCGACACGCTCTGGCGGGTCGACGCCTCGGTGGAGCTGTCGTTCCTGGAAGACAGCGTGACGCAGGAGTCGTTCACCGAGGTGGGCGTGGCGGTGGGTGTGCACCAGACGTGGACGCCGGCGGCGCGGACGTATGTCGAGTACTTCAACTTTCTGCGCGATGTCGACTCGGTCGAGGACGCGCACTTTCTCCAGGCGGGCACGATCATCGAGGCGGCGCCGCAGGTAACGATCGATGCGAGGGTCGGCTTCGGGCTAACGTCGGAATCGGCGGACCTGTTCGCCGGGGCCGGCGTGAGCGTGAGCTTCTGATCGGTGCGGATGTGGCTGGTGCGTCAGGAGATTCCGGTTCGGGCGGGTTCCCCGGCGACGCGGGTGTGTGGCGCCGCGCGGCATCGGGCGAGCTGCTGACGCTGATCACCGAGGCGGCGCGGGTCGACGCGGGCTCGGTCGCGGGCGTGGCGGGGCTTCGGCGTTTCGGGGACGCGGCCGAGGCGGCGGTTGCGCTGCAGATCGCCGAGGCCCGCCGCCGGCTGGCGGCCAAGGGGTTCGCGGCCGAGAGCTGGATCGCTGACGTCGAGGGCGCGCAGATGGCCAGCGATGCGAGGATTGCGCGGCATAAGGCCGAGCGGTTCCGCGGGCTTGAGGGCGTGGCGGACCTGTGCTGCGGGATCGGCGCCGACGCGGCCGCGCTGGCGGCGGTGTGCGGCGTGGCGGAGGCGGTCGACCTGGACGAGCGGCGCTGCGCGATGACGGCGCACAACACCGGCGTCGCGACACGCTGCGCGGACGTCTCCGAGATCGACTCGGCCGGCTGGACGGTGCACATCGACCCGGCGCGGCGCGACG
>JBCDEF010000044.1:0-16141 GCA_039179915.1 Planctomycetota bacterium | reverse complement strand
GCACCGCGGCTGATGCTCCACGCGTCCCGCCTCGCGTTTCGCCCGCCCGGCGAGCGGCGGCTTCGAGAATTCGCCGCGAGCGTCCCGTTTTAGGGACATGGACGCCCCGCGATCCCGAATAGACTGACAACCAGCGCGCCGGCTGCGCGCGGAAGAAGGGGAACAGCATGCACAGGTGGTCCAAAAGTTGTCTCTCGGTGTCGGCGAGGGTGATGGCGGCGGGCTCCATGATCGCGGGGACCGCTGCGGCTCAAGACGAGGACGACCTGATCTTCGATCTCCGGCTCGCCCCGCTGGCCGACGTCGCGCCCGCGAGCAAGGACCGAGCGATGCACGCCGCGCTGCTCCGCCTCGGCGAGCGGCTCGAGCTGCTGCCCCGCGAGCTCCGGGCAACCGAGCCGGATGCCGACCAGATCCGCGCGTTCTGGGCTGTCGCGACCGGCGGCGTGGGCTTCCAGTTCCATCTCGACGACGGCGAGCCGGTCGTCGGCCTGACCTCGGTGCCCAACGACTCGGGCCGCGGCGAGATCGACACGCTCATGCGGTTTCTCGCCGACTCCGCCGGCCGGGACGCCCGGGTCGGCGAAGACGGCTCGATCACGATCGATACGCCCGGCGGCCCGGCGCGGATCAGCACCGCGCAGGCCGGGGAGGGGACGGCCGTGACCTTCCTGCTGGGCCGCGATGAGCCCGCGGGTGTCGGGCTCCCGATGGATGTTCTGCCGGGCGGTGCGCGGCCCATCGTCGCCGGCGAGTTCGGCCTTGGCACCCTGCTCGAGTTCGCGGCCGAGAACATCGAGAACGAAGACCCGGCTGCGTATGAACTCTTGGACGAGCTCGGCTTCCTTGACGCCACAGACTCACGGATCTCGTTTGTTGTCGGCAACAGCGGCGACGTGCTGCATGTCAATGCGCGGTACGAAGACGCTGAGGAGATGTTCGAGCGGTTTGTCGGCGACGCTGTCTTGTCGCCGGAGTCGCTCGAGGCCGTGCCATCCGATGCGACCTTCGTCTCCGCAACGCTCTCGAACCTGGACTGGCTGATCCCGCTGATCGAGTTGGCCGGCGACGAGATGGACCGCGACTTCTTTGAGTTCCTGCGCGACGGGTTCGGGATCGACCTGCGCGCGGGTGTGTTGGAGAACCTCGGTCCGACCTGGATCGTCTATCAGGCCGATTCGACCGGCGGCGGCGGGATGATGTCGACCGTTCTGGTGCTGGATATCCGCGACGAGCAGGCGTTTCAGGATGCGCAAGCGGCCGCGGTCGTGCACGCGAACCAGTTCGGCGCCTCGCTCGGCCGGGGCTATGCCCGTACGCTCGACTGGTCGGCCGGCGGCTACCCAGCCCGCACGCTCGTGACGCCCGGCCTGCCCGTGCCGTTCGAGATTTCTTGGGCGGTCGCGGAGGGCCGGCTTGTTGTCGCGGCCTCACGTGTCGGGCTCGTCGCGGCGATCGGGTACCTCGGCGACGGTCCCTCGGTGCTCGACAACGAGCGGTTCCGGTCGGCCGTGATGGATCGCTGGGACCGGGAGGACCGCGTGACCGGCGTGTCGTTCCGAGATACGGCCCGGTTCGCCTCCCGGGGCTACGGCCTGGCGAGTCTGGCCGCCTCCGCCGTCGCCAACGCGGTGCGCAAGCCCTTCGATGATTTCTGGGACCCCGGCATCGTGATGCCGAGCTACGCCCGGTTTGCAGCCGACATCATCCCGACCGGCTCGATCGCGACCTGGGACGGTGACGACATAGAGTTCTCCCTGACCGGCGACGCCTCGGTGCTGGTCCAGCTCGCCTCGGCATCCGAGGCCTACGGGGCCATGGGCTCGGCCTACACCCCGGCCGTGCTGGCGGGGGTCATGCTTCCGGCGCTGGGACAGGCCCGGCAGAGCGCACAGCAAGTCAAGACCCTCACGCAGGTCCGCGCTCTCTCGCAGGCCACGCTGATCTACGCGACTGATGCGGGCGAGAACCCCAGCAGCACCGACGACCTGATCGAGATCGGTGCGATCACGCCCGACATGCTCGTCTCGCCGCGGGGCCCGGCGTGGGACGGCCGGGGCGACATCGTGCTGCGGACTGAGTTCGTCGGCGACGCCGACGCGGCCAGCTTCAACCCCGATGTCGTCGTCGCCATGGACCGCGCCGCCTATGTCAACGGCATGGACACCGTCGCGATCGGCTTCGCCGACGGCCGGGCCGAGCAGCTCACGCCCTGGCAGGTCGACGAGATCATGGCGATGCCCATCAACGCGGGCGCGGCGGCTCAGTTCGGGATCGCTGAATAGACATGCGAGCGCTTCTCAATCCGCCGGTGACCGAGCGAGAGACCGGTCCCCATCCGGTAGCGTCGGATCATTTCTGGATCGGTGTGACAACCCGCATGAGCCCTTCTGCTAGACCATTCGCACCGCGGGCGTGACGACGCTGCTGAGCCCGGCGGTGTGCAGTAGGGCCGCGAGCTCCGCAGCGTCGGCCGCATCGAACGAGCCCTCGTCGAAGCTGTCCGCGTCGAGCACGCCCCAGCAGCGGTCGGTTCCGTCCGCGGCCGGTTCGAAGCAGGGGATGACCAGCTCGCTGGTGTCCTTCGGGTCGCAGGCGACGTAGCCCTCGCCGAGACGGTCGACGTGGGTGACCACGAGCGTCTGGCCGGCGGTCGCGGATTGCCCGCAGGCGCCGTGGAGACCGATCGGCGAGCACGCGGGCTTGTCTCGTCGCGGCCCGAGCAGCATCTCGTCGGAGCCGGGCTCGAGCGTGTAGAAGCCGATCCAGCTGACGCCACGCTCGGCCAGGTGGGTCCAGCAGACATCCGCGACGAGGCGCATGCGATCGTCCCGCGTCGAGCAGCCAGGAAGGGCCGCGGACACATCACGCGCGATGGCGTCGTAGTCGCGTTGCATGGTGGCGGGTGCGGTCAGAGCGTCGCCGAGGTGTAGGGCAGCAGGCCCATGAACCGGGCCCGCTTGACGGCTTGGGCGATCATCTGCTGCTCGCGAGCGGAGGTGCCCAGGCGCTTGCGGCCGTAGATCTTGCCGTTGGGGCTGAGCGTGCGGCGGAGGTCCTCGACATTCTTGTAGTCGACGAAGACGACCCCGCGGCCGGAGGTCTGGGTCAGCTTGGGCTTGGGCCCAGCATTGAATCGGGCGAATCGGCTCATGGTGCTCCTCGTCTCGGACGGTCGGCCGACCCTCGGCGGGGCCGGCAACGGGAGGTAATTTCTGCAGCAGCCATCGTAGGCGGGCGGTCTAGGCGAAGTCGACGTCGTCCTCGTCCGCGGCGTCGAGGTCGTCGTCCGGAACGAGCAGGGCGTCGGCCGAGGCCCTGCCCCCGCCGCAGACCAGCGCGACGAGCCCGAGCCCGGCGAGCACGCCGTTCTGGATCAGGTTGCACCCGTCGGCGGGCAGGTCGCAGAAACCCTTGAGGTCGCCGAAGCAGCCGCAGTCGAGCGTGAGGCCGCGGACGATCGCGGCGTCGTAGATCGCGAAGGAGAAGCCGGCGAGCAAAACGACGAAGATCGCCGCGGCGGCCCGGGTCCAGAGCCCAGCGATCAGCGCGAACGCCGTCAGCAGCTCGAGCCAGGGGATGAAGTAGGCGGCCGCCTTGACGAGCATCTCGCTCGAGTCGAGCGAGGCGAACGCGAAGTCGAACTTGTCGATCGCGCGGGCGAGGGCGCCCGGATCGATCAGCTTGTTGACCGCCGCCAAGATGAACACCTGACCGAGCAGGATGCGGGCGATCAGCGAGAGCGTGCTGGTGAGCTTCGAGGCTTCGTTGGGCATCGGGCGGATCTCCGGCGGTCGGCGCAGGTTAGCCGGCAAACGGGTCAGGGCCCGATCCGGTCGCGAGATCGGCGTTCTGCCATTCGGGGAAGCCCCCGGTGAAGACGTGGGTCCGCATAAACCCCATCTCTTGGAGCCGCTGGACGACCACGTGCGAATCGTCGCAATCGCCGCCGCCGCAGTAAACGACGATGGGGCGGTCTTCGGTCAGAAAGCCGGCCTCGATCGCCGCGGGCGTACCTGTGGCGAGCATGCCGGGCGTGATGTTCATCGCGCCGAGGATGTGCCCCTCCTCGAACTCGCTGGGACGCCTCGCATCGACAAAATCCGCGAGACCCCGTTCGAAGAGCGTGTTCGCGACGCCGAGCTCGATCTCAAGCGAATCGAGCACGAGATGGGTCTCGGTCTGCGACTGATCGCCGGCGTCGATCGCCGGGGTTGGCTCGAGAGCGGGTTCTGGTTCGGCCTGCGTGTCGTCCGACGGCGTCGTCGGCGGCGGGGGATCCTCATGTGAAGACTCGTTGTCGGACGACGGGAAGGTCGTGACCACCGGGTCCTCCGGCTCGAGCACCATGGGGCCGCTGATCAGCGAGTGCGCGAGCCCCGCCGCGCCTGCGACCGCGGGCAGTGTGAGCAGGCCGACAACGAAGAGCTTCATGCCGCGTTCCTTCTTCTGCCAGACGTAATCAGGGCTTCTGCGAATCCAGGCTCTGGTCAAGCCTTGGGTTGGCTCCGGCGGCTACCGGGCTGCCCGGACAACACCCTGGACCGCGGCCGAGATGACCTTCTGCCCCGGGCGATCGGTCATGATGACAAGGCGGCCCCGGACCAGGCGCATCGTTTCGCTGACATCACCGGCCAGGGTGACCCGGAACCCGGTGCGCACATCCTCGATCGGCAGGGGCTCGACGGTCGCGGAGATCCTCGCCCGATCCTCGGGGCTCAGGTCGCTGGAGACGAACAGCGCCCGGGGTACGTTGAACTCGTTGCCCTTGTGGCTGTAGACCACGACCGACTGCTCGAAGTCATCGCCCGGCTGCATGAGCCCGAGCCTGACCCCGCCCTGGTCGAGCCGCAGGTCGCCGACGACGCTGCCGGCGATCCGGAGCTGCCGCTGGCGGTCCTCGGCGTCGTTGGTGCTGTAGCTGAGCATCGAGTCGATCCGGCCGACGGGGGCATCGTCGAGCAGCGTGATCGCCACGGTGGTCTGCCCGACGTCGATCTGGCCGTCGCCGAACGGATCGTCGCGAGATGTCAGCGACTGGCCGATGATCTCGGCCCGGTACGCGTCGGGCCGGTCGACCGAGACATCGAGCACCTCGAAATCGCCGGTGAGCCCGCGGATATTGATCTCGATCGTGTGCGAATCGCCCTGGTCGATGCGGCCCATCTGGGCGATGCCCTCGACAACCTGCACACGCTGGATGATCGTCGCGTTGACCGGGATGACCGTGGGCGCTTCAGCGTTGGAGTTGATCGTGACTGTCTTGTTCTGCACGCCGTTGCGGTTGACCGGGTTGAACGCGACCTCGATCTCCATCGACTCGCCGGGCTCAAGGACGTTCTTCTCGAGCTTCGGCACGGTGCAGCCGCAGCTGCCGCGGACGCCGTTCTCTTCGGGGATCTCGACCGCCTGGTCGCCGGTGTTGGTCAGCGTGACCGTTTTCCGAACGGTCGAGACATCGCCGATCTGGCCGAACTCAACCGACGACGGCTCGACGCTCAGCCGCGGACCGATCTTCGAATCCGGGGCGGGAGAAACGATCGCTTGCGAGGCGGGCTGGGCGACCGCCAGGCCGGGGTTGGTCATGATGAGAGCCGCAACACCGGCGGCCGCACGGGTAAGGGTCGAACTCTTCATCGCTGCTCTCCGGATTCGGCGTCGCGTGGACGGTCGTGGTATTCGAGGGATCGTGCCGCGCAAGCGGACTTCGAGCCCTCTCGACGCATTCGTGGTCATCATTCATCTGGTTCGGCGAAACGTGCGATCGTCTGCCGAACCGTTCTCGCGGAACGCGGGCATCAACCCGCGTATGGGTCTACCGATACGCTCGGGCTGCGTCGCAGCCACGGACGTTTCCTGCATGTACGGTACGCGTCGTTTCGACGTCTGCCAGTTCTCTCGAGCGGCGATTGCCGTATGAGGCTCGCTCGCTCCGGGCAGATGTCGCAAGAAACCTACTTTGAACCGAACATATCGGCGGTGCCGGTCGCTTCGTGGGCGTCGGCCAGCCGGTCGAGGGCGATCGCGTATGCCGCGGTCCGCATATCGATCGATTTGTCCTGTGCCAGGTCCCACACGCCGCGGAACGCCGATCGCATTTTCTCGCCGAGCCGGTTGTGGACCTCTTCGAGTGTCCAGTAGTAGCCCGACTGGTTCTGGGTCCATTCGAAGTAGCTGACCGTGACGCCGCCGGAGTTGGCCCGGATATCCGGGATCGCGATGACGCCGCGGTCACGGAGCGCTTCGTCGGCGTCGTTGGTCAGCGGGCCGTTGGCTAGTTCAAGAATGTACTCGGCCTGCACGTCCCCCTGGTTGTCCATGGTGATCGTGTTTTCGAGGGCCGCGGGCACGAGCAGGTCGCAGCCGAGGGCGAGCAGTTCTTCGCCGGTGATCGACTCGCCCTGTCCCTCGACGCGGCCGTCGTTGTTCTTGGTGTCGATCAGTTTGGTGACGTCGAGGCCGCTGGCGTCGTACACGCCGCCGCGGGAGTCGCAGGCGGCGACAACTTTGTACCCGGCGTCGGCGGCGAGCCTGGCGAAGTGCTGGCCCGCGTTGCCGAAGCCGTGGATCGCGATCGTGGTCGAGCCCTTGTCCCAGCCGCGGATCTCGGCGAGCTCCTCGATCTGGTAGAACCCGCCGCGGGCCGTCGCGTCGTCGCGCCCGAGCGAGCCGCCCAGAGCGATCGGCTTGCCCGTGATCACGCCCGGCGACCGCTTGCCGGCGATCTTGGAGTACTCGTCCATCATCCAAGCCATGACCGTCGCGTTGGTGTAGACGTCCGGTGCGGGAATGTCGGTGTTGGGCCCGACAACGTGCGCGATGCCCCGCATGAACCCGCGGCTGACACGCTCGAGCTCGGCCTGGCTGAGTTCCTTGGGGTTGACGGTCACGCCGCCCTTGCCGCCGCCGTAGGGGATGTCGGCGACGGCGCACTTGATGGTCATCCAGAATGCGAGTGCCATGACCTCGTCGCGGGTCACGCCCGGGTGGAACCGCAGCCCGCCCTTGGCCGGGCCGCGGGTGTCGTCGTACCGGCAGCGGTAGCCGGTGAGCACGCGCTCGGAGCCGTCGTCCATCCGAACCGGGAACGAGACCTCGGTCACCAGGCCTGGGCGCCGGAGCCGCTCGACGGTCTCGGCGTGGGCCTTGGAGTAGCGGGCGGCGGTATCGAGCCGCTCGAGGGCTTCGGTGAAGACGTTTTCGGGAGCCGTGGCCGTGGTCATCGTGCGTGTCCTCCGGCGGCCGGTCCGTTGTATACAGCCGCCGGCGGACACTAGCGTGGCTCCGATCGTGCGGCCCGACACCGCAGCCGAAAATCGATGATCCTTCGCTTTGTTCCGTGTCAGACCGAGGCGGCCGGCCGCTCGTGCCGCAGCGACCCAGCGATGTAGGCATCGAGCGCCGCGTGCACCGCCGCGGCGGTGGGGGCGGTGCGGATCGCCTGTTGGAGCGGTTTGGCAGAATGGTGCCGGCTATTCATGGGCTTGACGAGCCACGAGATCCGCGTGCGGATCTTGTGCAGGGCATAGTGGTCGCCGCGGTACTCGCGCATGCGGTCGAAGTAGCCGCGGGTGATCTCGGCGATCTGGTCGTGGGTCGGCTGCGGCGGGGCTTGACCGGTGGTCTGGAGCGCCCAGGCATCGCGGAAAATCCAGGGCCTTGCCATCGCGCCCCGGCCGATCATGACGCCCGCGCAGCCGGTCTCGCGCATCATCTGGACCGCGTCCTCGGCCGATTTCACATCGCCGTTCCCGAGCACCGGGACTCCGCCATCGTCTGGTCCGCCCGTGTGCTCGCCCACAGCCTCGACGACGCGCTTGATCCCATCCCGCCGGCAGTCGCCCTTGAACCGCATCTCGGTCGTTCGCCCGTGGACCGTGATCGCGACGCAGCCGACATCGGTCAGTTGGCACGCGAGCGTTTCGGCGCAGCGGTCGTCGACGGCCGCCTCGTCCCAGCCCAGCCGCATCTTGGCCGTCAGCGGGATCGACTCGGGCAGGGTGTTGCGGATCGCCTCGGCGATGCGGACCGCTCCCGGCACGTCGCACATCAGCTTGCTGCCGCCGTCTTTCTTGACGACCTTGTCGACCGGGCAGCCCATGTTGATATCGACGACTGTCGCGCCGTGGTCGGCGGCCCACCGGGCACCGTCGGCCATCAGGTCCGGGTCTGCCCCGTAGAGCTGCATCCCGATCGGCTGGTCAAACTCGTTGGTGCGGGCGAGGTCGAGCGATTCCTGGTTACCCCGCAGCAGGCCGTGGGGGCTGAGCAGGTCGGTGCAGGCCAGGCCGACCCCGCCGAGCTCGCGGCATGTGATCCGCCAGGCCAGGTCGCAGTAGCCGGCCATCGGCGCGAGCATGAGGTTGCTCTCAAGCTGGACTGGGCCGATCTTGAGCGGGACACCGATCATGGCATGATTCTAGAACCGTGCAAGACCGGCACCCGGAACCGGATAGAGTCGCCGACTGATGTACCAGGCCCTGCTCACACGCCGCTACCTGACCCGCAAGATCATGCCGCTGCTCGCCGCGGCCGCAGTCATGCTGTGCGTCGCGATGGAGCTGATCGTCTGGTCGGTCATGGGCGGGTTTCTGGAAGAGCTGATCGACTCCGGCCGATCGCTGATCGGCGATATCGAGATCAGCCGCTCGCAGGTGGGCATCGCGCACTACGAGGACCTGCTGCTGCGGCTCGAGGCGGACGAGCTGATCGTGGCCGCATCGCCGACGGTCGAGGCGTTCGGGCTCATCTCGCTGGACATCGCCGGCGGCTCGCGGGTGACAGAATGCCTGATCAAGGGCATTGACCCCGAGTCGTTCGACCGTGTGACTGGCTACCGGCAGACGCTCTACTGGAAGCCGCTGGACGAGCCGCTGCCGACCGACACGTTCGCGGCCGACCCGCGGCTGGACGAGACGCGGGCCGACCTGTGGGAAGCCCTGCAGTTTTTTGGCGAGTCTCTCGAACGCCCGGAGCGGGCCGATGTGCCCCCGGTGCCGCTGGCCGTGCTGGGGATCGAGGTCTTCAGCAAGCGGGATCTGCGCGACCCGGGCGGCTTCGTACAGGACGACTTTTTGACGCAGCGGGCGATCACCGTCAACGTGCTGCCGACGGATACCACCGGCGGCATCCTCGAGCCGATCGCCCGGCGGTTCGTCATCGCCAACGAGTTCAGCAGCGGCGTCTACGAGATCGATTCGAGCACCATGTACGTCCCGCTCGGGCAGCTGCAGGACATGCTCAAGATGGACGAAGCCGAGCGAGTCGAGCGCGGCGGCACGCCGACGCTGGTCGTCGATCCGGAGACCGGCGAGGAACGCTTCGAGCTGCCGCAGACGATCGGTATCGAACCGGCGCGGGCGACGACGGTGCTGGTCCGGGGCAGGGATGATGCGGACCTAGAAACGCTCCGGCGGCGTGTCCGCATGATCTACGAAGACTTCTCGCTCGAGCACCCCGAAGCCCCACGGCCCGAGTTTGTCAGCATCCTGACGTGGGAGGACCGCAATGCGACGCTCATCGGCGCGATCCGTAAGGAGACCGCGCTGGTCATGTTCATCTTCGGCGTGATCAGCCTCACGAGCGTGTTCTTGGTGCTCGCGATCTTCTGGAGCATGGTCAGCGAGCGGACCAAGGACGTGGGCGTCTTGCGGGCGCTCGGGGCGAGCCGCTCGGGCGTGGCCTGGCTCTGGATCCGCTACGGGCTGGCGATCGGGGCGGTCGGCACGACGCTGGGCATCGGGCTCGCGCTGCTGGTGATCTCCAATATCAACGCGATCCACGACTGGCTGGGCCGGGCACTGGGGCTGCAGATCTGGGATCCGGCGGTGTACTACTTCACGCGGATCCCGGAGGATCTGGACGCGGCCAAGGTGGTCATCGTCGCGGCGGCGGGCGTGCTGAGCTGCATGCTCGGGGCTGTGATCCCGGCGGTGCGGGCCGCCAGGATGGACCCGGTCCGCGCGTTGCGTTTCGAGTAGCTGAGGGGGAGCGGGCGTGCCGGCGATCGTGGCGGAGAACATCTCGAAGACCTTCCGGCTGGGCCGGGTCGACGTGCCGGTGCTCCGCGGCGCGAGCGTCGAGGTGGCCGAGGGCGAGTGGCTGGCGATCCTGGGCTCGTCGGGCTCGGGCAAGAGCACGCTGCTGCATCTCATGGGCGGGCTCGACCGGCCCGATCGGGGCTCGGGCTCGATCACGTATTTCGATGACCGGCCGCTCGATCGCATGCCGGTCCGCACGCTCGACGCGTTCCGGAACAAGACGGTCGGGTTCGTCTTCCAGTTCTATCACCTGCTGCCCGAGCTGTCGGTTGTGGAAAACGTGCTGCTTGGGGCGATGATCGGGCGCGGCCGGCTGGGGTATGCCGCGGCCCGCCGGTCGATGGTCGAGCGGGCCGAGGGCCTGCTGGACGGCCTGGGCCTGGCCGACCGCCGGCGTGCCCGGCCGATCACGCTTTCGGGCGGCGAGCGTCAGCGGGTCGCGGTGGCGCGTGCTCTGATCAACGACCCGCCCGTGATTTTGGCAGACGAGCCCACCGGAAACCTCGACCGGGCCAACGGGGACTCGCTGCTCGAGTCGTTCTCGGCGTTGCACGGCGATGGCCGAACACTGATTATGGTGACGCACGATGATGCGGTGGCCGCCCGAGCAGACCGCGTGGTGAGCATGTACGATGGGCGGCTGTCGGCCGGTTCTGGCCGATGATCGGCCGGCCGCGGGGGGCATCCGTTCGGTGCTCGCCTTCTCGGTCGATTGCCGCCCTATCGTGTTGGACTTTGGCGGTGTCTTTGCACTGAGGTCTCGCTCGTTTGAAGTCGCACTCTCCAGCCCCCGCCCCGCAAAGCGCGTCCGCCGATTCGGCTGACGAGCAGAGCATCGAACTGACCGGACGCAGCGGCAGCAGCGTGCACGCCACCGTTCGGACCCTCGGTTCCGGCACGCGGTTCTGTTTCCTGCACGGCCTGGTCGGCCTGAACGACCATTGGGCCACGGCCGCGCAGATGGTCTCTGATGAGGCCCAGTGCACGCTCTTCCAGCTCCCGCTGCTCCAGCTGCGAGGCGCCGACTGCTCGATCTATGGTGCAACAGAACTGACCGCTCGGTTCCTCCGCCGATACTGCCCCGATCCGGTCGTGCTGGTCGGCAACTCCTTCGGCGGCCACATCGCCACGCGGGTTGCTCTGGACCATCCGGATCAGGTCGCGGGGCTCGTGCTTACCGGTTCCAGCGGGCTGATCGAGCGGACGACGGTCAAAGAGATCCAGCTCCGTCCGAGCCGCGAGTGGCTCGGCAAGCGGCTGGCGGAGATCTTCTACCACCCCCGGCATATCAGCGAGTCGGATCTGGATCGGGCCCACGAGGAGCTCTCGAGCCGCGGCGGGCAGCGGGCGATGATCAAGCTCAGCCGCTCGGCCCGCAAGGACCACCTCGGCGCGAGGCTCGGCGAGATCCAGTGCCCGACGCTGCTGGTCTGGGGCCGGCAGGACTGCATCACCCCGCCCGAGGCGGCGGAGGGCTTCGCGCGGTCTATCCCGGGCTCGAAGCTGATCTGGTTCGAGGAATGCGGACACGCGCCGATGATCGAGAAGCCCGAAGCCTTTTCTGACCAGCTCCGGGCCTTTGCCAGGCTCGTCGAATCCCGCGGGACGACCCGTCGGAGCCCGACAACGTGAGCAACGGGAACGCGCCGCTGACCTGGACCGCAGCGATCGGATACGGCCTCGAGGCCAGGATGACCCTGCGGAAGCCGCGGCTGGACGATATCGATTGGTGGCGTCGGAACACCGCCCGGGTACAGCTCCGTCAGCTCCGGCGGGTTCTCGATACCGCGAAAGACACCGAACTCGGGCGGGCGGGCGATTTTGCGCGGCTGAGCGAGCTGCCCGACGCCGAACTGCTGCCCGCCTACCGCCGGGCGTTGCCGGTGCGGACCTACGACGGCTACCGCGACATGATCGATCGCGCCCGCGACGGGGGCGAGCCGGACGTCTTCTGGCCCGGCGTTGTTGAGGCATACGCCCAGACAAGCGGGACGACGGCCGGCGACAAGTTCATGCCGCAGAGCCGGCAGATGTACAAATCCAACTACCTCGCGAGCCTGGACATCTTCGCCCACCTCATGCGGTGGGGGGTCAGCATCGGGCGGCTCATGTCCGGCAAGGTGCTCTTCCTGGGCGGCTCGTCGAACGTTACTGTCAACGAGCACGGGGTCAAGACCGGCGATCTGTCCGGGCTGGTGATCCCGTTGATTCACTGGCCGCTGACCAAGATCTACTCGCCCGGTCCGCCGGTGGCGTTGATGGAGAACTGGCCCGACAAGATCGAAGCCATGGCGCAGCAGGTGATCCACGAGGACATCCGCATGATCAGCGGGATGCCGAGCTGGTCGTGCGTGCTGCTCGAGCGGGTCCTCGAGCTGGCCAAGGAGCGTGGCCTTCCCGGCGAGCGGGTCCGGGAGGTCTGGGAACATTTCTATGTTTTTGTGCACGGCGGGGTGAAGTACACGCCGTTCCAGCGGCGGATCGCCGAGCTGATCGAGGGCGAAGGGGCCGAGGACCTTCCCCAGCGGCTCGAGCTCTATCCGGCGAGCGAAGCGTTTGTCGCGTTGCAGGATGAGCCGTGGAACCCTTCGCTGCGGCTGTGCTCAGACATCGGCAACTTCTTCGAGTTCGTGCCGATCGATGAGATCAACAGCGACGACCCGGTCTCGCACGCGGCGTGGGAGGTCGAAAGAGGCCAGAAATACGTCGTGGTGCTGACGACGTGTGCCGGGCTCTGCCGCTACGTGCTGGGCGACATGGTCGAGTTCGACACGGTGCCGGGCGATCTGGATGGCCGGGGCGGCGAGGGACCCTCGCGGCTGCGGATCATCGGTCGGCACAAGCACTTCATCAATGCGTTCGGCGAGAACCTGATCGTCGAGCACATCGAGACCGCGGTGCTCGCGGCTGTCGAGGCGACCGGCGTCCGGTCGGGCGAGTTCACCGCCGGGCCGGTGTACCCCAGCGGCCGATCGGGGGCCGGGCTTGAGCTGGTGATCGAGGCCGACCTGCCCATGCCGGTGCTGGATCGGTTCCGAGACGTCTTCGACGCCACGCTGAAGGCCCAGAACGTGGACTACACAACCAAGCGGACCGATTCGCTTGGTATGGGCCCGCCGACGGTCAGCACGGTCCCGACGGGCACGTTTATGCGGTGGATGGCCAGCCGGGGCAAGCTCGGTGGCCAAAACAAGTGCCCCAGGTGCGCGAACCACCGCGACTTCGTCGAGGGTGTCGTGCACCACGCCGAGAGCGTCCGAGCGTGACCGGCTACGACGACGCGGAGCGTGTCCGCAAGCTCGAGCGCGACCTGGCGGCTCTGAGCCGGATCAACCGCGAGCAGTCCGCCGAGATCCGCGTGCTCAGAGGCCGCATCGGTCAGCTCCGGGCGAGCCGGTGGCGCCGGCTCGGCCAGCGTCTGGGCCTGGCGATGACCATGGATTGGGAACGGCCGCGCTGATTCGCTGCGTTTCGGGACGCCGGCTCGACCGTTTCTGCATGGCGGGCGCCCATCGGCCGATCTACAGTGCCAGCCATGGGACCGATCGAGATCGTGCAGAGCTTCGTCCACAGCATCATGACCACGCAGCTGTTCGTCAGCGTGCACGTCCTGCTGATTGTCGTCCACGTCATCCTCGGCGCTGTCGCCTATATGACATTCTTCGAGCGCAAGGTCAGCGCGTACATCCAAGACCGCATCGGCCCCAACCGCGTGGGGTTCGATTTCGGGCTGCCGTTCCTGGCGTTTCTCAAGGGTGCACTCGGATTGGGGCAGCCTCTTGCCGACGGCATCAAGTTTCTGCTCAAAGAGGACTACATGCCGCGCAGCGCGGATCGGTTCCTCTTCACGCTCGCACCGGCGACGGTCGTGATCCCCGCGATCCTCGGCTTCGTGATTATCCCCTGGGGCGGCTACTTCGAGATGCCGCCGATCGGCGACATCCCGGTCATCGGCGGGATCGGTGAGTGGCTGTTCGGGCCGATCGGCGGCGAGCGGGTCATCGTCGCCGGGCTCAACGCGAATATTGGCATCGTCTACCTGCTCGCGGTTGCATCCCTCGGCGTGTACGGCGTGGTGCTCGGCGGCTGGGCGTCGAACAACAAGTATTCGTTCCTCGGCGGGCTTCGGGCCACAGCTCAGATGGTCAGCTACGAGATCCCGCTGGGGCTGAGCCTGATGGCCGTGCTGCTGATCACCGGCACGATCATGCCGATGGGGATCATCTCGTACCAGCAGGAAAACGGCTGGATGATCCTGGCCCAGCCGATCGCGGCGGTGCTGTTCTTTGCAGCGATCCTGGCCGAGGCCAACCGGGCCCCGTTCGACAACGCCGAGGCCGAGCAGGAGCTCGTCGGCGGGTACAACACCGAGTACGCCTCGATGCGGTACGCGCTGTTCTTCCTGGCCGAATACATGCACATGATCACGAGCTCGGCCTTCTTCGTGCTTCTGTTCCTGGGCGGGTTCCACATCCCCGGCGTGCCGCTGCTGGGCGTTGAGGACACGGGCATCTTCGCGGTGCTCGCCAAGTTTGCGGTCTTCTTCAGCAAGGCCGTGCTGCTGGTGGTCTTCATGATGTTTGTCCGCTGGACGCTGCCGCGGCTGCGGTACGACCAGGTCATGTTCCTCGGCTGGCAGAGCATGATCCCGCTGTCGCTGATCGTGGTCGTCGGCACGGCGACCATGGTCTTCTTTGGCCTCACCGCGTGGTGGATGCTGCTGGCGGCCAACGCCGGGCTGGCCTTCGTGGTCGTGCTCATCCAGCCGCTGCTGCCCAAGCAGGAAGTCAACAAACGTCTGCCGATGTACGGCTCGCGCTACAGCCCGATGCGTGGTGAGCGGGTCCGCACGGCTGCCCCCGGCGGCATCGCTCGGGACGACGCGCCGATCGCGACCGTCTGACCACCGTCTGGCGACCCTCTGGCGGCCGTTCGTTTTACTGGCGGCTGCTCAGCTCGCTCGGGCGGTCGATCGTCAGCGAGGTCGGGAGCAGGTAGCTCACACCGGCGTGTGCGAGTGTCTGGCCGCTGACGGTCACCGCGATCGAGTCGCCGTGCCGCTCAACGATGTCCTCGACGATCTCCAGCCACGAGCACGGCGCCACGACCAGCGGCGGGTCGACCGCGGCGCCCTCCTCGGTCGATTCAGTGTCGAAAGCAACCGCGAGCTCGCCTGTGTCCTGGCGGATCAGCCGGGCGCGGCGGCGGAAGAGCGTGCGGCCCTCGGGAACGGGCGGTTGGGCGCTGCTCGCTGACTGCGCCGCGTTCGCCGCCAGCACCCCGCGGACGCCCGTGCGTGCCTGCTCGAGCTGCTCGAGCAGCGCCCGAGTCTGGGCGTCGAGCCCGCTCGGGGGGGCGGCGGTGTCGCTGTCTTCTCGGTTCGGGTCGGCCTGCGACGGTGTCTGGTCCTGCTCGGGGGGCGGGAGTTGTTCGATCGCGGTTACCCGCAGGTAGTTCACCCCGCGGTAGAGCAGGGCGCGGCCGGAAATCAGAACCTCGGCCGCGGGCTCGGCACCTTCGGGAACGACCTGCTGGAGCCGGGCGAAGGACTGCGATGGCAGGATGACCAGCGATCGGATCCCGTCGCCGTCTGCGGGTATCTCGGGAACAAAGACGAGCGCGCCGGCCTGGCCGCGGACCACGGTCCCGGCCTGGCTGGCCAGGAACGAGCCCTCGGGGAGCAGCCGGCCGCGGGCTTCTGTTTCAGAGTCGCCGGACTCGGTGACGGCCGGCTGGTGCGGCCGGACCGGCTCCGCGGCCCGCTCAGAGATCGGCCGGACGCCCGGGGGCGCGGAGCGGCCCTGGAGAAGCCGCTCGGTTGCTCGTTCGAGCGACTGCTCGTCGAGCTCCGGATCGTCTGCGGCTTGCCCGGCTGTCGGTCCGGCTGCCAGCCCGCTGGCGAGGCCGGCGGCCGCGGTGAGAACGAGCACGTTGTGGCGGTGGTGACGCATGCCCCGGGTCCCCTGCAATCGAAGGCGGTCAGATTCCGACCCCGCACAACCGGCCGGCGATGCAGTCTATGATGCCAACCGGCCCCGATCTGTATGGGCCGGTTCCGGCCGCGTACCCAAGTGGACTAAGGGAACGGATTGCAAATCCGT
>JBCDEF010000043.1:0-16460 GCA_039179915.1 Planctomycetota bacterium | reverse complement strand
TCATCGCGTATTCGCCGCTGGCGCAATACGTCGGCGGCGAAGCGGACGGGCTGGCGCTCGTCGGCCAGGCCGCGGGGCTCACGATGGCGATCGCCGCGGCGATGCTCATGGCCTACTCGGCCGGGCTGATCCGGCTCCGCGGGATCGCCGGCAAGATCGTGATCGTCATGACCGTGGGCGTGATGCTGTACTACCTCGGGGCGTGGCTCGTGAACATGATCTTCGGCGGCGGTACCGTCCCCCAGCTCGGCTGGGACGCCGGGCCGATCGGCATCGGGTTCAGCGTCTTCGTCGTCGTGCTCGCCTCGCTGAACCTCGTTCTGGACTTCCAGTTCGTCGAAGACGGCGTCGAGAAGCAGCTGCCCAAGCATTACGAGTGGCTCGCCGCCTTCGGCATCCTGACCACGCTGGTGTGGCTCTACATCGAGCTGCTGCGGCTGCTGGTCAAGCTGCGGGGCCTGTCTTCGGACTGATCTGGCTCTCTCGGACTGATCCGGCGGGTCGAGCGTACTGCCGGAACCGGCCGCCGTATACAATGAAACACGGGATCTGGGCTCCCGAAACTGCCTGCCCAAGCACCGGAGAGAAATCGTGACCACGGCCTCGACCGAAACCAGCACCCAGCTGGCCACTGATCCGCTTGCGCTCATCGACGTCGACCATGTTCGCTTTTATGTCGGCAACGCCAAGCAAGCCGCGTATTTCTATGCCCACACCTTCGGCTTCAACATCAGCCAGGTCGCCGACCTGACCACCGGTTCGCGCGACGAAGCCGACTACCTGCTGACCCAGGGCAACATCCGCCTCCTGCTGACCACGCCGCTGACCAAGGACCACCCGGCGGCGGACGAGATCATGCGCTACGGCGACGGCGTCAAGGACATCGCGCTGACCGTCTTCGACGCAACCAAGACCTACGAGGCCGCCATCGCCAACGGCGCTGAGTCCGCGGCCGAACCCCGCACGCTCAGCGACGAGCGCGGCAGCGTCACGGTCGCTTCGATCAAGACCTACGGCCGGGCGATCCATACGTTTGTCTCGCGAACCGGCGACTACGCGCTGCCGACGGTCAAAGACGGCGGCGTGTTCATGCCCACCTTCAAGCGGATCGACTCGCCGGTCAACGACTACAACAAGGCCAACCCGTGCGGCCTGAAGTACGTCGACCACTGCGTGGGCAACGTCGAAGAGGGCAAGATGAACTATTGGGTCGACTGGTACGAGCACGTGCTGGGCTTCAAGATGTTCAAGCACTTCGACGACGCCGACATCTCGACCGAGTACTCGGCGCTGATGTCCAAGGTGATGGCCAGCGGCAACCACCTGATCAAGATGCCGATCAACGAGCCGGCCGACGGCAAGAAGAAGTCACAGATCCTCGAGTACCTCGAGTGGCACGACATGACGCCGGGCGTGCAGCACCTCGCTCTGCGGACCGATGATGAGCTGCACTCGGTGGCCGCGCTGCGGAACCGAGGCGTCGACTTCCTGAACCTGCCCGACAGCTACTACGAGCTGGTCTGGGACCGCGTCAACAAGGTCCTGACCGACAACGGCCACGAGGCCGTCAAGGAAGACCACGAGCGGATCAAGGACCTGGGCATCCTGGTCGACGCCGACTACGAGGGCTACCTGCTGCAGCTGTTCACCAAGCCGCTGCAGGACCGGCCGACGCTCTTCTTCGAGATCATCAGCCGCCGCGGCAGCCAGAGCTTTGGCAAGGGAAACTTCAAGGCGCTGTTTGAGGCGCTGGAGCTAGAACAGGAGCGGCGGGGGAATCTGTGAATCCTGCCCCATGGTCCCTGTGGGCGTACCTGCCGTTGGTGATCGTGAACATCTTGATTTGTGTCCGTTGCATGAAGGCCACAGAGAGCCAGTGGGTTCCACCGTTCTGTCTGGGAGCCAATGTGTTGGTTACAGTTCCTATTGTGCTCCTTCGTCTCATGTTCACTGCTGAAGCATCACCGGTTGCACAGCTAAATGTGCATGGGCCAGATGGGACTTTGGATTGGTGGAGTGCTTGGCCAAGCGTGTTTTTTCTCTCAATAATTGCGTTTCTTGGGCTAGGGATAGCTTTCCTAATCGCCATTATTGAGGTGTTGGCATATCGAGCACGCCACAGTACCAGTACCAGAAGCTCGAACTGGGAGTACAGCCTTGTGGCTTGGTTGCTGACCGTCACGCACGGCGGACTCTCTTTCTATTGGACTGCCAGCAATTTCCCGACGGCTTAGAGTTGGGTGCCACGGCTTGACCCGAAGGGCAAGCCGTGCTTCGCCGCATCGCTCGAACACGGCTTGTCGCTGCGCGATCAAGCCGTGGCACCAGGTACGTGGTGCGCGGTCGCTACGTCGGGCGATCGAGTTCGGGCCACGGCGTGTCGAGATGGAGCCACGCTCGGGCGGATGACCATGGCCAGTCTTCGGGCTTCGCTGCAAGGCCCCGATGGACCGGGTTCTCGTGGATGTATTGGATCTTCTTGTTGAGTTCGCCCCCGCCGAGGATATTGCGGTCGTAGCCGCCGCCGGCCTGCCAGAGCTGTGGCGGTGCATCGCCATGCATTCGCATATCCGCAAGGATCCTCGTAGCAGATCGCCGCTTGACGGCAGAAAGGATCCTTGGCACATCGACATGCGGCAGCGGCGGAGTCAGCAGAAGATGCACATGCTCCGGCATGATGACCCAGGCATGGAGTCTGAAGCCGAGGTGTACCCGCGAGGTGAATAGCTGGTCGGCGAGTATGTCGCGGTGGGCCGGGTCGTTGAGATACGGAGCCCGGTCGACGCACGAGAAGGTCAGATACCGAGCCTGATTCGGCAACTCGTGGCGGACGAGGCGTTTGCGCGGTTTGGGCATTTGTCGAGTTCAGCACGGCTTGCCCTTCGGGTCAAGCCGTGGCACCCGAGGGATCAAGAAGGCTGTTTTAGCTGCCTTCGAGGTTGAACCCGATCCGCACCTTGACCTGCCAGTGGGCGATGGTCTGGTTGTCGATGTGGACCCGGGTTTCGATGACCTCGGCCCATCGCATCTCGCGGACGGATTCGCCGGCGAACTCGATGGCTCGGCGGACGGCGTCGTCGCTGCCGGTGGTGCTGGAGCCGACGACCTCGATGACTTTGTAGACATGGGCTGACACGGGGCGGTCCTTTCTGCCGATGGTGGTGGTTATCGTCAGCGTACCACGGTCTGGCGTTTCATTCAGCCGGGTACGATGGCGGCGAAGGGGACGCCTCGTGGATGAGCTTGCGCGGTATGACTCGAATTCCGGTGTTCTGCGGTGCCTGCTGGTTTGCATCGGGCTGACGCTCGTCTTGCGGCTGGGGTGGGCGGCGGTGATGCCGTTCGACCTGGAATCGGACGAGCGGGCGTACTTCACGTTCGCGTCGCATCTCTCGCAGGGCGAGGGCTACGGGTGGGAGCCGCACAAGCCCTCGGCGTACTGGCCGGTCGGCACGAGCGCGTTGTATGCCGCGGTCTTCATGCTCACCGGGCCCGGCAAGCTGGGCGTGGTGCTGGTGAACCTGGCGGCGAGTTCGGCGATGACGGGGTTGGCGGTGCTGCTGGCGCGGCGATGGTTTGGAGGTAAGTTCGGCGCCCCGAGCATGTGGGCCGCTGGCCTGCTGTTCGCGGCGTGGCCAACGTCGGTGATGTTCGCGACGGTGCTCAACAGCGAGCTGGTGTTCGGCGCGGTGCTGATGTGGGTCTTGCTAGCGTTGGCGACGCCCGAGCCGCCGACGCTCAGGCGGTGGCTTCTCGCTGCGCCGCTCTTGGCGTGCCTGGCGTACACGCGGCCGACTGGGCTGCTGGTCGGGCCGATCCTGGCGTGTGTGCACGTCGCACGGCTGAGCCCGCCGTTTGCGATCGGGCCGTCGATCCGAACGCTCGGCTTCGGCGTCGCCGCGACGGCGGTCATGCTCGCGTGCATCGCGCCCTGGACATACCGCAACTATCAGGCTTTCGACGACTTCGCGCTGATCTCGACCAACGGCGGGCCGGTGTTCTGGATGGGCAACAACCCGGACACCGACGGCACATATATGAGCCTGCCCGACTCGGTTGAAGGCATGAGCGAGACCGAGCGAGCGAGCATGCTCAAGAAAGAAGCCTGGGCGTATGTCCGCGACGACCCGGCGGCGTTCGTCACGCGATCGATCAAGAAACTGGCGATGACGCACACGACCGAGACCATCGGCGTGGCGTGGAACCAGACGAGCCTCGAGCGGCGGTTCGGGGAAGACAACTCGAACCGGCTCATCGAGCCGGGGCTGAAGGCGATCGGCAGCGCGTTCTGGCTGGGCACACTCGGGCTCGGCGGGGTCGGCTGGGTGCTGCTCTGGCGATCGGTCGGTTTCTGGCGGGCGTTTACGCACCCGACGCTGGTGATGTGGGTCTATTTTGCGGGCGTCCACGCGATCGTGCTGGCCCAGGATCGGTACCACCTGCAATGGTCGCCGATGGTGATGCTGCTGGCGTCGGTGTCCCTCGCGACGCTGTGGAACCGCGTGCGATCGGGCGGCCGGCCGGAATACCGGGCTCTCGGCGGTTGATACCATCCCATATGCATCAACCACGCGCGATCGCTGCCGCCTGCTCGTTTGTACTCTGCGCGGGCTCTGGCGCGGCGCAGCCGGTGATCGACCTGCCACCGGAGACGGTGGCGCCCGGCAGCGATCTGCCAGACGGTGCGACGGTGAACGTTTTTGAAGGCGGCGTTATCCCGCTCGGCGTCGATCTGAGCGATGGCGTGCTCAACGTGCTCGGCGGGGACGTCGCGCTCGGCGCGACCGGCATCAGCACCGGCTTTACCAATAGCAGTAACGTCGTGACCGTGTCTGCAGGCAACGTCGGTGGGTTTTTCCAGCTGACCAACGGCACCGAGCTGACGGTCACCGGCGGCGAGATGGAATCCTTCGGCGTCTTCTCCGGCTCGAGCGCAGCGATCACCGGCGGCACCGTTTCACGTTTCCCTGATGTGTTCAGCAGCGGCACCGTGAACCTCTCCGGAGGCGATGTGCTGGCAATCCGAGCGTTCGCGGGCTCGACGATCAACATCGCTGGCTCACAATTCGAGCTTGATGGCGAAACAATCGAGGGGCTCTCGGAGACGCCAACGCTGCTGACCGACCGCGGTGGGGTGCTCACAGTCATGCTCGAAGATGGCACGCCGTTCGAATGGACACTCCGCACGTTTGACCCCGGCTTCTTCGCGGCCGACCCGGGGCTTGCCGCGACCGGCGCGACGGTCAACCTCGTTCTGACCTCGCCGGTGTGCCTGCCGGACGTGAACAACTCGGGCACGCTCGACGGCTCTGACTTCTTCGCCTGGGTGGTCGCGTTCGGCGACGGCGATCCGGCCGCCGATCAGAACCTCGACGGGCTGATCGACGGCTCCGACTTCTTCGCCTGGGTCGCCAACTTCGGCGCGGGCTGCGATTTCTAACGGGGCGTGCAGAGACGGGCGGTTTGCGTCACAATGGACGCATGAACGAACATCCATCGATCGATCGTCGCGGCTTTCTGGCCGCGGGAGCCGTGGTCGGCGCGAGCGCCTTTGCGGGTGTCGCACCCCGAGAACGGGCACGCCACCGGACCGAGCCGGGCGACGACCACCGCGGGCCCGCGGTCATCGCCAGCGGCAACGGGCTGCCCGCGGTGCAGCGGGCCTGGGAACTGCTGGGCCAGAACCGAGACACGGCCGAGGCGATTGTCGAGGGCGTCCGCATCGTCGAAGACGACCCCAACGACATGACCGTCGGCCTCGGCGGGCTGCCCAACGAGGACGGCATCGTCTCGCTCGACGCCTCCGTCATGCACGGGCCGACGCACAAGGCCGGGGCCGTCGCCGCGATCGAGAACATCAAGAACCCCGCCGCGGTCGCGCTCGAAGTCCTGCGACGCACGGACCACGCGCTCATCGTCGGTGAGGGCGCGAAGAGATTCGCCCTGCGCATGGGCTTTAAGGAAGAGAACTTGCTCACCGACCGCGCACGCGAAGCCTGGCTCCGCTGGAAGCGGAACTCGACCACCCGCGACGACTGGCTCAATGACGACGAACTCGATTGGGAGTTTGATGACGAGGGCCACGGAACGAGCATCGCGCACCACGAACGAGCCCGAAGCACGAGCGAGGGGATCGATTTCACGACAGGCACCATCCACTGCTCCGCGGTCAACAGCGAACTCGATCTTTCCGCCTGTACAACAACGAGCGGTTTATCGTGGAAGATCCCGGGCCGCGTGGGTGATTCGCCGATCGTCGGCGCGGGCATGTTCTGCGACAACGCGACCGGCGCGGCCGGCGCGACGGGCCGGGGCGAGGCGGTCATCCAGTCCTGCGGCTCCTACCAGGCTGTTGACCACATGGCCCGCGGCATGCCGCCGACCGAGGCGTGCCTGGAAGTTCTCCGCTCGATCGCGCGGCGGACCAAACAGCGCCGCCTGCTCGACGAGATGCGCCGGCCGAACTTCAACGTCACGATGTACGCTCTGCGGAAAGACGGCGCCTTCGGCTCGGCCTGCATGAAGCCCGGCGGCAGCTTCGCTATTGCCATCGAGGGCACGGCCGAGATCCGCCGCAGCGTGCCGCTGTTCGAATAGGGCCGCCCGCACCCCTGATCGGGGAGAGATTCGCGTCTATCAGCATTTTGGTTGGTCATCGTCCGAGAACCGTGGTAGGTTGACCTCAGACAAGGAGGTCAGCCATGCACAGACGCTGTTTCGCCGCGGGTTCGCTCGTTCTCGCCGCCGCCATCAACGCCCAGCCGGCCCCGCCGGATTACGGGTTCGATTTCGTCACGATCGGCGATGCGGGCAACATCGGGTCGGGCGTGCTCGATCCACGCGGCAATGATCTCGGAGCCGTCGGCTACGACTTCAGGCTGACCCGGAACGAACTGACGACGTCCGACCTCTCGGAGTTCTACCGGGCGTAGCTGCCGTTTGCAGACTCCGGCCTGTTCTTCGACTTCCTGACGAACCCCGACGGCACGCCGAAAGCCGGCCTCGAAAACAAACCCGCGCCGATCGGGTGGCACAATGCGGCGCGTTTTGTCAACTGGCTGCACAACGGCAAGGCTTCCGGGCCCGACGCCTTCCTGACCGGCGTGTACGACCTCAACACGCTCGTCTTCGACGACGGCGGCATCATCAACTCGGACATCACCCGTAGCCCGGATGCAAAGTTCTGGATCCCGTCGATCTCCGAGTGGATCAAGGCCGCCCATTTCGACCCCGACCGTCACGGCCCCGGACAGCCCGGTTACTGGCTCAACCACGGCCAGCAGGACGGCTCGCTGCAACAAGGGTTTCCCGACAAGCCCGGCGCCGAGACCTCGACCAACATCGGCGTCGTGTGGGATCTTGCGCCCGATGTCGGCGCCTACTCGCATGTCACCTCTCACTACGGCCTGCTCGACACCGCGGGGGGATTGAGCGAACTCACTGATCGAGTGCTTGGAAGCCGGGTTGTGCAACGCGGTTCAGATACGGTTGACGACATCTTCTTTCTGCATGATCCGATCGACTTTGATCCGTGGTTTCAGACAACCACACTCACGCTTCGTTCGAGCGGGCTCAGACTCGCGACGGTCATCCCTGCCCCACACACAGGTATGCTTTTCGTGTTTTTTGTTCTTGGATCTTCACGAGTATTCCAAAGGAGATAACTATGCGAGTTGATCGTTCAGTCGTGACTATCTTTGCTCTCGTGTCTATGGGCGGGCAGTGCTTCCGGCGATATTCGAGCGAGGGTCCTTGGCTCAATCGGCAACGCCAGTATTTCGCAGACCACGACGCCCGAAGGTCAGGATGTGACCGTGACCGTGTTCATCAACAGCCCCAGCCAATCCGGCGCCGTGTCGGTCGCGGTTGAGAGCTTTACGCCGACCAGCGGTCCCGGAGCGGGCATTCCGCCGATCGACCGCATCGCGAACCTGAACGTGATTGTAAACGATTCCGACGTCTCGCAGGCGATCGTGACCATCCGTGTCAATCCGGTCGATGTCGCGTCCGGCCAGACGCTCGAGTACATCGGCTCGGTCTCGACAGGCGGCTCCCGACCGACCTGGCTCGGGTTCGACTTCAATGGCGACATCGGACGACCCAACCAAACGCCGCGTGATCAGGTCGAAGCCAATCTCATTACTGGTGTGGATATCAGCGGCAGCGTTTTCGCCGACATGGAGGCGAACAGCACGAGCGGAGTTGCTGGAAACTTCAATGACATCTTTGTAGACGGCGATATCGCCGGTAACTTACAATGTTCCACTACGGGGAGCCTTGGACCGGTGGAATGCGGTGGTTCGCAGTTGCTCGGAGAGATTTTTTCGCCCAACGATATTCGCAGGATCTCCTTCGGCGGGACGATCCGCCGGGTTGTTGCCGGCGACCGAATCCAGGGTGCGAACGTCGAGGCCGCGGGGATCGTTGCGCCGCCCGGCGTCGTCGGGCTCGAATCAGACCTCCTCCAAGGCAACCTGCTAATCGAGGGCGACGTTTCGGCGCCGATCGTGATCAGCCAGGAATGGCACGGATCAAGCAACATCGCAAGGATCGACGGCGACCTTGCCGCAGGCACTGTCGGTACGCTCGGGAACAGGATGTTCATCCTTTCGGACCCCACGCCGACCGTGAATGACGGAGCCGATATTCTTGAAGAACAAATCATTATCAACGCGGCGAACAACTCGAGCGACTGGCTCGGTGACGTTGCGATCAACTCCGGTGGTTCCGAAGAGATTTTGATCGGCCCGAACCAGGCCCAGCCGTATCAGGCGCCGTACTACGAAGCCCTTCCGAGCGAGCTCGGCGGCGGGGCGATCGGGCTGGTGCCGTTCAATTTCCACCCGAAAGCCAGCGACCCGCAGCAGTTTGACGAGGTCAACAAGAACCCGAAGCAGCTCAGCGGCACGGAGTTCACGAGCTTCCAGGCGGTTGTGGAGCACTACGGCCCGGTGGCGCTGGGTGCAGCGGGAACACCCGCGTTTTTGATCGAGCACTGCATCGATCCCAACATTCCGTTCAGGATGTGACGGCGGACTTTGATGTTGAGTTTGCACCGGCGGGCACCACTGACCGCGCTGTGGGCATCAAGCCGAAGACGAGCGAGCAGCGATCGGATCACGCCGAACGACCTCGTGTGCGTGGGTACGACGACGACAGGCCCCGTGGATGTTGTCTACACCATCGAGATGCTGGCGGATTCGATCGACAACTCGTGGGCTTCATGATCACGGGCGTCACAGACTGCAGCTCGACCTGCGAGAACGGCGGGGACGTCAACGGCGACGGCTTTGTGACATCGGCCGATTTCTTTGCCTGGGTTGTTGCATTTGGAGACGAGGACCCACCGGCCGATCAGAACTGCGATGGTCTGTACAACGGCAGCGACTTCTTTGCCTGGGTGAACAACTTCGGCAACGACTGTCTCTGACACCCCAGCTGGCCGACGCGGTTGATGCCGGGCGTCGGCGTCGGTATGCTCAGGGTGCATCAGGTGCCCCGGGGATGGCCTCGGGGTGAAAAGGGAAAGCGGTGAGAAGCCGCTGCGGACGCGCCGCCGTAACGGGCAGACGCGTTCGGCCACGAAGCCACTGCCGAGGGGTCGATTCTTCAGACCAGACCCTCCGCGGGAAGGCGGCCGAGCGTGCCCGGAGCCGGAAGACCTGCCTGGTTGCATCGTTTGACGGCCCGCGCGACTCGGGCGTCGGCGGCGTGCTTGTGCGCCCGCTCCCGGTGCGCGGCATCCCTCCGACATCTGGCCACACGGTCAGGACCCTCGCGCGACGCCGGCGGCATGCTGCCGCGCTAGTCCCGGGGGCCGTGCCGCGCGACTTCGGCACGCACACGAGGAGAGCGAGCCATGGGCTCGATTCGTTTGATTTGTGTCGGTGTGTCCGCGTCTGTTCTGGGCGTCGGTGCTGTGTCGGGCCAGGGGCTCGATCTGGTCCTGACGGATTCGTTTGCGATCCAGGCTGCCGCGTACGACGCGCTGCCGAGCGGGCAGATCTTCGGCCTGACGGCCGCGGGCGAGGTGCTGCTCGAAACGGGCGTCGGCTCGGGCGGCTTCGCGGTGAGCAACACGATCGCGGCTTCGAGCATCTCGCCGTTCGGCGCGAGCTTCGTGAGCGTCAGCCCCGACGGCTCGCGGATCGCGGTCGGCAACGGCGAGTTCGGCCCGGCCAACGCGGTCGATATCTACGACGCTTCTGCGTTCGTCTTCGGCGGACCGACTGCCGTTGCGCCTGAGGCGTCGATCGTCTCGCCCAACTTCGCGGGCGACTGGTCGGACGACAGCCAGCGGCTGTTTGTCACGGGCGGCGATGCGACGAGCTTCACGACTGTTGTGAACCAGATCGATCTGAGCGACGCGGCCATCCCCCCCACCGCCGAGACGGTGATCACGCCGGCGGGCTTTGCCTCGGGCGGCGTCGCGGCGACCGGCGGCGATCTGTTTGTCGGCGACGGGGGCTCGGGGTCGGTCTTTCTCTTTGACCGGGCGTCGCTCGACGCCGGCTCGCCGGCGGACCTCGCGACCGGCGGACTTGTGGCCACCGAAAACAGCGCGGCAGCGGTCGATGTCTTCGGCGACCTGCTCTTCGTCGCCGGCCAGGAGTTCATGGGCGACGGCGACTTCGTCGTAATCGATCGGGTCACAAACGAGAGCGTCAAGCTCTCGCCCGCGGGGACCGACTTTTTCTACGGCGGGTTCTTCAACACGGCAACTAACCAGATGTTCGTCACCGCAACCAATTTCGCCACCGGCGAGCGGCAGGCGTTTGTGTATGACATCATCCCGACGCCGGGCGTGCTGGCGATCGCGCCGCTGGCGGGCCTTGTCGCGGCGCGGCGGAGGCGGGCATGATGCGGGCGCTGGTGTGCCTCGCAATCGCGGGCTCGGCCGGTGCGCAGCCGTTCGCCGACCGGGTGGTCGACTATGACCCTGTACCGGGGCAGTTTGTGGGCGATCCGGCGTTCAACGACCCGGCCCGGGCGCTCGGCCCGCCCATCGGTGCCGGTCCATTCGACGGCGGCACGGACTCGGTCGTTACGCTCGGCGGTTTCGGCGGGTCGATCACGCTGGCGATGTCGGCGACCGTTTGGGACGACCCCCGCAACCTGCTCGGGCTCGACGCGATCGTGTTCGGCAACGCGTTCTATTTTCTGGGCGACCCAACCCGGCGGTTCGCGGAGGCGGGCCTGATCGAGATCGCACGGGACGCCAACGGCAACGGGCTGGCGGACGACCCGTTCTTCCCGATTGCCGGGCCGCAGGGCGCGGGGCTGCCGCTGGACGAGACGATGAACAGCGCTGTGCTCGACGCGGGCCCGGGCGCGGAGCTCGAGATCGCGTTTGGCTATGCGGACCTGTCGCCGGTGCTGCCGATGCCAGAAGGGGAATCGGCCGAAGTGTTCTACACGCGGCCCGATGATCCGACACGCGTGGGCATCGATCCCGGCTCGGGCGGGGGCGACGCGTTCGATATCGCCTGGGCCGTGCTGCCGGGCACGCTGACACGGGCCGAGCTCGACGGGTTTGATTTCATCCGGATCACGACCGGCGTCGATGCGCCCCCCGGCCCGTTCGGCGAGGTCTCGACCGAGATCGATGCTGTTGCCGACGCAACGCCGCCCTGCCCGGCGGACGTCAACGCCGACGGCGCGATCAACGGCAGCGACTTCTTTGCATGGGTCGCCGCGTTCGGCGCTGGCAGCTATCTCGCGGATCAGAACCTCGACGGCTCGGTCGACGGCAGCGACTTCTTCGCGTGGGTCGCGGCATTCGGCGTGGGGTGCCCGGGATGACGCGACGCGGGTTCACACTCATCGAGCTCTTGGTTTCCGTCGCGATCATCGCGCTGCTGATCGGCCTGCTGCTGCCGTCGCTGGGCGCGGCGCGGTCGACGGCGCGGTCGGTCGTGTGCGCCTCGAACACGCGGCAGCTCGCGGCGGCGAACCAGCTGTACGCCGGCGAACACGACGACCGGCTGGCACCCGGCGCTGCCGATTTTTTGAGTAACCTCCGCCGCTGGCACGGCTCGCGGGCGAGCACGGGTGAGGCGTTCGATCCTGAGGGCGGCGCGTTGACGCCGTATGTCGAGTCGGCTCATGCCTCACGCGCAATCCGGGCCTGCCCGTCGTTCGGAACGTGGGCCGGCGATTCAGATATCGCGGCAGCCGGCGCGTTCGAGGCGGCCGCGGGCGGGTACGGGTACAACAACGCGTACTTGGGCCAGACGCGGGACCGCGACGGCGCACTGGTTAGCGATGCGACGGGAGCCGCGGTGCACTCGGCCGCGCGGCCCGGTGAGACGACGATGTTTACCGACGCGGCGTTCGTTTCCGAGCGATCGGCCTCAGGGCTGATCGAGTACAGCTTCGCCGAGCCGCGTTTCCAGGTCGGAAGCTCGGTGGGCTCGACGGCCGGCTGGCGGCTCGACCCATCGGTCCATTTCCGGCACGGCGAAGGACTGGCGAACGCGGCCTGGCTCGACGGGCATGTCTCGTCGCACCGCCGATCGGCGACGCACTCGAGCGGGCTGTACCGCGTCGACGCCGGCGAGCTGGGGCTCGGGTGGTTTGGCGACGCCGACTCGAACGAGCTGTTTGACCTGCGATGACCCGCGAGCCGCGACATGGCTGTTGACCGGTGTGTCTGCCACCGCGTGCCGTTCACCGAGCTCAAGCGGCTCGCCGATGATGGGCTGCGCACGGTCGATGCGTTGTCGGAGCGGACGCGGTGTTGCACGGGGTGCGGCATGTGCGAGCCGTACGTGCGGCTGATGCTCAAGACAGGGCGTACGCGGTTCCCGGTGCTGAGCGATGCGCAGATCGCGGCCGCCCTGGCCGCGCCCGATCCCGCCCGAAGTCCGGATGAAAATACGGCCCGGGAGAACCCGGGCCGCGGTTGAGCGTGATGATGTCCGGTCGGTTCAGCTGACCGGCCTGGTCAGCCTTCTTGGCCGGGCTGGCCCGCCTCGGCGGTTTCACCAATCGAGACGTCGCGGACCTCGACGTGCGGGATGCCGATGACATCGTTCTTGCCGGCGCCGAGGGCCTCGGCGGCCTCGGCAGCCTCGGCGAGCATGGCCTCGTCGTCGGGCAGGTCCGCCTCGGGCAGGTCGCCGACGGTGTTGACCCGGATCGCCTGGTGGTCGTGGAAGCCCGTGCCGGCCGGGATCAGGTGACCCAGCAGCACGTTCTCCTTCAGGCCGACGAGCGTGTCGACGGCTCCCTTGAGGGAGGCCTCCGTAAGCACCTTGGTTGTCTCCTGGAACGAAGCGCCCGAGAGGAAGCTGTCGCTCTGAAGCGAGGCCTTGGTGATGCCCAGCAGCAGAGTGCGGACGGAGGCGGGCCGGGCCTTTTTGGTCTTGGCCGGTTCCTTGCCGTCGGCCTCGGCCTTGGCGTTGGCCTCCTTGATCTCGTCGCGGTGCATCAGGGCGCCGGCCGGGAGCTGGGTGCCACCAGACTCGGTGACCTTGAGCATGTTGGCGATGCGGGCGTTCTCCTGCTTGAAGGTCACCTTATCGAGCACGTCCTGCGGCAGCAGGTTGGTGTCGCCCGGGTTCTCGACCTTCACCTTGCGGAGCATCTGCGCGAGGATGAGCTCGATGTGCTTGTCGTTGATCGTCACGCCCTGCGCGCGATAGACGTTCTGCACCTCGTCGAGCATGTAGGCCCAGAGCGACTCCTCGCCCTTGATCCGGAGGATGTCGTGCGGCACGAGCGGGCCCTCGGTCAGCGGGTCGCCGGCCATGACGAAGTCGCCGGTATGGACCAGCAGCGGCTTGTCGTTGGGGACGTGGTGGTCCTTCTCGATGCCCGAGTCGGAGATGACGCGGATGGTCATCTTGCCCTTGCGCTTGTCGGAGTGCAGCTCGACGCGGCCGGAGATCTCGGCCATGACGGCCGGGTCCTTGGGCTTGCGGGCCTCGAAGATCTCGGTGACCCGGGGCAGGCCGCCGACGATGTCCTGCGAGCCCATGGCCTGCCGCGGCTGGAGCGCGAGCAGCTGGCCGGCCTTGATCGTTTCACCATCGCCGACCTCGATACGCGCCTTGGCGGGCAGGTAGTGGAAGTCGAGGATCTGGCCGTCGGCGTCGACGATGTTGATCTGCGGGTGCAGGTCGCCTTTGTGCTCGATGACCAGCAGGGCCTTGTTGCCCTGGCCGATATCTTCCTCGCGGACGGTCTCGCCGATCTCGATGTCGACGTACTGCACGGTGCCGCCCTTCTCGGCGAGGATGGGCGTGCGGTGCGGGTCCCAGGTGACCAGCTGCTGACCGGGCTTGACGGCCTGGCCGGGCTTGACCCAGATGTACGAGCCGTAGGGCACCTTGCTCTTCTCGAGCTCGCGGCCCTTGTCGTCGAGCACGGCGATCTCGCCGTTGCGCTTGAGCACAACGAGCACCTCGTTGCCGTCGCGGTCGATGGTGGGCACCTCGGAGCAGTCACGGAGCTCGATGGTGCCGCCCATGGTCGGGCGGTACTCGCTCTCGGCGATGGTGCGGGTGCCGATGCCGCCGGTGTGGAAGGTCCGCATCGTCAGCTGCGTGCCGGGCTCACCGATGGACTGTGCCGCGATGATGCCGACGGCCATGCCCTCTTCGACCAGACGGCCGGTGGACATGTCCATGCCGTAGTCGAACGCCGAGCAGCCGAACTGGCTCTCGGTCGTCAGCGGGCTGCGGACAACGACGGAGTCGATGCCCAGCTCCTCGATCTTGGCGGCGGCCTCGGCGGTAAACATCTGGTTCCGCTCGACAACGGTCTCGTCGGTCACGGGGTTGATGATCGTGTTCGCGCTGATGCGGCCGATGACCTGCTCGGCCAGGGTCACATCAACCTGCTCGCCCTTGTAGATCGCCCGCTTGACGATGCCGCGGCGGGAGCCGCAGTCCTGCTCGCTGACGATGACCGACTGCGCCACATCGCAGAGCTTCCGCGTCAGGTAGCCCGAGTCGGCGGTCTTGAGCGCGGTGTCGGCCAGGCCCTTGCGGGCGCCGTGCGTCGACGAGAAGTACTCGAGGATGTTGAGGCCCTCGCGGAAGTTCGCGCGGATGGGCGTCTCGATGATCTCGCCCGAGGGCTTGGCCATCAGGCCCCGCATGCCGGCGAGCTGCTGCATCTGGCTGACGTTGCCGCGGGCGCCCGAGTCCATCATGAGGTAGACCGGGTTGAGGTAGGCGGTGCCCTCGGTGCTCTCGACGGGGGCGAGGCTGCCGTCTTCGAACCTGCGGTCGATCTTGATCGTCTCGATCAGGGTCTTGGTGACCTCTTCGCGGCAGTGCGACCAGATGTCGAGCAGCTGGTTGTACCGCTCGCGGCCGGTGATGATGCCGTCCTCGTACGACCGCTCGACGCGGTTGACCTGCTTCTGGGCAGCGCCCAGCAGGTCCTTTTTGGCCTCGGGGATACGCAGGTCGGTCACGCCGAAGCTCAGGCCCGCGGTGGTCGAGCGCTTGAAGCCGATCTCTTTGAGGCGGTCGAGCATGTCGATCGTCTCGGCGCGGCCGGCATAGAGATAGGCGTCGTCGATCGCGCGGGCGCAGCCCTTTTTGCCCAGCGTGCAGTTGTAGAACGGCATGCCCGGGCAGAGGATGTCGGCAAAGAGCACCCGGCCGGCGGTGGTCACGATGCGCCGGTTCTCGGGCATCGGCTCCGGGGTGTCCTTCTGGCCGTTGACGACCTCCTCGAAGCCTTCGAGGCGGACCACGATCCGGTCGTGCAGGTCGATCACACCCTGGTCGAGGGCGAGGATCGCCTCGGTCGCGTCCTTGAAGCGCGGCAACTCCGTCTCGGGCCGGTTGTCGTCGCGGGCTTCGAGCGTGATGAAGTAGACACCCATCACGATGTCCTGCGACGGCGAGATGATCGGCGAGCCGTTGGCCGGCGAGAAGATGTTGTGCGTCGAGAGCATCAAGCAGTGCGCCTCGGCCTGGGCCTCGACCGAAAGCGGCAGGTGGACGGCCATCTGGTCGCCGTCGAAGTCGGCGTTGAAGCCCGAGCACACGAGCGGGTGGATCCGGATCGCGTTGCCCTCGACCAGCGTGGGCTCGAAGGCCTGGATACCCATGCGGTGGAGGGTCGGGGCCCGGTTGAGCAGCACCGGGTGCTGGTCGATGACCTCTTCGAGCACGTCCCAGACGGCCGGGTCGCGGCGCTCGAGCATCCGCTTGGCGCTCTTGATCGTGTCGGCGAGGCCGTGCTCTTTGAGCTTGCGGATGATGAAGGGCTGGAACAGCTCCAGCGCGATCTTCTTGGGCAAGCCGCACTGGTTGAGCTTGAGCTCCGGGCCGACGACGATGACCGAACGGGCCGAGTAATCGACGCGCTTGCCGAGCAGGTTCTCGCGGAACCGCCCCTGCTTGCCCTTGATCATGTCCGTCAGCGACTTCAGCGCCCGGTTGCTCGAACCGAGCACCGGACGACGGCAGCGCCCGTTATCAAACAGCGCATCCACC
>JBCDEF010000042.1:0-16729 GCA_039179915.1 Planctomycetota bacterium | reverse complement strand
TCAGCCCGGGTCGGTCAGCCCGGGTCGGTCAGCTCGGGTCGGTCAGCCCGGGTCGGTCAGCCCGGGTCGGTCAGCTCGGGTCGGTCAGCCCGGGTCGGTCAGCTCGGGTCGGTCAGCTCAGGTCGGTCAGCTCAGGTCGGTCAGGCCATCGAGGATCGTTGGGGTCACGGTGAAGCGTCGGCCGGCGTCTTCATCGACCCGGGTCAGCGAGGCGGTCACGGCGTCGGCGCTGCTGAGCCGGACAGCGAACTGGCCGAAGGCGTCGTCCCGGGTGATCTTCTCGCGGAAGGCGTCAAAGCCCGGGGTCGACGGGTCGCTCAGGTCGAACGAGAACCGGCGGTCCGCGGCGATCTGGGTCTGGGCGGAGATGACCTCGCCGTCGGTGAACAGCAGCTCGACCGTCACGGCGGTGGACGCGGCGTTCGGGTTGAAAACGCTGATGATCTCGCTGAAGCCGGAGGCGGAATCGAAGGTGGCGTCGGCGAAGAGCTGGCTCGTGGCGGCGAACGGGGCGACGAGCGCGCCCCCGCCGCCGATGCTGCTGGCCGCCGAATACTGGGCCGCGATCGGCGGCCCGCCGGCCAGGCCCGAGACGCGGACGCTGATCGGCGTGTCGGCGGCGATGACGGTGCCCGGCAGGGTGTCGAGGCCGAAGAGCCTGCGCTGGCCCGCCTCGATGATATTGAAGACGCTGTCGCGCCGCACGCCGTCGGGCGCGACGAAGTCGAGCCGCACGACCGCGTCCTCGTCGCCCAGATTGACCACAGCGATCTGGCCCGAGCCGTCTGCGGGTCGTCGCGCGTCGGCCAGCGCGGCGCTGGTCCCGGGTGTGCCCGGGGCACCGAGCGAGAGCGCGGCGCCCGTGCCCGCCGGGTCGTCCTGATCGAGGCGGAAGATCGACATGCTGGCCACGATCGGAACGGTCGAGGTCACCTGGGCCGCGAACGGCTTCTGGGGCAGCACGCTCTCGCCGATGCCCTCGAGGTTCAGCCCGCCGCGGCGGTAGGCTCCCAGCTCGCGCGGGGTGACCAGCTCGGTCGGGGCCTGGTCCTCGAAGAAGAAGCGGACGGTGACCTCGCCGGCCTCGCCGGTCAGGTTCTGCCAGGTCAGGAAGCTCTCGAGGGCGTCGTCGTCGCGCTCGCCGTCGGCGAAGGTCCAGGTCTGGAGCGTTGCCGCCCGGTCGGCCTCGGCGATGGCCAGCGGGTTGAACAGGGCTTCGCCGGCGAACGGGTCGAGGCCGGCGTCGGCATCGGCAAAGTCGGCGCGTGTGAGCGTCGCGGTCACCGGCGATGCGTTCTCGTCCTCGAACGCCGAGTGCACCTCGATCGCGTAGGGGTTGAACCCGATCAGCCGCGCCTGCTCGCCGGCCGCGGTCAGCGCCACCTCGAGCCGCTCGCCAGCCGTAAGCGTGCCGCTGGTGACCACCACATCGCGGTCGAGCCCCTGCGCGAACCGCGCGACGATCTGGTACGAGCCCTCCGAGTCGTTCGGGTTCACGACCGACAGCGTCTCTTCCGTGCGGAAGTTGCTGAACCCCTCCGGGTAGAACACGGCCTGGTTGAAGAACGCCTCGGTTCCGCCGGGCTTGATCACCTCGGCGTTGATGATGGTCACGAACTCGTCGGCGTCGAAGCCGTCGGACTCGTCGAAGTCCTCGGCGACCGGAACGGAACCGAAGCTGCCGCCGCCGGACTGTGGGTCGGCCAGATCGTCCCGCAGGTCGAGGCGTTCGAGCCCGGCGATGGCCTGGACCACGTCCCAGGAGCGGTCGTCGACGACGCGGCCGAAGACGGCGAACCCGCCGTTGTTCTGGACATCGGGTCCGAGCACGTCTTCGTTGTCGGTCAGGTTGAAGAACCACTGGCTGGTGGCGCTGTTGGGCGAGCTGGTCTTGGCGAAGGCGATGGTCCGCTCGGCGTTGGGCCGGTCGACCTCGTCGTCGATGCTGTCGCCGACGTTGATGATCGTGACCGACTCGGTGGCGTCGTCGAAGCGGTTGCGTCCGCCCTGGATGATGTCGCTGGGCGAGTCCGGGTCGCCGTCGAGCGCCTGGGACCGCTGGATGAACGTCTGGTCGTACTGCCCGTCGCGGACGTAGCTCAGGAAGTTCTCGGCGGTCGCGACCGGGTCGCCGTCCTCGGAAACGAAGAGCTCGATGTCGATGTGGCTGAAGCCGTCGGCGGATTCGATGTTGGTCTCGAAGCGGACGACGGTGTTGTTCGCGTTCTCCAGGTCGCCCAGCTCGGGCAGCGGCGCACCGAAGACGGCCGAGAGCAGCACGCGGGGCTCGAGCTCGTCGAACAGCGGGCCGGGCCGCTCGGCGGCGGGCGCCGGAGCGTTCGGTGCGGCGGGGCGGGACGGCGAGCGAAAGGAACGGAACACGTCCATCGGCTTGTCTCCAGGACCGCGGCCGTGGGGCCGCGGCGGATCGGACTAGGCTGTCAGCGAATCAACGGGCGACCACCCACGCCCTTCATCGTCCACAAGGATACTCGCCCGGCCGGCATGATCGAGCCAGAGAGCCAACCACGAAGCGCTGCGGACCGCGTCGCGTCGGCAGGAGACCGCGCCATCGTCGCTGTCGTCCCCTGCTGGAACCGCCCGGCGGACCTGGCCCGGGTGCTCGGCGACCTGTCTGCCGAGGCGGCCGGCGGGACCTCGGCCGCGGGCTCGCTCTCGGTGCTGGTGGTCGATAACGCCTCGGACGTTCCGCTGGAGACCAGCCCGGCGGTCGTCGAGGCCGGGGCCACGCTCCGCGCCGGCGGGCGGCTGCGGTTCCTGCGGCTGGCGTCGAACCTGGGCGGCTCGGGCGGGTACAACGCGGGGATCACGGCGGCACTGGCGGGCGGGGCGGCGGCTGTCTGGCTGGTCGACAGCGACGCCCGCGTCGAACGCGGCTGCCTCGCGGCGATGCTCCGGGCCGTCCGGAACGAGCGGCCCGCGGCCGTCGGCGCACGCATCGCCCACCCCGCGACCGGGAAGGCCTACGAGTCCGGGGCCCGGATCGACCCCGCCACCGGCGCGCTCGTGCCGATCGCACCGGGCAGCGATACGCCGATCGACTATGCCTCGGCCTGCTGCCTGCTGGTGCCGGCGGAGTCGCTGCGGGCCGCGGGCCTGCTGCCCGACCTGTTTTTGCGGACGGACGACGTGGCCTTCGGCGTGCGGCTGCGGCGCGCCACGGGCCGACCGATCGTCGTGCCCGCCGACGCCAAGTGCCGGCACCCGGCGCCGGGCCGGTTCTCGACCTGGCCCCGGTACTACGACGCTCGGAACTGGATCGTGTACGCCCAGGACGCCGGGCTCGGGCGGCGGGCGCGGTTTGTCCGCTCGCTCCGCGAGGTCGCGCTCGCGGCAGGCCAAGCCCTTGTCGGCCGCGACGACCTGGCCCGGCTGCACCTGCGCGGTCTGGCCGACGCCGCGGCCGGCCGGGTCATCGGCCGTGCCGCCCCCGACCGTCTCGAGACCCGCCGCACGTGGCCCATGCACACCCTTGAAGCGGCGATCCGAGCCATCGCCCCCGCCGCGCCGACCACCGCGCAGCGGATGGCAACGATCGATGCCGACGCCCCGATCAACGAAGCAACGCGGCGGATGGTCACCGCCCGGCTCCAGGCGCACGCGCTGGCCGTCAGCGACCGGCCCGAGCGCAACGCGACGCCGACCGAGATTTTCGCGGGCCTCTGCCGCGCGGTGCTCACGCCGCCGGCGGCCATCGCGGTCGTCAGCGCCACCGCCCCGCCGCACGCCTGGAGCGCCGGGCGGATTATCATCGCCGTCGGCCCGGGCGGCTACACGATCGCCCGGCTGCACGTCATCGAACGGGTCGCGGCGCTGATCGGCATCGCGTGGCGAGGGCTGGCGTCGAGCATCCGCCTCGCCCTCGCTCCGCCGACGCCGCCGAGCAGCCCGCCGGCCAGCGGGGGCCAGCCCGCTCGAGAGAACGATCAGCCAGCGAGCGTGTTGGGCGCGGCAAGCAAGTCCCCTCCCGGCCCGTCGGGTGACAACGCGGGTCCGAGTCTCTCGATCGTCATCCTTACCCGCGACCGGCGCGATCAATTGCTGGGGTGCCTCGACCGGCTCGTCCGCGACCCGGCGGCCCGGGACGCGGAGATCGTCGTGGTCGACAACCACTCCTCGGACAGCACCGCCGAGGCCGTCCGCAACCGGTTCAAGCGGGTGCGCGTGATCGAGACGGGCGGGAATTTAGGCGTGGAGGGCTTCAACCGGGGCGTGGCGGTGTCGAGCGGCGAGGTGGTGCTGATCTTGGACGACGACGCATGGCCCGACGAGGGCGCCCTCGAGCGCGCGATGCAACGGCTCAACGAACGCCCCGACCGGGCGGCGGTCATGCTGCACCCCCGACACCCGCGGACCCACGACTGGGAATGGCCAGGCGAGCGGCCGATCGACGACCCGACCGGCTGGCCGATCCTCGGCTCGGGCAACCTCGTCCGCCGGGCGGACTGGGACCTGGTCGGCGGGTACGAGGCGGGCTACTTCCTGTACCGCAACGACACGGACCTGGCGCTCAAGCTGCTGGCGGCGGGGCGGGATGTCGTCTTCTCGCACGACTGCGTCGTCTGGCACGACTCGCCGCTGGCGGCAAAGAAGAACGCCCGGTGGCACCGCCTCGCGACGCGGAACTGGCTCTGGATGAGCCGCCGGCACGGCCGAGCCGGCAGCGGCGTCACGGCGTCGCTGCTGGGCTGGGCATGGGCGCACAAGCTCGCAGGACTTTCGGTGGCCAAGCACGGAGCGACGCTCCGCGGCGTGGCCGAGGGCCTGCTGCGCCGACCGCCGAAGCTCGAAGCCGCCGTCCGGCCCGACGGTCGACCGCTGCGCCGGCTCGTCTCGCTTAAGCGCTCCCTCCGCGGGTGAGCGAGACGAACGGATCGGCCGGCGCAAACGCAGCCGGCGAGCCGGGCGCCGCCGCGACGCCCGCGCGGGCGAAGGCCATCAGCAGCCCCCGCCACTCGGCGTACAGGTACGGCACATCGAACTCGCCGTGCAGTTCGCGGACGCGCACCGCCGCATGCTCGGCCAGGTCCTGGACGAAACGCTCGCGGGTCGGGTCGCAGAAATAAACACGGCAGCCGGCGGGCCGGGCGGGGTGCACGCCGCAGGCGCCCACGGGACCGACGCCAACGAGAAACGGGCAATCGCCGCGCGAGCGTGACGCCTCAACGTCCACCACGCAGATCGCACGGTCGCTGGGGATCCGGTCGAGCGTCCACGCGGCTTCCAAACCCGTGACAAACAGATCGTGGCCGACGCGCTCAAAATGGCAACAGCGCGCCGAAGCGGTGCAGACCGGCCGGGCACCGGCGACGCGTTCGGCGATCTCGGTGTGCAGCGCGCGGATCGCACGATCGATCGCGGGCGATCGGCTGAGCGTGAGCCAGCGCTCAAGCGTGCCGGGATCGACCAAGGGGTGACGCATCATATCTCGACGATCGATCGCTGGCGTCGGATCTCGTCGGGCCGCGTCGGCGAGCCACCCCGGTCGATGCCCGGGCAGCCCCGGGCGGCTTCGAGCCAGGCCCGCTCGCTGGTCAGGTTGCTTGTCCAGAACGGCCAGGTGCGGCACTGGGCGGGCCGGGCTTCATACAGCGAGCAGACGGCTTTGCCGGGAACGGCATCACGGTCGAGGAAGACGCAGTCGTGGCCGAAACGGGTGCGACGCTCGGTCAGCGATCGGCCGGCGGGCGTGTTGTGCGTGTATCGATCGAGGAACTGGTCGCGCGGCAGCCCGAGCTTGGCGGCCATCGCGTCGGCCTCGTCGTCGGAGAAGCAGACGTAGCCGGGCGCGCCGGTGCAGCACGCGCCGCACCGCGTGCACGAGAACCGCAGGCCGTGGTCGCGCGGCGCGGCGTCGCGGTGACCGCTGTCCCGCTGATCGAACCACTCGAGATGCACGGTCCGGGCCACTACGCCTCGCCGCCGTTGTAGCGGACGATCACCAGTGTCTGGTCGTCGTCTCGCGGTCGGGTGCCGGCGTGCAGCGCAACGGCGTCGAGGATCGACCGCCTGATCGCCTCGGGCTCGCTGCCGGCCCCGGCGATCGCGGCGTCGAGCCGGTCGGTGCCGAAGAGCTCGTGGTCGGGGCTGAACGCCTCGGTGATGCCGTCGGTATAGAGCACCAGCGAATCGCCGGGTTGCAGGGTGAACGCATCGCCGACGGGCTCGAGGTCAGGGAGGATGCCGAACGGCGGGCCGCCGCAGCCCTCGATCGGTTCGACCGTGCCGCCCGCGCGGCGGATCCGCGGCGGGTTGTGCCCGCAGCAGGCGTAGACCGCCTGGCCCGTCGCCGGGTCGATCGTGATCAGGAACGCGGTGACGAACGTGCCCGGTTCGACGCTGTGGAAGACCATCGCGTTGACATCGGGCACGGTGCGGGCCGGGTCGGTCGTGTAGAACTGTGTGGCGAGCATCGCGGTGCGGAAGACGGCCATCGTGACCGCCGCGACGGGGCCGTGGCCCGAGACGTCGGCGATGACCAGCCCGATCAGGTCGTCTGTCGATTCCGGGCCGGCTCCGGGCCGCGGAAACGTTCGGTAATCGAAGTAGTCGCCGCCCGCGGCTTCGGACGGCAGGTAGCTCGTCGCGATCGTCAGCCGCGGCTCGTCGGGCCATGACCCGGGCAGCAGCGACCGTTGCACGCGGCCGATCTCGGTCATCTGCGCATCGAGCTTGGTGTTGAGCCGTTCGATCTGGTTCTTGACCACCAGCGTCTCGATGCACCGGCTCATGAAGTTGATGTTGCCGATGCCCGTGCGCAGGCCCGCCTCGTCCATCGGGTTGTCGTCGGGTGGCATGCACATCACCGCGTACTCGGTCACACGGCCGGCGTTGAAGATCGGGATCGCGATGATGTCGCTGGGCTCGGTGAGCGCGGCCGCGAGCAGCGGGTCTTCGGCCGGCGGGCACGAGCGGATCAGCTTGGGCGCCTCGCCCGCGACCAACCCAGAGAGCACCGGCGACGAACGCTCGGGTGTCTGGTCGAGCGGCGCGTGATAGCGGCTGATCGCGCGGACCTGCTCGGGCGTTACGGGCGAGCCGTCGAGAGAGAGTTCAAGCATCACGCGGAACCGGCCCGGCCCGCAGCCGTCGATCATCAGGCTCATCAGGTGCGTGACGCACGACAGCTCGCGGAAACGGTGCGCGAATGCGGCGAACAGCTCGTTCTCATCCGCGGCGAGGCTGACGGCCCGGAGCATCTCGAGCGCCGTCCCCACGCTCGGGACCCGGTCGAGTTGCTCGATGGTGATCTCGGTCGGCGCGGCCATGCAGCAAGTGTATCAGACGCGGATCGCCGCCCGCCGTTCGACGGTGTCGGCCAGCCGCTCGTCGCACGCGGCCAGCACCCGCTCGCGCTCCGCGGCATCGGCGAGCTGCGGCGCGTTGACGCGAACATTGAGCGCCGCCGCCTCGGCCGCGGCGTGCGCCAGCACGGCCGCGGCAACCAGGTCGCTCCGCAGGTTCGGGTTGCTGATCGGGTCGAGCGACTCACACAGCCGCAGCAGATCGCTCGCGGCGGCCATGACCGAAGCGGGCACGCGGATCGCCTCGCGCACCGCGGCCTCGAATGCCTGGGGCTCGGATTCGCGTTTCGACCAGAGTGCGCTCAGCGAGCTGTACGCCTCGGCATCAGCATCGGCGAGCGCGAGCATTATGCCCCGCGCGTTGTCGAGCTGGCTCGCGAGCTCCGCCAGCTCGCCCTCATGCTGTGCCAGGCTCTTGCGGCCCCGCGAATAGCTGACGACCATGCGCGCCAAAGCCGCGGCCTGCGCACCGACCAAGCCCGCTACCGCCCCGCCGCCGGGCGCGGGCGACTTGGACGCCAGGCGGTCGAGCAGGTCGGCGGTGGTCAGGTGCGCGAGCGTGTCCATGGCGTGTTGTAGGTGGCACAACTCACCGAGCTGTGGTCTTTCAGGACAGATGTGCAAATGAAGACACAGCTCGGTGAGCTGTGCCACCCAAGAGGATCCTTACTTCTCGATCGGCACGCCGATCATCGAGCCGTATTCGGTCCATGAGCCGTCGTAGTTCTTCACGTTGTCGATCCCGAGCAGGTACTTGAGCACGAACCAGGTGTGGCTCGACCGCTCGCCGATGCGGCAGTAGGCGATCGTGTCGTTCTCCGGGTTCACGCCGGCGTCCTCGAAATAGATCTTTTCGAGCTCGGGGCGGCTCTTGAAGGTACCGTCGGGGTTGACAGCGGTGACCCACGGGACACTTTTCGCGCCGGGTACGTGCCCGCCGCGCTGCGCGGTCTCGGTCATGCCGGCCGGCGCGATGACCTTGCCGGTGAACTCGTCGGTCGAGCGGACATCGACGAGATTCGTCTTGCCCTCGCTGACGACCTTGAGCACGTCCTGGACGAATGCGCGGATCTCGGCGTTCTCGCCGCGGGCGGTGTAGGCCGTCGGCGAGACGCTCGGCGCATCGGTGGTCAGCGGCTTGTCTTCCTCGTCGAGCCACTTGCTGCGACCGCCGTTCATCAGCTTGACGTTCTCGTGCCCGTAGTACTTGAAAACCCAGAGGGCATAGGCGGCGAACCAGTTATTGTTGTCGCCGTAGATCACGACCTCGTCATCGTTACCGATGCCGGCCTCGCCGAGCAGCTTCTCGAAGTCGGCCTTGCTGATGATGTCGCGGCTGACCTGGTCCTGCAACTCGGTCGTCCAGTCGAAGCTGACCGCACCGGGGATATGCCCCGCGGCGTACTGCTGCGTGTCGACGTCGACCTCGACGATCTTCAGGTTGGTGTTGAGTCGCTCGCTGACCCAATCGGTGCTGACCAGGACGCTGGGATCTGCATACTCGCTCATGGCTCTGTCCTCTGCTTGCTGTCTCAAGATCGCTCAAAACTCGGTGAAATGCTGCTATTTGTGCATCGCTGTCGTGCCTTCCGACAGCTCGGGGATGTGCTTCGCAAAGTTGCCGGCGTACTTGAAGGCGTCGTCGCAGAAGATCATCACACCGGTGCCGGTTTTGTCGCGCTCGGCGATCTGCCGGGCGCCCTCAAAAATCAGCCCGGCGCTCGGCCCGGCACGCAGGCCCTCGGTCTTGAACAGCTCGTACGCCCGCGTGTACGCCAGCTCATAGTCGATCTCCAAGAGATCATCGATCAGGCTCTCGTCGAACAGCTTGCTGACCGCGAGCTGGCCGACGTTCCGCAGGCCCGGCACGTCGTGCCCCTCGCTGGGCTGGACGGCCACGATCTTCACATCCGGGTTGTTGCCCTTGAGGAACTTTGCCAGCCCCGTCACCGTGCCGCAGGTGCCGAGGCTCGTAAACACGTGCGTGACCTCGCCGGCGGTCTGCTTCCATATCTCCGGGCCGGTGGTCTCGATGTGCGCCTGCACGTTGGCTTCGTTCTCGTACTGGTTCGGCATCGCGTAGCGCTGCGACTGCGCACGGGCGTAGGTCTTGGCCAGGTTGATCGAGCCCTCGCCCATGCCGGGGCTGGGGCAGAGCTCGTCGTTGACGACCTCGAGTTCCGCGCCGGCCAGCTTGAGCATCAGCTTCTTTTCGAGCGGGACCTTGTTGGGCACGACCGCCTTCATCGGGTACCCACGCACGCCGCAAAGCCCGGCCAGGCTCAGGCCCGTGTTGCCGCTGGTCGGCTCGACGATGCCCTTGCCGAAGTCGTCGTCGCCCTCGGTCCCCCGGCCGCGGAGACCTTTTTCGGCCTCCATCTGCCGGATGAGGTAGCTCGCCGCGCGGTCCTTGACCGAGCCGAACGGGTTCATCCACTCCAGCTTGGCCAGCATCGTGAAGCCCGGCTCGGGGGCGAGGCGGTTGATGCGCACGAGCGGCGTCGGGTTCTCCTCGTTCGGGAGCATCTCGAAGATGTCGTTGTAGACGCGGGTCTGGTGGTTCATGGCATGCTTTCCAACGGCGCGGTCTCCGGCTTTGGGATCTTGCACAACCGCAGAGAACGGGGTTTCATTTCTGGATCTTGACCGGAGAAAGACGGGTTCGGTGAGGGGCAGCGGCGCGGTTTCGGAGATCGCACGCGGGAACGATCTCCCGGCGGTCGGCGGGCTCAGCGTCCGGGGAAGGACACGCCGCGGCAACAGCAACACGGACACATCGGGCGGGTTTCACGCCGGGCGGTCAACGGGTTGCTCAGCTGCGCATCGCTCACGGGAAACGGTAGCCCGCCGAACGCCCGGCGTACAGTGGCGGCATGTCGAAGCCGGATATTGTGATTGTCGGAGGCGGGCTCAGCGGGCTGTCCGCCGCTCGCTCGCTCGCCGCGGGCGGAGCCTCGGTGCAGATCCTCTGCGGCGGGGCCGGGGTCGGCGGCCGTGTCCGCACCGACGCCCACGACGCCCCCACCGGCCGCTTCCTGCTCGACCGCGGGTTCCAGGTCTACCTCACCGCCTACGAAGAGACCGGTCGGCTGATCGACACCGACGCCTTGGGCTTCCGCGCGTTCTACCCCGGCTCGCTGGTCCGGTTCGAGGGCTCGTTCCACCGCGTCGCCGACCCGTTCCGAAAGCCGCTCGACGCCGTCAAGCTCTTTGCGAGCCCGGTCGCCTCGCTGCCCGACAAGGCCCGGCTCGGGCTGCTCGATCAGCGCATCAAGCGGAGTTCCGTCGACGCGATCTGGGCACGGCCCGAGCGGACAACCCTGGCGATGCTCCGAGAGGCCGGCTTCGGCGAAGCCGCCATCGAGCGGTTCTTCAGGCCGTTCTTCGGCGGCGTCTTCTTCGACCGCGAGCTCGAAACCTCAAGCCGCATGTTCGAATTCACCTACAAGCATTTCGCCACGGGCGACACGGCCCTGCCTGCGCAAGGCATGGGCGCAATCCCGCAGCACATCGCCGACCGGCTGACCGCCGACTTTCCGCGGGTCGAGATCAAGACCGACTGCGCTGTTGCGAGGATCGATCCGAAGACCGCCGAGCTGACGCTTGGTACGGGAGAAGCCGTGCCGGCGTTGCGCGTGCTGATCGCAACCGACGGCCACGCGCAGGCCGCCCTGCTCGGGCAAAAACCGACCGTGCCCTTCAACCAGACCGCGACGGTCTATTACGACGCGGATCCCGAGACCATCGCCGCGCTCGGCGGCGAATCGATCCTGGTGCTCGACGGCGACGGGACCGGCCCGGTCAACCATCTGGCCGTGCCGAACCTGACGCAGCCGGGCTACGCGCCCGAGGGCCGGGCGCTGGTGGCGTGCAGCATCGTGGACCCGGAGGTCCTGACCGCGCTCGATGACGAATCGCTCGACGCGGCTATCCGGAAGCAGATGGTCGGCTGGTTCGGCGATGGGGCCAACCAGTGGAACCGGCTACGGGTCTATCGGATCCGGCACGCGCTGCCGCGGCGGGTGCCGGGCGAGCACGGGATCGACATGGGCGCGTTTTCCACGCGGGTGGCGGCCTGCACCACCGGCAGGGTGCACGTCACCGGCGACCACCTCACCCACGGTTCGATCGAGGGTGCGGTGGTCGCCGGCCGGCGTGCTGCCGAGATGATGCTGGCGGGTTCTGGCTCGCCGTAAGACGGCGGCCCGGGGTCTGTGCCCGTCGGAAGCCCGAAGCGGGCGATCTCGGGGAGGGGTTCATGCGGCCAGGCTCAGGAAGGCCCCGGCGGCGATCGTCGCGATCCCGCCGTACATCACCAGACCCACGATCACCGGGACGATGTAGCCCTGATGGGGCGGGTGGTTGGTGTCGATGGCCTTGACGGTGCTGCGGACGGCGTGACGGAGTTCGTTGATGGCGTGCATGGCGTGTTCTCCTGTGTGCTCTGCAGCGGGATGCTGCTTCAGGTGGAAAACCGGCGATGCCAACGATCCATTCCGTGCCGGCCGAAAAAGTTTGTAAACACAAACTTTATCCGCCTCAGCCGCCTCAGCCCTCGTCAACTGGGCTTCGACGCGGCTCCTCGCCGGCGATATCACGCCAGTGCCCGTCGGCCTTGTTCGCGAGGCTCGAGTGGTTGCCCTTGAGCCAGTCCTTCCGTGTGTCCGCGAAGAAGCCCTTGTAGAACACAAACAGACGGTCGTTCTTGACGATATAGTTTTTCGGGTCGATCTCGGTCTTGCCGCCGGTGGACATGGCCCAGGCGCACCAGCCGCCGTAGGCCGGTTCGTATCGGCTCGGGTTGGCGGTAAACAGGGCCCGGTGCTCGCGGCTGGTGAAGTTGTAGTTCACGCCGCGGTAATTGACGCTGATGCGTTCGTTGCCGCGTTTGGCCTTGCCGCCGCCTTCCGGGAAGTAGGCGACCGGGTCGTAGCCGCGGAGCGCGAGCGGCCGGGAGCGGTTGGTCAGGTTCCACTCACTGATGTTGCGGACCGGCTCGGCCTCGGCCGAGGGCGACTGCTCGGGCTGCTGGGCCTGGATCGTCCCGGCTGCGGCGGCCAGTGACGGCGCCGGCGTGGAGGCGAGCATGGCTGCGGCGGCGAGGGTCAAAACGGCGTGCTTCTGCGGGATCATCGGCGAACTCCTTCAATCTGCCTGGTGCTCTCGGTCTCACAACGGCAACTCGCCGTTGGCGGCTTCGGGCGCGGGTGGGCACCGCGTTCGCGTGGCCCATCGGCGTGTCACACCGGGCAACGACCGAGCGTCGCGAGATATTCCCGATAATTCTATCCGATCACGCGGCTCTGGGCGCGTCGCCGTCGATCGACCAGCGGTCGCTCATCCGCCCGGTCCAGTGGTCGCAGGCGGCGACCAGCTTGGCCCGGTCGACGGGCTTGCTGAGGTACTCATCGCAGCCGGCCGCGATGCACCGCTCCCGGTCGCCGTCCATCGCGTGGGCGGTCAGCGCGAGGATCGGGATCGTGACCCCGCGGCGCCGGAGTTCCGTTGAGGCGGCGTAACCGTCCATCTCGGGCATCTGCATGTCCATCACGACCAGGTCGAACGGCTCGCCGGCTCGTTCGCTATCCGCGACCGCTTCGAGTGCCAGCCGGCCGTTCTCGACGATGGCCACTTCGGCGCCCGCCCGGCGGAGGTGGTGCGCGATCAGCCGCTGGTTGTCAGCGCCGTCCTCGGCCAGCAGCACACGCGCATCGAGCGAGAGAGCCCCGGCCGACGGCACCGGCGTTGGGTCCCGGCTCAGCGCAAGCTCGCCGCGGACCGTGTCCAGCGGCACCCATCGGCAGGGCAGCGCATCGCTCACATCCAGCGCGACGGTGAACGTGCTGCCGCGGCCGCACTCGGACTCAACAAGGATCCTGCCGCCGAGCAGCTGCGCGAGCCGCTGGGAGATCGACAGCCCGAGCCCGGTTCCGCCGAACCGGCGGGTCATGGACTCGTCGGCCTGCTGGAACGGCTTGAACAGCAGGTCGATGTGGTCCGGCTTCATGCCCACACCGGTGTCGCGGACATCGATCAGCAGCCGCGTGGCGTCGGTGGTCTCGGACCAGACCGGCCGGGCGGTCACGACGACCGAGCCCTCGGCCGTGAACTTGATCGCGTTGCCGACCAGGTTCACCAGGATCTGCCGCAGCCGGACCGGGTCGCCCATCATCCGCTCGGGGATCCGGCTTTGTCCGTCGAGCTCGAAGCGGATGCCTTTGGCCGCGGCCCGCTCGGCCATCAGCTCGCGGACCCCCAGCAGGACCTCGGCCGGGCTGAACTCGATCTGCTCGATGGTCATCTTGCCGGCCTCGATCTTGGACAGGTCGAGGATGTCGTTGATCAGCGAGAGCAGGTGCTCGCCGTTGCGGTAGATCGTCGAAATCATCTCGCGCTGCGCCGGCTCGAGCCTGGTCTCGGCAAGGATCAGCTCCGTGTAGCCCAGGATCGCGGTCATCGGCGTGCGGATCTCGTGGCTCATGTTCGCCAGGAACTGGCTCTTGGCGCGGTTGGCGTGCTCGGCGGCGAACAGGGCGTCGGCGAGCTGCTCGTCGGCCTTGCGGCGTTCGTCGAAATCGATGTTGACCCCCACCACGCGGAGCGGGCGGCCCTCGGTGTCCCGCGAGGTCACCGTCCCCGTCCCGAGCACCCATTTCCATGTGCCCTGCTTCGTCCAGAGCCTGTGCTCGAATGCGTAGCGATCGGACGAGCCGGCAAGATAGGTCCCGAGCGCTGTCTTGGCGGATAGCAGGTCGTCGGGGTGGCAGAGCGATTCCCAGGTCTCGAACGCCTGCGGCAGCTCGCCCGGCTCGTAGCCCAGCACGCTGAACCACTCGTCGTCGAACAGACAGGTGTTGTCGGACAGGTCCCACTCCCAGAGGCCCGAGCGCATCGCCCGCAGCGCGGTCTGCAGCCGGTCGTGCTCGCGCTTCCGTTCGTCGATGTCGATGTGGACGCCGACCATCCGCAGCGGCCGCCCGCGGTCGTCGCGCTCGATCACCCGGCCGACGTCGAGCACCCAGCGGCTCGAGCCGTTCTTGCAGGTCAGCCGGATCTCTTCGTGGTACAGCTCGGCCTCGCCGCAGAGGTACGCGTCGTGCGCATCGCGGACGCGATCAACGTCGCGGGCGTCGAGCAGCACATCCCAGAACAGGCCCGGCGTCGCGGTGAACTCCTGGGGCTCGTAGCCCAGCATGCTGTACCACGAATCGCTGTAGTGGACGGTGTCGGTGACCAGGTCGTGGTCCCAGAACCCGCCGTCGGCGGCATGGAGGGCGAACTGGAGGCTCTCCTGGCTCCGCCGCGCCTCGGCGATCAGTGTGTGATACTCCGTCACATCCCGCGAGACACCGATCACGCCGTGCACACGGCCGTCGGGCCCGACATGCGGCTGCTTGGTGGTCAGAAAGTGCACCGTGCCGGCGGGCGTCTCGACCTGTTCTTCGAGATCGATCGGCTCGCGGCGGGCGATCGCTTCGGCGTCGCCGTCACGGCAGAGCGTGGCGATTTCCAGCGGCATGACCTCGAAGTCGGTCTTGCCGATGATGCGGTCCGCCGGCTTGCCGCAGAACCGTTCGAACGCGGGGTTGACCATCGTGAATCGGCCTTCGAGGTCCTTGGCGAAGATCAGGTCCTTGGACTGGAGGCTCATGACCTCGAGCAGGGCGGCCTCTCGGCTCTCGCGGGCTTCGCGGGCTTTCTGTACGCTCAGGTCTTGGAACGAGCCGGCGACATGGACCACGCGCCCGTCGTGCACCACGGGTTGGCCCATCGCACGGACGGGGATGATCACGCCGTCGGCTCGGCGGATTTCCAGCTCGGCGTCGAACGGCTCGGCGTGCTCGATCGACCGGGCGAACAGCCGCTCGATCATCGGTCGCGACTGGTCGGTATAGAACTCGATGCCGGACTCTGGCGTCGGCGTGTACTCCGCGGTCAGGCCGTGGATGGTGTAGACCTGAGGGGTCCAGAACAGCTCGTTGCGGGCGACATCGAACGACCACCCGCCGACGCCGCTGACCCGCTCGGTCTGCTCGAGCAGGTGCAGGGCCTGCTCGATCTTTCGCTCGCGGGCGACACGGGGGGTGATGTCCTCGATGAACGCCAGGATCCCGCCGATCTCGCCGGACGCATCCCGCCACGGCTGGTACTGATAGCGGAGAAAACGCACCTTTGCGTCTTCCGGCTCGTAGCGGTCCAGCTCGCAGTAGATCGTTTCGCCGGCCAGCGCGCGGCGGTGCAGGGCCTTCCACTTTTCGTCGAGATCCGGGAAGACCTCGTAGTGCGACCGGCCTTCGAGAACCGCGTCGCCGAGGCTGTAGTCCTCTCGCCACTGGTCGGCGGCGATCAGATAGCGCATCTGCGTATCGAACATCGCGATCGGGGCCGGGGTATGGCGGATGAACTGGCGGAGCAGCTGGTCCTGCGCCAGGAGCTCGCGACGGTGCGAGACGCTCTGCGTGATGTCTTCGATCGTCAGCAGCAGGCCCTCGGGCACGCAGACCGCATGGAACCGCAGCGCGGCCGAGAAGCGACGGTCCGCGTACTCGTGCTCGATCCAGTCGCTGTCGCCGCTCTCTGAAACGTGCGACAGCATCTCGAAGACCGGCGAGCCCTGCAACGCGGCGAGTTGGTCCAGCAGCGTGCTGCTCTGGATCGAGACGGCCGGGCGACCGAGGATCTTGCCCGCTGCGGCGTTGGCCTCGAGGATGCGGAAGTCCTCGATGCGTGTGCGGTGGTCCCGCACCGGCTCGATCCTGAGCATACCGACGGGCGCGGCGTTCTGGATCGATCGCAGCGTCTGCCGCGCACGCACCAGGTGCGCACGGTCGACGCGTGTCTCCAGCTCGATGGCGCAGAGCGCCGCGAGGTCTTCGAGCCGGCGGACCGTGTCCGGATCGACCGGTCGCGCCTCGGGCCCCATTGCGCACAGAGCACCGACGACGTGCCCGCAGGTCAGCGCGATGGGCGCCCCGATATAGAACCGCACCGGGTTGTCGCAGGCCACATTGGGGTTGTCCGCCGTCCGCGGGTCCTCCGCCAGGTCGCCGATCGCGACGGTCCGGCCCTCGGCGATCACGTGGCTGCAGACCGTCTCGTCTCGCGGCATCTCGCCCACGGGGACGCCCACCGCGGCGATGGTCAGCTTCCGGTCCGTGTCCATCAGGCTCACGGTGACGATCGGCGTCTCGGCGAGGTCGGCGGCGATCGCGGCGATCCGGTCCAACGCCGGCGCGGGCAGGAGGTCCGGCAGGTCGAGCGCGTGCAAGGCCGAGAGGCGATCGGGCTCGTTGGCGGGTCGTGATGCGGCCGGCACGGGGGTCTCCGTCGGGTCCCTTGACCGTCTAGCCGTCGTCACATTCGGGCGTCCGCTTCAGCCCCGCCGCACCCCAGAAACGAGGCCG
>JBCDEF010000041.1:0-17013 GCA_039179915.1 Planctomycetota bacterium | reverse complement strand
TGCCACGCCACACCGACCGCCGGGCCCGCCCCGGCCGGAAGAACGAAGCCGACGGCTTCACCTGCATCCGCTGCAAACTCCACGTCCCGGGCCAGGCCTGGGGCACCAAGCACCGCAACCACTGCCCCGCCTGCCTCTGGTCCCGCCACGTCGACGACCGCCCCGGCGACCGCGCAAGCCACTGCAAAGCCACCATGGAACCGATCGGCATCGAAGTCAGGCCGGGCGGCGAGTGGGCGATCATCCATCGCTGTACTGGCTGCGGCAAACTCGCCACCAACCGCATCGCCGGCGACGACTCGGAACGAGCCCTGCTGGGGCTCGCGCTCAGACCCCTGGCGAGGCCGGCGTTTCCGTTGGACAATGCGCGGTGACTAAGCAGCACCTACAGCAATGTAGAGACCTAGTGACCACAGCGATGCGACTCCGAAATAGGTAATCCCATTCGCTAGCCAGGCGGTGGCCCGGGTGAGCCGTGTGGTGTCATCACCGTGGCTCTGCGCCATCCAGCGGATCACCAAGTGTTCCAGCATGACGGAAACGATCAAGAATGGAAGTGTGAGAAACAAGCCTGCAGCGGGAAACAACCAGTGCAGGTCATGCTGATATGGGACGACCCAAGGCGAGTGCAGAACAGTTGCGATGAGACGGTCGATTGTGGTATCAAGTGGTAACGCGCCGCCGCCGCCAGTGTTCATCTGGAGAATGACAAGGGCAAGCCATGTGAGTGGCACACCCAATAGGGTTGATGCCACATTCGCAGCGGATACGCGAGCGAGCCAGCGAACGATTTCTCCCTTATGAAGCAATCGATAGACAGTTGCTTCCGCGAGCACGATTGGGATGAACGCCAAGAAGAGACCTGGCACCCACACGACAATCATGGGAAGGCCAGCATTCGCGAGGGTGAGATTCATGCCATGCCGCTATTCGGTTCTAGGCTGGTCAAGTTCCGAAACGTACTCACAGCTTCTTCAATGCCCCGACCAGCTCATCGATGTGTTCGCGCTCGTGGGCGGCCGACATCTGGATCCGCAGCCTCGCCGTCCCCTCCGGCACCACCGGGTAGCCGAAGCCGATCACGAAGACGCCGAGCTCCATCAGCCGCTGGCTCATGCTGATCGCCTTGGCCGTATCGCCGACGATGATCGGGCAGATGGCGGTGGGGGATTCGATGACATCGAAGCCCGCGGCCGTGATGTGCTCGCGGGCGTAGGCGACGTTGTCCCGAAGCTTCTGGACATGCTCCGGCTCGCGCATCAGGACCTCGATGGCTTTGTTCGCGCTCGCGGCTACGGTCACCGGCAGGGCGTTGGAGAACAGCGTCGGCCGCCCGCGCTGGACGGTGAGTTCGCTGCCGCGCTTCGCGCCGGCGATGAACCCGCCCGCGCCGCCGCCGAGGGCCTTGCCGAGCGTGCCGGTGAAGAAATCGACCTTGCCGACCATGTCGAAGTGCTCGTGTGTGCCGCGACCGGTCTTGCCCATCACGCCGTGGCCGTGGCTGTCGTCGACGACCAGCATCGCGTCGAACTCGTCGCACAGGGCGCGCAGCTCGGGCAGCTTGGCGATGTCGCCCTCCATGCTAAAGACGCCATCGGTGATGACCCAGATCTGACCGGTGACGTCCGGATTGGCCTTTGCCGCTTCAAGCTTGGTGCGCAGGCTGTCCATGTCCGAGTGCGCAAACACGCCCTTGTGCACGCCTTTCTTGATCACCGCGGCCAGCCGGATGCCATCGATGATGCACGCGTGATTGAGCTCGTCGGAGAGAATCAGATCGCCCGGCTCGGCGAACGTCGGGTACAGGCTCTCGTTGGCCGTCCAGCAGCTGACGAACGTGTAGCTGCTTTCTGTCCCCATGTACCGCGCGATCGTGGCTTCGAGCTGTTCGTGCGGCGTGAACGTGCCGCAGATGAACCGCACGCTGGCGGTTCCCGCGCCATACGTTCGCAGCGCCTCAACACCCGCCTCGATCACCTCGGGGTGGTTCGCCAGGCCCAGGTAGTTGTTCGAGCAGAAGCAGAGCGTGTCGCGGAAACTGCCGTCGGGCTTCCGCATCTTGACGACCGCGTCCATCGGCGAATCGAGCATCTGCAAGTGCTTGTATTGACCGGCCTTGTCGAGCTCGGCGAGGATCGCGTCGGTGCGGGTGTCGAAGGGAAGAGCGGAAAGCGGTGGATTCATATCGATAAACCTCTCTTTTTATTCGACAATGGGTGTATGCAGCCGTACGATGCACCAATCAAAGCACACAACCGACCTGAAAGGAGCGAGCCATGAGACAGAACGTTCCGAACGAAGCGCCCCGCATGCCGAGCGTGATGTGGGTGGCCCTGATTGCCCTGGTGGGCCTGGCGTCGGTGCAACTCTCGATGGGTCTGACCGGGTTCGCCCCGCTGGTGTACAGCGGGCTGCTATGCCTGGTCCTGATCGGTGGGCTGTCGTTGCGGCACCGCTGGGCGCACGCGATGACCGCGGTGGCCTGCGTGCTGACCCCGGTGATGGCCGTTTTCGCCGGCGAGTTCGCGGCCGCGGGTGTATTCATGCTCGTCAACGCGCTCGTCGCGGTGCCGTTGGTCCTGGCCGCCGGCTGGTTCTGGGATCGGCCCAAGGCCCCGGTCTGGCTGACCTGACCGTGTCCGCCCCCGCCTCTCGGCTCGTTCAGCTAGCGGCGGGGGCGTGCCGAATCTGAACCGGCCGGTGCGTTTCACGCCGGCCGGTTCCTGTGCGCTTCGGGGTGATCCCGTGCGGGCCCGACCGCGCCCTTCGCCGGCTCGAGCCCGTCGCGTATCCACAGCGACACGAACGCCCCGCGCATGTCCGGCGGCAGCACCGCGCGGACCGTCCACCGCGCCACCCGCCGGCCCTGCCAGACCCCCAATGCCGTACACGCGAACGCCGCAACCGCGCCGGCGGTCACCACGCCGGTGAACTGCAGCTCGCGAACCAGGCTTGTCGGGTCGACCCAGGCGCCCATCGCTGGGCGCATCGCGGGGTCCGCCGATTCGAAGATCAGCACGGTCGCTACCCCGATCGGCAGCACCGAGACCAAGGCGATCGACCACCGCGGCGACCGCAGCAGCACGCTCCACACCCCGCCGGCGACGGCCAGCAGCGCGCCCATCACCGCCAGCCCGCCCGGAGGGGTCTGGGCGAGCAGTTCGGGCCAATCAAAGAGGCCGGGCTCGATCGATGCCCGCAGATCGTCCTGTTGCGTGAACCAGGTCGAGCGGATCGGCGCCCATCGGTTGGTCACGAGCGAGCCGTCCGAAGCCAGCACGTGCTGGTACTGCCCGCGGTAGAGGTCCTCGCCGCGTGCCCAGTACTCATTGTAATGCTCGGCCCAGGCCTCGGCGATGGTCTCGACGGCCCGCTCGCTCGAGCCGCCGGCCTGCACGACCGTGACCATCCCCGCGGTCAGCCCCGCGTGCGCCGCCAGCAGCCCGACGACCACCAGCAGCAGGCCGAGCGCCGCCAGCGTCCGCAGCCGCAGCGCACCGGCTGCCAACGCCGGGTACTCCTGAAGCGCCGCGACCGTGCCGCACTCGGGGCAGCGGGCGATCAGCAGGCCGTAGTTCGGCTCGCGCACGATCGGCTGACGCCGCAGCGAATAGCCGCACGCCACGCACGGCCGCTCGCCAGTGATCTCGCCCACCCGCTCGCCCACCCGCTCGCCCGCCTGCTCGCCCGCCCGCTGTACGAGCTGTTCCGGAGCCGGGTTTTTGTCGTGTGCGTCCCCGCTCATCCGTTCGCCGTCCTCTGCAGCCGACGCCGCTGCTGTTTCCTTGCCCGCCGGAGCTGCCGGGCGTGGCGGTGCATCGGCCCGGGCAGGGCGCCGTGAGTCAGCGCCGCGCCGAGCCAGATCAGCGCGATCGTGATGGCGAGCGTGCTCAGGCCGGCGACCGGGTCGCCGCGGAGCGCCCGGGCGTCGTTCGTGTTGAGGATGATCGCTGCCCACACCAGCCCGATCCAGACGCTTGCCGCCAGCGGCAGCGCCCACAGCCGCCAGTGCCGCAGCAGCACGCGGACCAGCACGCCGGCCGCAACCAGCATCGTGCTGACCGCCGCGACCGGCAGCAGCAGCGGCATCAGATCACGCTCCTCGGCCAGCCGCTCCCGGGCCTCAACGATCAGCAGCGAGACCGGCTCGCTCGCCCGCTCGTCGCCGGCCGTGTTCATCGCGACCGCCAGCGGCACCAGCGAGATGATGCCGAGCAACAGCAGCATCGATCCGCGCCAGACCAGCCCGCTCACAACCCGCACGCGACGCAGCACCGCGTCCCTGGGCCGCAGCCGCGACCGCCGACGCACCGATGCCGCCCCGCACCGCGGGCAGACCACCACCGGCAGGCCGTAGTGCGGGTCCGGCGGCGCCGCGACGGTGCGCACATCGAGCCCGCAGCCGGTGCATGGGTGAGACGCGATCACGCCATGAGCATACCGCGTGATATCTGGAGCGATGCGTTCAGACCGCCGTGAGCTCGGCCGCGGGCTTCAGCGGTCGATCGATCGCGCAGCTCACGCCCGCACGATCGCACACCAGCCGGGCCGTCGTCTGGCTTGAGAGGAAAATCACCGGCAGCCCGCTGCCCGGGTGCGTGCCGCCGCCGACCAGCCAGCAGTTCCGAAGCCCGTTGAGCTCGTTGTGCGGCCGGCGGTGCAGCATCTGCATCAGCCCGTGCGCCATGTTGAACGTCGCCCCGAACTGGATGTTGCTCGCCCGCCAGTCGTCGGGGGTCAGCATCAGCTCGGCCCGCGTCCGCCGCTCGATGTCGTCGATGCCGAAGACCCGCTCCATCTGCTCGATCATCCGCGTCCGCGTCGGGCCGGCCTCCGTCGACCAGTCGATCCCGCCGCCCTCGCCCGACTCGCCGACCTTGCAGTTGGGCGTCGGCAGCAGGACATAGAGGGCCGAGTCGCCCTCCGGCGACAGGCCCGGATCGAGCGCCGACGGGTTGCACACATAGATCGACGGGTCCTCGGTCATCCGTCCGCGGTCGGTGATGTCCGCGAGGTTGTCCTCGTATTTGCCCGTCACATAGATCGTGTGGTGCGGCAGGTCGACTTCGCCCTCAAGGCCCAGGTACAGCATCGCCGTCGAGCACGAGTACTTTTTGCGGTCGATCGCCGTGTCGGAGATCTGGCCCCCGCGGACCGAGCTCGGGATCAGGTTCTTGATCGCCCAGGGTGCGTCGGCGTTGATCACCACATGGTCGAACCGCTGCTCGTCGCCGTCGATGACAACGCCCGTGGCCGTCTTGCCGCTGAACATCACCCGCTCGACGGGCGACGCGGTCTTGATCGTGCCGCCGATCTCGGTAAACACCTCGGCCATTGCCGCCATCAGCGCGTTGCAGCCGCCGGTCGGGTGCCAGATGCCGTACTCGTACTCGATGAACGGCAGGATCGTAAAGATGCTCGGGCAGTCGTGCGGGCTCATACCCAGGTACTTGCTCTGGAAGCTCACCGCCCGCTGCACGAGCGGGTTTTTGAAGTACTTGCTCAGCAGCTGGTGGACCGACAAGTGCGGGTTCAGATGCGGAACCACTTTCGCGGTCTCGAAATCCGCCAGGTCGAGCAGGCTGCGGATCGGTTTCCGCAGGATCGGCTCCATCAGATTGAGCTTCGTGCGGTTGTCATCGATGAACCGGGCAAAGTTCGACGCATCGGCCGGGTCGATCGCTGCAAGCCGGCGCGTCATCTCGGCGATGTCCTGCGTGCAATCGAGCGTGATCGGCGAGGCGTTCTCGCGGCCGAGCAGCAGCCGGTACATCGGGTCCAACTGAGAGAGCGTCGCGTGCTCGTGCAGGTTCTTGCCGGCCGCGGCGAAGATCTCCTCGAGCACATAGGGCATCAGAAAGAACGTCGGCCCGCGGTCGAAGTGGTAGTCGCGGCCGTTGTCGCCAGTGAGCGAGATCCGGGCCGTCCGCCCGCCGATGATCGGCTGCGACTCGAAGATCGTGACATCGAGGCCCGATGCAGCCAGCAGCACCGCGCAGCTCAGCCCACCCGGGCCCGCACCAACCACCGCGACTCGCTGACAACTCATCTTCGGCACCACCTTCCGCTCGGCGTTTCGGCGGGTCCGACGCCGAGGATGCACGGTAGCCGGCCCGTACACTCTCTTGTGCCGACCGTCAGCCTGATCCCGGACCTCGCCGACCGTTGCCGGACCATCGCCCGCTTCCGTGTGCTCATCGCCGACCACGCCGACGAGCTCGTCCGGCTCATGGGCGACGAGGTCCACAAGCCGGGCTTTGAGGCGCTCGCCAGCGACGTCCTGCCGCTGCTGGCCGCGTGCCGTTGGCACGAGCGGCACACCGCCAAGATCCTGCGCGACCGCACGCCCCCCGGAAAACCAATCTGGTTACTCGGCGTCCGCCACCGGGTGGCCCGCAAGCCCCTCGGCCGCGTCGCGATTATCGCAACCTGGAACTACCCGGTGCAGCTCGTGGGCATCCAGATCGTGCAGGCGTTCGCGGCCGGCAATGCGCTGCTGGTCAAGCCCAGCGAGCACGCGCCGCAGACCCAGAACCGGCTGCTCGACCTGGCCGAGAAAGCCGGCGTAGCGCTCGACCGGACCGAGCCGACCCGGGACGCGGGCCGCAAGCTGGTCGACGAAGAAGCGTTCGATCACCTGGTCTTCACCGGCTCGACCGGCGTCGGCCGGCGCATCGCCGAATCGCTCGCGCCCCGGCTGATCCCCAGCACGCTCGAGCTTTCGGGCAACGACACGGCCGTCGTGCTGGCCTCGGCTGACGTCAAGCTCGCCGCACGCTGCGTCTGGTATGCGCTGACGCTCAACCACGGGCAAACCTGCATGGCGCCCCGCCGTGTGCTTGTCGATCCGGCCGTGATGGACCGGTTCCTCGACGAGCTCCGGGCGGTATCGAAGGCGGCCGAACCCCGTCGGCTGATCGATGACGCCGCAACCGAGCGGTGCAGAGCGGTCGCACGCGGCGCTTTAGCCGCCGGCGGTGAGCTGATCGCGGGTGATCCTGAAGCCGAGAAGCTCGCGCCCATCGTCATCGGGAGCGCGCCGATGGAATCGGATCTGTATAAAGGGTCGCACTTTGGTCCGCTTCTGGCGGTGAATTGCCTCGCTAGCGCTTCGGCCTCGTTAAAAGACATCGGATCCTCGGGTCTTGACGAGCCCGAAGCGCAAGCGAGGCACACACTCGCTCCGACCGATCCGCTCACGCTCTCGGTCTTCGGTTCGACCGCCGACGCACGAGCTTTCACGAGCTCGTCGCCCGCGGGCACGGTTTTCATCAACGACGCGGTCATACCGACCGGCCACCCCGGCGCGCCGCTGTCGGCCCACGGCGACTCGGGCTGGGGCGTCAGCCGCGGCGCAGAGGGCCTGCTCGCGATGACCCGGCCCGTGGCGATCAGCCGCACGCCCAAGCGGCCGCGGGTACCCCTGGATCCACCGCCCACGCCGGTCGAAAAGATCACGCCGTGGCTCCGCCGGCTCTACGCTTGGGGGGCATCCTCCCCGCGTGATCCGGCGAACCACAGCAGGCACGACCGCACACAAGGAACGTGAGCATGACCGCGGCAAGCAGCACACACATCGGGATCATCGGCGGCGGGCTGGCGGGCCTCTCCGCGGCCGTCGAGCTCGCCGGACAGGGTCTCAAGGTCACGCTGATCGAGGCCAACCGCCACCTCGGCGGCAAGATGAATCTCATCGAAGACAGCGGCTACTCGTTCGATATGGGCCCGACGATCATCACGATGCCCCAGGTCTTCCGCGGCATCGTCCGCCGGTCGGGCCGCAACCCGGCCGACTACTGCGACCTGGTCGACCTCGACCCGCAGTGGCGGTGTTTCTACGAGGACGGCACGGCGATCGACCTCCGCCAAGACCCGGACGACATGGCCGCCGCCCTCAACCGCCAGTTCCCCGATGAGCGACCGGGCGAGGGCTACAAGGCGTTTCTAGAGTTCAGCCGCCGCATGTACGGCCTCTCGGAAAAGGTCTTTTTCTTCAACGATCTCGAGTCGCCGCTCGACATGATGAAGAAGCCGCCGAAAGAGCCTGGGGTGATGCGCGACGCTCTGGCGATGCGCATGCACTCGACGATGGCGGCCACGGCGCACAAGTCGATCGCAGAACCGCACGTGGCCCAGCTTGTCGAGCACTTCCTGCAGTACGTCGGCTCGAGCCCGTTCCTCGCGCCCGCGATCCTGAGCCTGATCGCCAGCGCACAGACAGACCACGGCTGCTGGTACCCTATGGCCCCCGACGGGAAAGACGGCGGCACACGCTTGATCGCGCGATCTCTCGAGAAGATCGCCCGCGAGCAGGGCGTCGAGATCATCACCGGCGCGCGTGTCGAACGCATCCTGGACTCCGGCGGCTCGGTGCACGGGCTGCAACTCGAAGGCGGGCGGACGATCAAGGTCGACGCGGTCGTCAGCAACTGCGATGTGCAGCGGACCAACCGCCAGCTGTTGGCCACGCCCGCGGGCCACAAAGAGGCCGACCGGATCGCCAGGAAGTACGAGCCCGCCTGCGCCGGCGTTGTCCTCTACCTCGGCCTCGACCGGCAGTACGAGCACCTGGCGCACCACAACTTTTTGTTCAGCGGCGACTCGCAGTCGGAGTTCGGCGACATCTACCGCAAGGGCATCCCCGCGCGGGATCCGACGCTCTACATCGCCGCCCCGAGCCGCACCGACCCGAACCAGGCGCCCGAGGGCGGCGAGGCGCTCTACATCCTCGTGCACACCGCGTACAAGCGGCCGGGCCAGGTCTGGGACGGGCCCGGCGGCCTGCTCGAGCAGTACCGCCCGATCATCATCAACAAGCTCAAGCGGTTCGGCATGGAGGACATCGAGCAGCACATCACCATCGAGCACGCGCTCACACCCGACGGCATCGACCGGATGTACAACGCCGAGGGCGGCGCGATCTACGGGCTCGCCTCGCACGGCAAGCTCGGCGGCGGGTTCAAGCCGCGGAACCGCTCCCGCGCGCTCGACGGGCTTTACCTCGCCGGCGGCAGCGCGAACCCGGGCCCGGGCGTGCCGATGGTGCTGATGTCGGGCGTCACCGCGGCCCACGCGGTCTTCGAGGACCTGAACATGGGCGTGCCGCGTCCCGAGGCCGGACAAGGCTTCGAGGGCCCCAAGAAGGCCGCGGGCGAGTTCCTCGAGATCGGTCAGCCGGGCATGCCCGCCGCGGCGAGCGATGCTGCGCAGCCCGTCACCGCGTGAGCGCCGACCCCGCACAGCACGGCATCATCGAGGGCCGCTACGACCCGAACGTCGCGCGGGTCTTCCGGCTGATCGCGCGGCGCATGCTCCGCAAAAAGTTCCACGCCGCCCGCATAACCCCGGGCTCGCTCGAGCGGCTCGACGCCGCCGCGAACCACGACGGCCCGGTTGTCGTCTGCATGACCCACGCCGGCTGGTGGGACCCGATGATCGGGCTGCTGCTGCACATCGAGCGGTTCGACCAGAAGCTGCGAAGAGCCGGCGGCCCCGCCCGCGCGGGCATCGCGCCGATCGACAGGGCCGTCCTGGCCAACGTCGGCATCTTCAAGAAGCTCGGGCTCTTCGGCATCGACCCGGACGACCCCGCGTCGAAGGGGGCTTTGGTCGAGTTCGCTGTGGGCACGATGCGCGACCAGCACCTGCCCACGCTCTGGATCACGCCGCAGGGGCGCTTCCAAGACCCGCGCGACGCGATGGAGATCCGCCCCGGCGTCAGCGCGATCCTGAGCCGGCTTGAGAACCCCCAGGTGCTGATCCTCGCGTCCGAGTACCCGTTCTGGGACGACCAGAAGCCCGAGATGCTCGCCCACATCACCGAGATCGAGCGGCCCGAGCGGACGACGACCGCCGGGTGGCACCGGGCTGTCGCGTCGGCGATGCCGGCCGCGGCGAACAAGCTCGCGGCGCTCGCGATCACACGGAATGCGGCCAATTTCGAGACGCTGCTCGGCGATTCGGGCGGTATGACCTTCCCGCTCTACGACGTCTACCTCCGGCTTACGGGTCGCAGCACCGACGCGATCCGGACCAGAACGAAGGAGTCGCTCCAGTGACCCTGCTCGCCGGCCTGATGCTGTTCGCCGCCCTGAGCTGCCTGGGCGCGCTCGTGATGGCGATGGTCAACCTGCGGCTGTACCGCCGCCCGCCCGCGTCGCTCGCGGACGGCGTCGATACGCCGCTGCTGTCGGTGTGCATCCCCGCCCGCGACGAAGAGGCCAACATCGAGGCCTGCGTGCGGTCTGTGCTGGATGGCAGCTACGACAACTGCGAAGTGCTGGTCTATGACGACCAGTCGACCGATTCGACGCCCGAGATCCTGGCCAGGCTCGCCGCGGAGGACGACCGGCTGAAGCTCGTCGAGACCGTACCGCTGCCCGAGGGCTGGGCCGGCAAGCAGCACGCGTGCTGGCGGATGGCGCAGGCTTCGGGCGGCGAGTGGATGCTGTTCACCGACGCCGATGTGCGCTTCACCGAACACATGCTCGCCCGCACGCTCGCGCACGCGCAGCAGCTCAAAGCAGCCGGTTCCGACGCGGGGCTGCTCAGCACGTTCCCACGGCAGATCACGGGCTCGTTCGGCGAGAAGCTGCTGGTCCCGATGATCTTCTTTCTGCTGTTCAGCTACCTGCCGATGTGGCGCATGCGGCAGACCACCGACCCGAGCACCAGCGCCGCGTGCGGGCAGTTCTTGTTTGTCCGTCGCGATGCCTACGACGCCAGCGGCGGGCACGAAGCCTTCAAAGACAGCTACCACGACGGCATCAAGATGCCCCGGGCCGTCCGCAAAGCGGGCTTCAAGAGCGACCTGTTCGACGGCCAGGATCTGGCGAGCGTGCGGATGTACCGCGGCTTCGCCGAGAGCTGGTCGGGCTTCGCCAAGAACGCTTTCGAGGGCCTGGGCTCGGTGGGGCTGCTGGTGTTCTTGACGTTTGTTCACACGGTTGCGCACGCGCTGCCGTTCGTGGTGCTTGCGCTCGCCGCGGCGGGGGTGGTCGAGGACGGCCGGGCGGTTGCGCTCGCGGGCGTGGCGTGCGTCGCGGCGCTGGCCGAGCGGGCGGTGCTGTCGGCGCGGTTCACGTCGGGCGTGGCGGCGGTGCTGCTGCACCCGGTGGGCGCACTGGCGATGACGGCGGTGCAGTGGGACTCGCTGCGGCTGGCCAAGGCGGGCCGGCGGGCGTGGCGCGGCCGGGTGTTGGGCGAGGCGGGCTGAGCCGATACACTCCGGCAGCTCGAAGGTTGGAGGCAGGGGCCGAGTCATGTGGGCGTTCTGGAGCAAAGCGAAGCGTCTGGATTACGCCGAGCGTGCCCGCCGGGCGCACGAGGCTTGGCTCGACCACGCCGTCCGCACGGGCCGCGGCCACCCCAAGATCCCCAAGCGTGAGGTCCGCCTTGGCGGCTTTTCTGAGCAGATCCGCACGCCGGAGGGCCGCGCCTGGGCCCGGGAGTGGTGGAACGAGGCGCTCACCGGCCGCTCCGAGTAGCCGGCCGATCGTCGGTGAGATCCGCGATCGGTGCCGATTGCGGCTCCGGGCCGAACCCGGCGAGCGGGGCGACCGATATCCTGCAAACACCCGGCCGAGGGGCCGGACACGGGCAGCAGTCATCCGGGGCGCGTCGTGCCCCGGTTCAGGGGTGCCCAGCGCGCTTCCGACGGAGCACAGACGCGATGACCGAGACCAGCGATCCGCAGATGACCCCGCCGCCCGCCGGCCCCCCCGCCGGGCCGCTGGAAGCACCGCCCGCTGAGCCCCCGGCCGGGGTGCGGACGCGAACCAGGCTCAGCGTGCGTTGGCTCCGCAAGCTCGTAATCTTCTTGCTGGTGCTGGTTGGGTTTGGGATCTGGGGCCTGTACGACGCGCTGGTCGCTTACCCGAATCGGGGCGAGAACACGGCGAGCTACAGGCTGTTCCAGTACCTCGAAGCCGCGGACGAGGCGCACGGGCTGACGCTGCGGCTCGGCCCGCCCGAGGGCTCAACGCCGGGCGAGCACCGCGAGCAACTCGGCGAGCGCCGCGCCGACCTGCAGGCGGAGTCGGCCGCGGAAGGCGCCCGCGGCCGCGACGCGTCGGAGAAGCTCGCCCTGCTCGACTGGTACGACTCGCTCGCGGTGCTCGGCCGGCTCTCGCCCGAACGTGTCGCGAGCGATGTCGATGTCGAGTCGCCCCGCGACCTGCTCAACGAGCTCGAGACCGAGTGGACCGCCAAGAGCGCGCCAAAGCCGCTGGCGGCGTACGACATCCCGGTGCAGTGGGTCTTTGTCATCGTCGGGCTCGGTGGCGGCTCGTGGCTCGCGCTGCACATGCTCCGCGTCGCCTCCAAGACCTACCGCTGGGACCCGGCAACGCTCGCGCTGACGCTGCCCGGCGGAGAGACGATCACGCCGGACGATGTCGCCGAGTTCGACAAGCGCAAGTGGGACAAGTTCTTGTTCTTCTTCAAGATCAAGCCGGACCACGCCTCGCTCGGCGGCCGCGAGATCAAGCTGGATCTGTACCAGTACACGCCGCTGGAGGACTGGGCTGTTGCCATGCACCGCCACGCCCGGCCAGAGGACTACGCCGACGAGAACGCGGCCGCCGACGCGGCCGAGGCGGGCAGCGACAGCGGCACGAAACCAGACGAGGCCGCTCACGAACAATCCTCGGACAACAAGCCGGCCTGACGGAGCGCCGGCCGAGCCGATCGATTTTGTTTCGAGCACCACGGAGACCCGCATGACCTGGGCCGCCGTCATCATCTTGCTGATCGTCGGCATCGGCGCGATGGGCCTGACGCTGGTCTCGCTTCCGGGTACGTGGCTGCTGCTGCTGGTATCGATCCTCTGCTGGTGGCTGGTGCCGGGGCTGGCCGACGGCCCGGGCGGCTGGTGGTGGGTTGCCGGTGCGGCGATGTTTGTGCTGTTGGCCGAGGGGGTCGAGTTTTTTGCGTCGGTCGTTGGCGCCAAGGCCGGGGGCGCCGGCAAGCACGGGGCCTGGGGCGCATTCCTGGGCGGGCTCTTCGGCGCCATCGCCGGCACGCTGCTGATCCCGATCCCGATCGTCGGCACGGTCATCGGCGGCGTCGCGGGCGCGGGCCTGCTGGCAGCGATGATGGAACGCGGCGGGGGCAAGAAGAGCTGGAAGGATTCGACCAAGGCGGGCACGGGCGCGGCCGCGGGCAAGCTCTTCTCGACGGTGCTCAAATCCGCGATCGCGGGCGTGATGACGGTCATGCTGGTCGTCGCCGCCGCCTGGGCCGGGTTTACAGCGCCCGAGCCCGCGGCCGAGCGCGGGCCCGACCACGAGCGACCCGGTATGCTCCCGGCGGAGACACCCTCGCGGCTCGAATCGGCGGCGGAGCCCGCCGGCGGGGGCGATGCACAACAAGGCGGAACGGATGCCGACCCCACCGAATCACCAAGCCCCCGAGCAGATCCTGACAGCCGAAGCATCACCGTCGGCGAGACCGACTGAGCCGGCCGGCGACATGACACGCGTGAAGCACTTCGTGCTCGACACCAACGTGCTGCTGCACAACCCCGATGCGCTGTTTGTCTTCGAAGACAACCACATCGTGATTCCCTACCCGGTGATCGAAGAGCTCGATCAGATGAAGCGTCGCGAAGACGATCTAGGCCGCAATGCCCGCCGGTGCATTCGCCACCTCGACCGCCTCCGCGAGCTGGGCACGCTGACCGAGGCGCTCGCCTGGGGCAGGATGCGCCCGACGAACGAGTTCAACCCGAGCGCCCTGGCCGAGGCCGGCCGCTCCGGGACCATCCGGATCGATGTCGAGGACCACCCCCGGCCGCCGGCGATCAGCAAGGACATGCCCGACAACCGCATCATCGCGGTCGCGCACACGCTCCAGCTCGCGGGACAGCCGGCCGTGTTCGTCTCCAAGGATCTCGGTGCGCGGATCAAGGCCGACTCGCTGGGCATCACCAGCGAGGACTTCGAGAACCAGAAGGTCGACGCCGACCGGCTCTACAGCGGCTACCTCGACCTGAGCCTCCCCGGCAAGCTGATCGACGACCTCTACCACGACAAGCAGCTCTCGATGGAGCGGCTCGCGCCCTACCTCGAGTACACCGGCGCCGACGGCGAGACCTACTCGCGGAGCATCCTGCCCAACCAGTACCTGCTGCTGACCGATGCCGACGATCCGAACCACACGGGCCTGGCCCGCCAGCTCGCCGGCCGCATGGCCGAGACCGACGAGATCATCCCCGTCACCGGGCCGCGGAAGCCGGTCTACGGCATCCTCGCGCGGAACGCGCAGCAGACCATGGCCCTCGACATCCTGCTCGACGACGACGTGCGACTGGTCACCCTGCTCGGCTCGGCCGGCACGGGCAAGACCCTGCTCGCGCTCGCCGCCGGCATGGCCAAGGTCTTCAACGACGAGCGCTACGAGAAGCTGCTCGTCGCCCGCCCGATCATGCCCATGGGCCGCGACATCGGCTATCTCCCCGGCGACAAGGACGAGAAGCTCGGCGCCTGGATGCAGCCGATCTTCGACAACCTCGCCTACCTGCTCTCGACCCGCGGCGGCGAGCACCAGGCGCCCGACAGCCACTCCACCGAGCAGCGCATCCAGCGGCTGATGGCCGACGGCAAGCTGGTCTTGGAGCCGCTGACCTACATCCGCGGCCGGTCGATCCCGCACCAGTTCATGATCGTCGACGAGGCTCAGAACCTCACGCCGCACGAGATCAAAACCATCGTCAGCCGCGTCGGCGAGGGCACCAAGATCGTGCTGACCGGTGACATCGGCCAGATCGACAACCCGTATCTTGACCAGGCTTCCAACGGCCTGTCGTACACGGTCGAGAAGATGAAGTCGGTCGGTCTGGTCGGCCACGTGACCCTGGCCCGCAGCGAACGGAGCGAGCTGGCCAGCCTGGCGTCGAGCCTGCTCTGACGGCTAGCTGTCGACCTGGAGCGCCTGCTGCACGCGGAGCCGCTCGAGGTCGAAGAACCGCCGCCACTCGGGGTCGGCCTCGATCAGGATCGCGGTCCGCAGCTCGCCGAGGTAGCTCTCGTCGACGGTGCCGATCACGTGGTTCGCGGTCGCCTTGCCGCGGAGCGCGGGCAGGTAGCGTGGGTCGAGCTCGAGGGCCTGGTCGAAGTGCTTGATCGCCTCGCGGGGCCACTTGGCATCGAGCCACAGCCCGCCGCGATTGGTAAAGACCTCGGGGCGGGAGGCGTCGACAACGATCGCCCGCTTGAAGACTTCCTCGGCGTCGAGGTACCGCCCCTGTTCGACGAGCACGTTGCCGAGGTTGTTCAGGACGCCGGGCTGGTCGGGAACGATCTCGAGCGAGCGGCGGTAGAGCCGCTCGGCGTTGTCGAACTCGCCGCGGTCGAAGGCGTCGTCGCCCTGGCGCATCAGCGATCTGGCCTGGCCGATCGTGCCGCCCTCGGCGACCAGCATGTCGGAGACCTCGCCGTTGGCGAACACCCCGCATCCGGTGGCCGCCAACGCCGCCGCGGCGGCCGCGCCGGCCCACGCCAGGTTCATCAATCGTACTCGGGGGCCCGTCGTCACGAGGTCTTCTCCAGCCGGCTGAATGTCACGGTCGCTCGCCACCCTGTCTGGCCGACGGCCTGGATATCGAGGCTATGCACCCGCATGCACTCGATGGTCCCCTCCACCTCCGCGAGCCAGGCGAGCAAGGGCTCGGCCGACGGCGCCCGGACATCCGAATACCGAAAGATGTTTCGGCTCAACTGGTCCGAGACTTTCTGCGGCCTCTCGAACGAGGGCGGAGACGGCCGGTCCAGACCGACGCGGTCGGCCGCCTCTTCGACCATCGTCTGCCAGCCCGGTGTTTGGTCGCACCAGTCCTGGTCACCCGATTCCGGGGGCTGTTGCAGGGCGCGGACCTCTTCCAGCACGGCCGCGAGCCGCTGGTCGCCCGCCCGGGCCGCGGCGAGCTCCCGGTTGGCCGCCCGCGTGCCGGACCAGCCGAGCCAGGCATACAGCGCCGCGATTGCGACTGCTGCGATCCCGAGCGAGACCATCCACCGCGGGCGGTTCTTGCGCGACGAGGTCGCGGTCGCGCGGAGCAGGCGGTTGCGGTCGTCGTCGGTCAGCGGGTTCATGAGCCGGGCGCCTCCGCGTCGGGGTCGGACCAGATGCCGTTGATCGTGGTCCGGTACCGGTTGCCTCGCTGGTTGATCTCGCTGGGCTGCCACTCGAAGAGGGTGGTCCCGCCCTGGAGCGCCTGCGGCACAAACTCGACCGATCGGGTCTCGGGGCCGGAGACCTGGACGGACAGGAAGCTCTGGGCGATGGTCACGCGCTCGAGCTGTGTATCGGGATCGACCGCGACGGCCGCGCCGATCTCGTCGACCGCCAGGATGACCGGCCGCACCGGCTCGATGGCTTCGGTCGAGGGCCGCAGCGCCCGCAGCCGGGTCAGTTCGGTCTGGGCCGCAAGCGACGGGAAGTTCAGGTCCGCGGTCGGCGGGAGCAGATCGGCGACGCGGTCGCGCTGGGAGGCGATCAGCTCCCGGGCCTCGCTGCTGGCCTCGGCTGCGCCGCCCCGCAGCCGGACGCCGAGGATAACCAGCGCGACCGCCGCGATCAGCAGGGCAAGACCAGTCCACCGGTACATCCACATGTGGGCCCGCCCGGGCCGGGCGGCGAGCTCGTCGATGCCGGCCGACGCCGGCAGCGACCGCCGGGGCTTGCCGCCGGCGGTCTGCTCCTGCAGCCGCCGGAGCGTCGCCTCGACAGGGTCGGGCACGCGGAAGCGGTCGCCGCTGGCGCCGGGCCTGGCATTGCCGACCGCTCGGCCCAGCGTCGCGGCGTGTCCCGCCGAGCCCAGGTCCTCGGCCGCGAGGCAGACCACCCGCCCCGGGGCCCGGCCGAGCTGGGCCGACCAGGCGAGCCAGTCCGCGGCCAGCCGGCCGCCGATGGACCGGCCGGCCGAGCCGTCGTCGTCGAGCGCGTCGGCCTCGGCCGGCAGCAGCAACGGACCGGGCGGCGGGCAGATCGTGGCCTGCGGCTCGAGCCGGCTCG